>NZ_JABXGB010000018.1:0-107258 GCF_022627935.1 Ochrobactrum sp. C6C9 | reverse complement strand
TCCGTCGGCAGCGGCAGCGGCCATTCTTGCCGGTGACATCGACGTGTTCCCGATGTTCCAGGCGCCTGAGCTGATCAGCCGCTTCAAGAGCGACGACAAGTTGCAGGTTGAAGTGGGCGATACGGCGGGCAAGGTCATCCTGTCGTTGAACAATGCCAAGGCGCCGTTCGACAATGTGAAGGTGCGTCAGGCGCTGGCCTATGCCATCGACAGCAAGGCGCTGATCGAAGGCACCTATTCCGGTTTCGGCACGCCGATCGGTTCGCATTATTCGCCGGTCGATCCGGGCTATGTCGATCTCTCGCAGACCTATCCTTATGATCCGGCCAAGGCGAAGCAACTGCTGGAAGAAGCTGGCGTACCAGAGGGCACGTCGATCACCATCACGCTGCCGCCACCGGCCTATGCGCGGCGTGGCGGCGAGATCATTGCGGCGATGCTGGCCGAGGTCGGCATTCAGGTCAATCTCGTGCCGATCGAGTTTGCGCAGTGGCTGGATCAGGTGTTCAAGCGGTCGGATTTCGACGCGACGATCATCGCCCATACCGAAGCGCGCGATCTCGATATCTATGCCCGCGACAAGTACTACTTCAACTACAATAACCCGGATTATAAGGCGCTCTACAAGTCTTATGCCGAGGCTGGCAGCGACGAGGAACAGCTGGAACTCGTCAAGAAGTTGCAGGAAAAGCTGGCCGCCGACGAGCCGAATGTCTTCCTCTATGCGCTGCCGAAAATCGGCGTCTGGAATAAGAACGTCAAGGGTCTGTGGAAGAACATGCCGATCCCGGCTGACGATCTGACCCAGGCTTACTGGGCCGAATAAAAACCTCCGCCCCGGCGCTTTGGCAACGGGGCGGATATCATAACGAATGCCGTGCGCCCCATAAAGATAAGGGGAGGGCGTATGGTGAGTTGGAATGTGGAAAGCGGATATCCGTCTTTTCAAGGAGGTCGTTTTGCTGGCTTATATATCCGGGCGTTTGGTCTCGCTCTTGCTGACGACGCTTGCGGCTTCCGTCATCGTCTTTCTGTTGATGCAGGTGCTGCCGGGCGACCCGGCAGCGGTCATCCTCGGCATCAATGCGCAGCCTGAAACGCTGGCCGCGCTCCATACGCAGCTCGGCCTCGACCAGCCGATCTGGTGGCGCTATCTCACATGGATCGGCGGTTTTCTTAAAGGCGATTTCGGCACGAGCTATACCTATTCCGTTCCGATCAGCGAACTGCTCGGACCGCGCATCATGGTCACGCTGCCGCTGGCTCTTTTGTCGATGGTTCTGTCGGTCGCGGTTGCCATTCCGGTCGGCGTCTATGCGGCTTCGAAGCGCGGCAAGACTGGTGATGTGCTGTCCATGGGGGTGGCGCAGGTCGGCGTCGCCATCCCGAATTTCTGGCTCGGCCTGCTCCTGATCCTGCTGTTCGCCTTGCAGCTCGGCTGGTTTCCGGCCTCGGGCTTCGCGGGTTGGGAAGGCGGTTTCTGGAACGGCATCCGCTCGCTGTTTCTGCCAGCACTGGCGCTGGCGCTGCCGCTTGCCGCCATTCTGGCCCGCGTGACGCGCTCCGCCGTCATCGAAACGCTGGGTGAGGATTTCGTGCGCACCGCGCGTGCCAAGGGCCTGACGCGCAAGTCCGCGCTCTGGCGTCATGCGGTGCCCAATGCACTGATCCCGGTCGTGACCATCATCGGCCTGCAATTTTCCTTTCTGCTGGCGGGAACCATCATCATCGAAAACGTCTTCAATTTGCCCGGCCTTGGAAGGCTGGTGTTTCAGGCCATCGCGCAGCGCGATCTCGTCACCGTGCAGTCGCTGGTGACGCTGCTTGCCGCTTCCGTGATCGCGGTCAATTTCATCGTCGATCTTGTCTATGGCTTCATCGATCCGCGCCTTTCGACGGGAGGCAGCCGATGAGCGACACGCAAATTCTGCCGAAGCCCGGCATTTTCCGAACGGTGCTTTTGAGCCGCAGCCTGACCATCGGGACGCTGATTACGGTTATCCTCGTTGCGATGGCGCTCATCTCCTTTTTCTGGACGCCCTATTCGCCGACGGCGATGAATTTTCGCGACAAGTTGCAGGGGCCGAGCCTCAATCATCTGTTCGGCACGGATAATTTCGGTCGCGACGTGTTTTCCATGATCATGGTCGGCGCGCGCAATTCCATCGCCGTGTCGATCATTGCCGTGCTTGTCGGTGCCGGGATCGGCATTCCGCTGGGCGCTTTCGCGGCGGCACGCGGCGGCATGGTGGACGGTTTCGTCATGCGCATGACCGATCTGGCTTTCGCCTTTCCCGCGCTGCTTACTGCCGTCATCATCACGGCGGTCTTCGGTCCCGGTGCGGTGAATGCGATGATCGCCATCGGCATTTTCAACATTCCGGTGTTTGCCCGTGTCACGCGCGGCGCGTCGCTGGGGCTGTGGAAACGCGAATATGTGCAGGCGGCCCGTTGCGCAGGGCGTGGCGATGTATCGATCACGCTTTTGCATGTGCTGCCCAATATCAATCATGTGCTGATCGTACAGGCGACGATCCAGTTCGCGCTCGCCATCGTTGCCGAGGCGGGCCTTTCCTATGTCGGTCTTGGCACCCAGCCGCCGATGCCAAGCTGGGGCAAGATGCTCAACGACGCACAGACCTTTATTTATGACGCGCCATGGCTCGCCATTTTCCCCGGCCTCGCCATCACGTTTGCCGTGCTGGGCCTCAACATGCTGGGTGACGGATTGCGCGATGTGCTCGACCCGCGCGTGCGGAGGCAGAGATGACAGCACCCCTTCTTGAAATGGACAATATGTCCGTCGAGCTGCCCTTCGGCACTCGTTCCGCAGATATTGTCTCCGGCATCACGCTGACGCTGAACCGTGGCGAACGCCTCGGTGTCGTTGGTGAATCCGGCAGCGGCAAGTCGATCACCGCGCTTGCCGCCATGGGCCTGCTGCCGGAACGGATGCGTGTGCGCGGCACGTTGCGCTTCGACGGTCAGGACCTTGCCGCCACGCCAGAAGCGGAACTGTGCAAAATGCGCGGACGGCGCATGGCGATGATCTTTCAGGAGCCGATGACGGCGCTCAATCCGGTCAAATCCATCGGCGCGCAGATTGCCGAAGGCCGCCGTCTGCATTTGGGCGAAAGCTGTGCGGATGCGGAGCGTAAAGCACGCGAATTGCTCGACCGTGTTGGCCTGCCTGCGCCGCGCTTCAATCTCGATCTTTATCCGCACCAGCTTTCAGGCGGACAGCGCCAGCGCGTGATGATCGCCATGGCGATCGCCTGCGAGCCGGACCTGCTGATCGCCGATGAGCCGACCACTGCACTTGATGTGACGGTGCAGGCGCAGATCCTTGATCTGATGGATGAACTGATCGACGAAACCGGCACGGCGCTGATGCTGATTACCCACGATCTCGGTGTGGTTTCGGAAATGACCGACCGGATAGCCGTCATGTATGCGGGCCGCATCGTCGAGACCGGACGCACGCAAGCCGTGTTTCAACGCATGGCGCATCCCTATGCACGCGGGCTGTTTGCAGCCTCGCCGCATGGCGCCGCCCTTGTGCGCAGTCACGCGACGGGCAAACGCCAGCGCCTTGCCGCCATTCCCGGCGTGGTGCCCGATCCGCTGACGCGTCCGCCTCATTGCACCTTCGCCGATCGTTGCGCCTTTGTGCAGGATGATTGCCGAAAGGCAATACCGGGTCTCGATTTCATCGCCGAGAATGACGGCATCGTGCATCGTGCCGCCTGCCTGCACCCGCGTGAAGGCGAGGTGGTTTCATGAGCCAGATGATTTTGCAGGTGCGCGAGGTGGTGCGCGAATATCAGCTTCCGCGCGCGTCTTTCTTTTCGAGGCCGGGGTCCTTGCGTGTTCTGCATGGCGTCAATGTCGAGATCGAAGCAGGACAAAGCCTTGGCATCGTTGGCGAAAGCGGTTCCGGCAAATCCACGCTGGCCCGCGCCGTGATGGGGCTGGAACGTCCGCAGTCGGGTCAGATTCTCGTCAACGGGCAGGATATTTACGCTCTCGACCGCGCTGGTCTGCGCGAGGCGCGCAAAGGCTTTCAGGCGATTTTTCAGGACCCCTATGGCTCGCTCGATCCGCGCCATACGGTGAAGCGGATTATTTCCGAGCCGATTGTGTCGCTTGAAAGCGGTACGAGCGCCAAAGATCGCGACGACCGTGTGGCGGAAGTGCTGGAAGCGGTCGGCCTGCCCAAAGCATCGGCGGAAAAATATCCGCATGAGTTTTCCGGCGGGCAGCGCCAGCGCATAGCCATTGCCCGCGCTTTGATCACCAGACCGGCGCTGATCGTGGCCGACGAGCCGGTCTCCGCGCTCGACGTTTCCATTCAGGCGCAGGTGTTGAATCTGATGATGGATTTGCAGGAAAAGTTCGGCCTTTCCTATCTCTTCATCAGCCATGATCTCGGTGTGGTGCGCGCAATTACCGACCGTGTTGCCGTGATCTATCGTGGCAATATCGTCGAGCAGGGACCGACCAATGCGGTGTTCGACAATCCGCAACATGACTACACGCGGGCGCTGGTCGATGCCGTGCCAAAACCTTTTTCCGGTCGCCGCAAGCGCGTGCGGCGATCCGATTCCACACTGAAATTGCCTGAGTGATTTGAGGAAATATCCAATGTCGAATCTTGCCGATTTGTCAGCCGTTGAACTCGTGTCCGCCTATCAGGCGAAGTCGCTTTCGCCGGTCGAAGTCACGGAAGCCGTCATCACCCGCATCGAAGCCTATGAGCCGAAGCTGAACGCGCTTTGGGCCTATGACCCGGATGCTGCGAGGGCGGCGGCCAGAGCTTCCGAAGCGCGCTGGGCGAAGGGTGAACCGGCAGGCCCCATTGATGGTGTGCCGCTGACGATCAAGGAAAACATAGCGACCGAGGGAACAGCGGTTCCGCTTGGCTGCGCGGCGCTGCCGCTGAAGCCTGCCGCCGCTGATGCCCCACCTGCGGCCCGTACCCGTGAGGCTGGCGGCGTGCTGCTCGCCAAGACGACCATGCCCGATCTCGGCATGTTGTCGTCGGGCCTGTCTAGCTTCCACAAACTGGCGCGCAATCCATGGGACCTCGGCACCAATCCGGGCGGTTCAAGCGCCGGTGCAGGCAGTGCCGGTGCCGCTGGTTATGGTCCCTTGCATATCGGCACCGATATTGGCGGCTCTATCCGCCTGCCGGCTGGCTGGTGCGGTCTCGTTGGATTGAAGCCGTCCTTCGGGCGTATTCCGATTGATCCGGCATTTCTCGGACGTGTTGCCGGTCCGATGACCCGCACGGTTGCCGACAGCGCGCTTTACATGTCGGTGCTGTCGCGTCCGGACCGTCGCGACGCCATGAGCCTGCCTTATCAGGACATTGACTGGATGGACCTTGATATCGACGTCAAGGGCCTGAAAATCGGTCTCTGGCTCGATGCCGGTTTCGGCGAGCCGACCGGCGATGAAACCCGAGCCGCGGTGGAAGCAGCCGCGAAAGCTTTCGCCGATGCGGGCGCGATCATCGAGCCGGTTGCGCCGTTCCTCAATCGCACCATGATCGACGGTCTCGACCGCTTCTGGCGCGCGCGCTCCTGGGCCGATGTGAAGAAGATGACGCCGGAAAACCGCGCGAAAATCCTGCCTTACATCTATCAGTGGACCGAAACCGCCGAAGGCTTGAACGGCGAGGAGGTCTATTCCGGCTTCGCGCAGATCGACGCAATGCGCCATGCGGCGCTCGCCGCGTCCAAGGATTTCGACTTCATCATCTCGCCGACTGCTCCAATGCCGACCTATCCGGCGGAATGGGCATCGCCGATCAACGATCCGCAGCGTCCGTTCGAACACATTGCCTTTACAGTCGCCATGAACATGTCGGAACAACCGGCGATCTCGATCAATTGCGGCTATACATTGACGGGCCTGCCGATCGGCCTGCAGATTTTCGGCCAGCGTTTCGATGATCTGGGCGTGTTGCGGATGGCAAAGGCTTATGAAGATATGCGGCCAGCGCAGAAGCCTTGGCCGGTTTTCTAGATTCCGCCTCTGGCTGCCTGCAAATGGCGTCGCTCTGTGCTTCCGGTGCTCATGTACATTAAGTACACTCCGCTCCGGTTCTCGAGCCCCACCATTTTCGGCTACCCATAGACGGAATCATCCGCGTCGCAAGAAAAAGGCCGCGAACGCGGCCTTTTCTATTTACCGGGCCTGAGCGGCGCGCGTTCCTTGTAGCGGTCCACGGCGGTGAGCTTCTGGATCAGCGGCTCGGCGTCGCGCCAGCCGTAAATTTCGGTGCGCAGATAGTCGAGTTCGGCATCGAGTTCGTCTTCGCCGATTTCCGTCCACCAGGATTTTGGGCGACCGTCGCTACCGTCTGACCAGCGATAGCGGCGCTCCTTCAGCTTGTCCTTCATTTCGAAGGGGCTGTTTTCGGCATAGATGCGCAGGCGCGATTTCTGGCTGGCTTGCAGCAGTTCGGCAAAGGGCGTCATATCGCCCGACTGTTCCTTCAGTACTGCGAGCAGCGCCTGACAATCATCCTCGGCGCGGTGCCCATTATGGAAATACCCGCTCTGGCCGATCAGATAGCCAAGCTTGGTGCCTTCGAAACCGCGTGCGGTCCAGTCGATTTCCTTGACAGAACAGGCCCACGGCTTGTTGGCGAAGACCGGTGAGAACCGCTCCAGAAACGGACGGTCGAAACCGGCATTATGCGCGATGATCAGATCGGCATCGGCGATCAATGCTTCCAGCTCCGCCAGCGGGATCGTCTGCCCCTTCACCATCTCATCGGTGATGTTGGTGATACGGGTAATGTCTGCCGGGATCGGCTTTGATGGTTCCTGCAAAGCGCCGAAGGTGGCGCAGACATCGCCAATCGAGCCGTCATCGGCGTAGCAGAAGGCGACGGCGCCGATTTCGATGATTTCTTCCTGCGCGGCATTCAGTCCGGTCGTTTCCGTATCCACGACAACGCCAAGGCGAGGGAAGGCCATTCTGTCGGCATCAGGCACCACAGGCAGAGGATCGAGCCGTTGCAAAATGCGATAACGCCCGCTGTCGTTCAGCTGACGCACCATTTCCGCCTCGTTCAAGGCAGGTGCTTTGCCGATGTCGCGCTTCGGTTTCGCGCGGGCAGGACGCAGCTCCGCCCGTTCTTCCCCAGCCTTCGCAGCGGGAGTAAAAAGGTCGAACTGGTGGCGCATCGAAATTCTCCAAACAGAGCGTCACCGGCCAGATTGAGGCCGGACCCGCTCGAATAGCATGGGCACAGGATGACATTTAGCCTTTTCCAGACCAAGCCTTCATTCGCATTAGTAACAGGTAATAATGGCCGGAAATGGCTTCAAGCGCATGCTGTTTGACTTTCGCGATCAATAACTGGGGATAAACATTATGCGCCTATTTAAGAATAGAATTCAGCTTTTGCGTGGAGGTCATTGTTTGCAATTTTATATTAGCGCTTCCTTTATTTAAATAAGTGAATATTTTATTCTGTAACTATTAATTGTGCTACAAAAGTTAATTTGACTCATATGTGCAATTGCACTTCCAGATGGGCACCACTACTTGTTGAATTATAATTCAATCGATTTTTGGTTCGGCTTCTCGTGAAAATTGTTCCCTCTTTGCTGATCATGCTGTTTGCGGTCGCGATGTCGAGTCTATGGGTGCTCGACAGGCGGCGGACGCATATGCTGCTGTTCGGCCTGAGCTTTGCAGCATTTTCGCTGGGGCATTTCGTACAGATTTCACCGTTTCTGCCCAATCTGCGCCATACATTCCTTTTGGCAATCTTGCTGCAATTTGCGGCTGGCTGGCTGTTCTGTCAGGCGGTAATGGTGCGGCTTGGGCGCGGCTTTCCGCCGAGAACCGCGTCGCTGATCACCATTTCGACGCTGGCGGTCGTCGGCCTCCTTGCATGGTATGGCGCGATCTACAGCTATCTGGTCGTTGCTGCCAATATCGGCCTTGGAACGCTGGCCGCTCTTTTGTGTGTGTATGCCCGGCGTGTGCCGGGCGACCGGTGGGTGGAATCTGCGCTGCGTCTGGTGCTGGTGCTGCTGGCGGCGCATTTCTTCCTGCGCAGTGTCTTCACGATCATCATGCTCGATGATGTGTTGAGTTCCAGGCAATTGCTGTCCTTGCCTTATTGGTCATGGGTGACGGTGGCTGCGTCGATGGGCGGCGTGCTGCTCGGCCTGTTCATTCTGACGGTGGCCGCGCTCGATATCATCGACAAATTGCGCAATGAACGCGATGCCGATCCGTTGACGGGCCTTCTCAACCGGCGTGGCATGGAACAATGCGCAAAGCGCGCGCTGGCGCAGGCTCCGCTGGACGCGACCCATGCGGTCATCATTGCCGATATCGATCATTTCAAGGCGATCAACGACCAGTTGGGCCATGCGACCGGTGACCGGGTGCTGGTCGAGTTTGCACATCTGCTGCAGTCGCTGGTCGGAAAGGACGCGCTTGTCAGTCGTGTCGGCGGCGAGGAATTCGTTCTGCTGGTCGCGGGCAGCGCCCAATATTGCGAACGCTTCGCCAAGCGACTTTGCAACCGGGTTGCCCGTCATGACTTTGCGGCGCTGCCCAGTGGTCGTCATGTGACATGCAGTTTCGGTGTCGCCATGCTGCGTCGCGACGAAACCTTATGGCAAACGGTGTCCCGGGCCGATCTTGCCTTGATGCGCGGCAAGCATCGCGGGCGCAATCGCACGGTGACCGAGGGCAAGGAATTCCCCGAAATTTCGGACGATACGCCGCCCCCTTATCGCCTGACGGGTTGATGCGGCGTTCCTCTCGGCGAGAGGAATTATCAGACGGACGCCGTTCGTAAAGACTTTGGTTACCATAATTCGCCATGCTGGAAGCGACCATTGCGGTCACTGCTTTGCTTCGGCCACTGCTTTGCCATGTCCTGTTCGCTTTTTTGCCGAACTGCCATGCGAGGCGAGGGCCCGAAAGTGGGGCCGCGAAGTCGAATTCCAGTCGGGTTAGTATCATGGCGTGTGTGACAGAAGTGTATGGCTATGCGGCTCCGCGTAGCAGCCGTATCAGCGTTCCGTTCAGTTTGCGCGGTTTTGCGCGCTTGACGGCTTTTGCCGTTACAGGGCTTTTCGCCGGTGGCTGGATGCTGACCACGCTCGGCGCGCTTGAAACGGTCATCCCGGCATTTGCACCTGTCGCGCCGGTCATGCGGCGCGCGCCCGGGGCCATGCCGCAGGCGCTCGCCCTTGTCGATCAGACCCGAACGCCATCGCACAAGATGCGCGAGAGCTTCATCAAGGCCTATACGGCGGATGGCGCCTATTCCAATCTCGACTGGCGCCGTAACAAGGTGACAGACGACCACCCAATCATTGCCGATATCGGTCCGGATTCGGTCATCGAACCAAAATCCGTAGACGTCGCATCGGTGGTCGAACCGCGCGCCGACCGGGTTAAACTGCCCGAGCCGGTTGCAGTTGCTTCAGCCGCCACGGCCATGGATAAAACGGGCGACACGGCGGCGAAACCCGCCACAGCAGCGGCTGTCGCGCTTGGCTACGCCAGCGCGCCGCAAACGCCTGCCGCTCTTGTCGCGCTGGCCCAGATCCAACCGCAGAACCCGTCCGGTATTTTGCCTCTGTCGCAGGCCGAAGAAGCCGATGCAGAGGGAAGCGCCACGCCCAATCTGCCGGTCGGCAAGGCGATACCGTTGCCGCAATCCGCGCCTGACCAGAAAACGAACATGGCGGCTGACGACGATACCGATAGCGATATGTTCGTGCCGGATGATGTGCCTTTGCCGGGTGCCAAGCCTGCGCTGCGCGCCTCGCGCATGCGTCCGAAGACGCAGCTTGCCTACGCGCCCGAAAGCGGCCTGACGGACAGTCCTGAGCCGGGCCTCTTCAGCCCATTGCTCAATCAGGCTGCGCGCAGCCGCGTGGCGATCTACGATATTTCTGCTGCAACCGTCTATTTGCCGAGCGGGGAAAAGCTCGAAGCCCATTCCGGCATCGGTCGCATGCGTGACAACCCCAGCTATGTGAACCAGAAGAACCGCGGCCCGACGCCGCCGCACAGCTACAATCTGCGCATGCGCGAGGCGCTGTTCCACGGCGTTGAAGCGATCCGCCTGACGCCCGCTGACGGCAACAACCGCTACAATCGTGACGGGCTTCTGGCGCATACATTCATGCTGGGACGCAACGGCGATTCCAATGGCTGCGTGGTGTTCCGGGATTATCCGCGCTTCCTGCGCGCCTTCAAACGCGGCGAGTTCAACAAGCTGGTCGTGGTGCCCCGCATGTCGTCATCCAAGCCGGCGCGCATTGCGTCGCTTTTCTGATCGAAACAGATCTGCGCAAAGAATTTCCGGCATCGGCTGACTACACGAAAAATTGCCCCCAACAATATTGCAGGGGCAGCGGGAACTGATAGACATCCCGCGTTGCAATTCTTCGGAGACATCTTTCAGTGAAGCTCTATTACAAAGCCGGTGCCTGCTCGCTCGCACCGCATATCGTTCTCAGCGAAACCGGCCTGCCTTACACGTTTGAAGCCGTGGACCTGAAAACCAAGGTCACCGCCAGCGGCGCCGATTTTCTGGCGGTCAATCCGCGTGGCGCGGTTCCGGCGCTGGAGATCGAGCCGGGCGTGGTGATCACCCAGAACGCCGCTATCCTGCAATATATCGGCGATCATTCGGATGTCGCAGCGTTCAAACCTGCCTATGGTACGATGGAACGCGCACGCTTGCAGGAAGCACTCGGCTTCTGCGGCGATCTGCATTCGGCCTTCGGCGGCTTGTTTGCACCGAACCTGACGGAAGACGCCAAGGCAGGCGTTCTTGCCAATATCGCGCGCCGCATGGGCCAGTTTGAAGCCATGCTGGTGGATGATCGTAGCTATTGGCTGGGCGAAGAACTGACCCAGGCTGACGTTTATGCGTCGGTCGTCCTTGGCTGGGGCTTTGTGATGCAGGTCGATCTCAGCGCCTATCCGAAGGCGCTCGCCCTGCGTGAACGCGTCATGGCGCGTCCTGCAGCGCAGAAAGCGCTGAAGGAAGAAGGTCTGATCTGATCCTTCGCAGCCGGAGCCGTTATGGCTCCGGCTGTTCTGCTTCTATTGCTACGCTTTTCGCTCAAGGCTTTGAGCCCTCGCATCGACCGGCTGCTTATTGCCCGGCCTGCAAAAGCCATTCTTTTCATTGCGATTTTCTGGATGTGTCGGCCTCCCTTTGCGCATGCTTGGGGAGGTATGTTTTTTGCTATTTGGAGCGCAGTTAATTTCCGATTTTATAATTATAAAATGTATAAATTTCTAATTTATTATTTATATAATCGTAATATTGAATATATAAGTGCAATTTCATTAAATATATGAGCATAAAATTGCGATTTATTATAAATATAAGCGTATTCTGCGTTGTACGAATCTTCAACATTAGATATGGATTTGGTATGATCTGTAAGTATTCTGCATTTTATTTGCGGAATTGCTAAATTTATTTGTTGGATTATTCGCCATGGGCCGGGGGGCTGTAGGGGCGCATTTAGGGGCAATGATGTCGGTCATTTCAAAAGATCTGGTGCGGGTGCTGGGCTCAACAGCCGTGGCTCTCATTCTGACGAGCACAGTGGCTGCGGCGACGAGCGTTGTGGTAAACGGCGCAGCCTACCGTTATGCCGGGGGCAGTACGGCTAACCTGGACGGCTCGGGCGCGACCTATGAAGTGGCGACGACCAATAATGGGCGCGCATGGGGCGTGCTTGTCTCGACCGCAGCCGGATCAGCTTCGACGCTGAACGTGTCGAACATCAACGTCATCACTTCGGGACCGAAAGCACATGGCATTCAGGTCGGTGCGAAGGGAAGCAACGCGAATGGCATGGATCATTCGCTCATTCATCTGCTCGGCGGGGTAGCTGTCACAGCTGACGGCGTCGGTTCCTATGGATTGCATGCGATTGATGGCGGCACGATTGACGGCTCAGTTCAGATCACGACGACGGGCGCCAGCGGCTTTGGCGCGTTCGCAGAAAGCTGGTCGACGATAAATCTATCGCACTCGGCAATCAACACGTCCGGCCAGAAGGCATTCGGCCTTATCGCAAATAATGACATGGGCACTGTCGCCGGGCAGATTTCCGGCGATGCACTCAGCATCACGACCGCTGGAGCCAATGCATCCGGCGCTTATGTCGATGGCGGCGGTCAGGTTCTGCTGACACACAGCAATATTACGACAAGCGGCGCTACTGCGCACGGCGTCGAAGCCTTGTCGGGTGGCGCCGTCACGTTGAACGGCGGTTCGATCACCACTTCGGGCAGCAACGCAAGGGGCATTCAGGTCGACAATGCGACGGTCATCGCCAATGATGTGGCAATCGTGACCAACAACGCGGCCCGCTTTTCCGAAGGCGTCCAGTCGCACAACAATGCGAGCGTGACGCTCAACGGCGGTTCAATCACGACCCATGGTCTGCGCAATTACGGTCTGCTTGCCAGCAATGGCGGCTCGATTACGTCAAGCGCTGATATCACGACCTTAGGCAACAATGCCCATGCCGTGCAGGCGGGCGCATTCGGCACCAACCACCCGGGTTACGCTTATGACGGAACCACGTCCGGCACGGTCTCTCTGACTGGCGGCACCATCCGCACCGAGGCCAGCAGTTTCGCTGTCGGCCTGCATACCGTCGATGAGGGGCTGATCGATGCCGAGAATATCGCCGTCGAAACCGTTGGCGCATCGAGCTTTGGCGCCTTCGCCGAATCCGCTTCCACGATCAGGCTTTCCGCTTCAACCATCCAGACGACCGGCGATCAGGCCCATGGGCTTCTGGCCAATAATGATCAGGGAACGGTAGGCGGCTCGATTTCGGCCACCAGTACGCAGATTGTGACTTCCGGTGCTGGTGCTGCCGGGGCCTTGGCGCAGGCGGGCGGTTCGATTTCGCTGATGGGTGGCAGTGTCACCGCACAGGGCGAGGCAGCGTCCGCTCTGGCTATTTCAGGCTCGGGCACGATCGTCGCCGAAGGCGCGGTTCTTAAAACTGCGCAGGGACCGACAATTGGCGTTGTTCTGGCCAGCGCTGACGATGTAGCGCAAATTCGCCTCCGCAGTGGAACCGTTGCGACAGAGAATAATGGCGTCTTGTTGCAGGTGGATCGTTCCAATGGAGCGGGTTCCGGCGGCATTGTCGATATCGAACTCGATGCAGGCTCCGTCAGCACGGGCGATATTATCGACACGCAGGCTAAAACCGGGGCAGGAAACACCGTTCTGACTCTGCAGAATGGCGCAGACTGGAAGGGCCAAATTCAGGGGATCACGCATATCGAGGCGAAACGCGGCAGCAGTCTGGTTTTCGCGGGGCAATCGGTGATCGAAGGAAACCTTTCCGGCGTCCAGAGCAATTTCGATTTTGGGGATGAAGGCGATTTCATCGGCGGCAATGTCCTGCTTGCGGAGGGCTCTGCAACCCGTGGCGGCACGATTGCGATACCGATTACCGTGAGTGGCGATGTCAGTGTCGATCCTACATCCACTCTTGGCGGCAACTGGCATATAGCCGGAGGTCTGGCCAGCTCAGGCACGATCACGCCCGGCAATTCCGTCGGCATCGTGTCGGTCGATGGCGACCTGACGCTGGCATCGTCTTCGGTCTATGCGGCGGAAATCGACGCGCAGGGCGGATCTGATCTGATCAAGGTGGGCGGAACCGCCAATCTGGCGGGTGCGGTGACCGTATCTACGCTCGGTGGCTATCAGCTGAACCGGCCTTACACGATCCTGACCGCAGGCAATCTTGCAGGCACGACATTCAGCAGCGTTTCCTGGACCGGATCGACTGATTTCATCGCGCCAAGCCTCAGCTATGATGCGAATAATGTTCTCCTGACCATCGGGCGCAATGCAGTTTCGCTTGCAAGTGTTGCGCAGACAGACAATCAGCGGGCTGTCGCTGGTGCAATCGACAGTCTGAGGCTGGGCAATCCGGTTGCGAATTCTGTCGCCTTTCTGGGTGCTGCGGGGGCAAGGCAGGCTTTCGACCAACTGTCCGGTGATGGATATGCGTCCACTAAGACAGGCTTGATCGAGACATCGCATTTGGCGGCGGATGCGATAAACAATCGCTTGCGCTCGGCATTTGCCAGTGTCGGAGCGAAGGACGTTCCGGCACTTTCTTATGCGAAAACAAAAGAACCGTCCCGTGCGTCTGCCGCAATTGATGCGGTCAGCGATGGCGCATCCCTGGGGCAATATGGGTTCTGGGCGACAGGCTTCGGCTCCTGGGTTGAGCAGGATGGAGATGCCAATGCTGCCGGTGTCTCTACGTCGACAGGAGGCTTCATCTCCGGTCTCGATGTTGGGCTGGGAGAGGGCTGGCGCCTTGGTTTCGCGGGCGGTTACAGCCGGGCGGATATCGATCTCAAGGAGCGACATGCGGCTGCGACGAGTGACAATTGGCATCTCGGCATCTATGGCGGCAACCAGTGGGGCCCGCTGGGACTGCGCGCCGGGCTGATCCAGACATGGCATAGCCTCGATGCATCGCGGTCGGTTGCATTTACCGGTCTCTCCAACTCGCTGGAGGCCGATTATGATGCGCGCACGCTCCAAGCTTTCGGCGAGGTCGGATATCGGATCGACACGACCGCCGCATCCTTCGAACCGTTCGCCAATCTCGCGCATATCAGATTGCGCACGGACGCTTTCACAGAAACGGGTGGCGCTGCGGCATTGAATGTCGAAAGCGAAACGACCAACACGACCTTTACGACTCTCGGCCTGCGGGCGGAGGCTCCACTGTTGCTTGGATCAACATCCGTTAATCTGAAGGGTTCGCTCGGCTGGCGCCATGCCTATGGCGACATCATACCGGCCTCAACGCAGGCCTTCGCGGGCGGTGATGCCTTCAGTGTGGCAGGTGCGCCGATTGCCAAGGATACGGCTTTGCTGGAAGCAGGGCTTGATTTCGATGTGACGCGGGCCTCGACGCTCGGTCTCAGCTATATCGGCCAGTATGGCAGCGGTGCCAGGCAAAACGGGTTCAAGGCCTCGTTCAATATTAAGTTCTGACCTGGCCCGGTCTGCAACATGACGTAGTAAAGCCAAACTCACGTGCGGTTCCCAGCTTATCGAGCGGGAGCCGCACGGGCGACTGACAGCGGATGTAACGCGTATTTCGGTTCCCCAAGTGAGAAAGCCTGCGCTATTTCAGGGGCTGTACCTTATATGTCAGGCTGCCCGGCGTCACTTCCTCGATCTTGATGGTAAGATCACGGATCTCAATACTTGACTGGGCGACAGGGAATTCCATTGTCTGCCCGCTCGCTGGGTGCTGCAGGTCGTGGCCGGAATAGCCGCGAATTTCGAACTGCATTTTGTCTTTTCGATCCCTATGAACAGGATGTCGTAAATAGTGCCGCTTTCATTGGCGTCATAATCCTGAGCGCGAGGAAGGTCGGTTCCTTTGCTATAGGCGCGCGGCGGTACGATTGGGTCGCCGGACAGGATGAATTGCGTCCGGCCGAAGCCGTCCGTTGCGGGTGCTGGCTGTTCGTCGACGTTTTCGGTTTGCGCTACGACAGCTCCGTCCGCCGCTTGCGCAATGCTCTCAGTCGCGGAACTGTAAAAGCCGAAGGACAAGCAGGCGAGGCCTGTCAAAATCGCTCGTCTCACAAGATGCATTCGGTTTTCCGACTCCGTTTGAGCCCCATCACGTTGTTTCATGTCACGCTCTGCCATTTTTGCCACGAGCATTCCAGCTGAAAAGCATCCCAATTTCACATGAAACAAGCCGCCTGCGCATCGTCGCGAATGGGCGGCAAGCGCCATACATGGTTCGGTGATGGCGACCTGAACGTGATAGCGAAGAAGGGGGGATAATACTGGCGGAGAGAGAGGGATTCGAACCCTCGATACGGTTTCCCGTATACACGCGTTCCAGGCGTGCGCCTTCAACCACTCGGCCACCTCTCCGTCTGCCTTGCTGTCGGGGAAAACCGCGTTAACGGCGAAATCTGACTGCAAACGAGATACCGCATTTCGTCTGGCGCTGGTTATTCGCCAACATGCGGTAGCGGCGCGCAATATAGCCAGAATACGCATATGTTCAATAGCTCTTTGCAAGTTTTTGCGCCAAATCGGCAGGAGTTATGCTGGTAGTCTCAATCCTCTCATAACTAACTGTTTTTAAATGATAAATTTATGTGTATAATTTAGAGGCACAATGGCTCGAGGCGTAATGGCTTCCTTCCGTGAGGATTTGGCGGTATGAAAAGGCCAGGTCAACGACGTCGGGATGTGCCCGACGCGCTTGAATATGTGCCTGAATGTCTGGGGCAGGGAATCGTGATCCGGTTTGTGTTGCGTAGTTTCGCGGTTGTTTTTCTGGCATTGGCGGTGATCTTCGCCATTCTCGATGGCGCCCGTTCGGTCGGCGCGTCGAAGCTGGTGGCCAAACCGCTGCTTTCCATGTGGTCGCGTAACGCGCCGGAAACGCTGGCCGATGCAGAAACGCTCGTGACGCACTATATAGGAGCTACATTCTGGAACACGGTCTGTGTTCCTTTGCTCGGGCAGCCGGGATGGCTCTTCTTCGGCGTGCTCGCTTTGTTGTTCTATGTGATCGGTCATCGGCGCGGACGCCCCCTGGGGCGCTTCACGGCCTGACAGTCAATCCCACTACAGGGCCACAGGAGGTAGAAATCTATGAGTTTCCTCGACAGCTATCGCAAGAAAGTACAGATGCCCTCCACGGATGAGGCTTTGCCGGGCCGCGCAACAGCCATTCCTACATCCGCGACGCATTTCGTCTCCGGCCATCCGTTGAAAGGCCCATGGCCTGACGGCCTCAAGCAGATCATGTTCGGGATGGGCTGCTTCTGGGGCGCGGAACGGCTGTTTTGGCAGGTGCCGGGCGTCTATGTGACGGCGGCAGGCTATGCGGGCGGCATCACGCCAAACCCGACCTATGAAGAAACCTGCACCGGATTGACCGGCCATGCCGAAGTGGTGCTGGTGGTCTATGATCCGAAAGTCGTGAGCCTTGATGAGCTGCTGACCCTGTTCTGGGAAGAGCATGATCCGACGCAGGGCATGCGACAGGGCAATGATATCGGCACGACCTATCGGTCGGTGATCTACACTTTCGATGACGCGGATCGGGCGGCGGTTGAAAAAAGCCGTGATGCTTATGCAAAGGCGCTGGCAGCGCGCGGTCTGGGCCCGATCACCACGCAAATCGAAGATGCGCCGGTGTTCTACTATGCCGAGGATTATCACCAGCAATATCTGGCGAAGAATCCGAACGGATATTGTGGCCTGCGCGGCACTGGCGTGAGCTGCCCAATTCCGCTGGCACAGTAAAACGGTCTCAAAAAAAATCGCGCGATCCTATCGCGCGATTTTCTTGTTCAGGATCAGCATGTCGGCATAGTCGCCGTCGAGCTGTTCGTAATCCTCCCAGCCGATCTGCCGGTAGAGGTCAGGCTTGTTCGTATAAAGAAAGGCCTCGCCGTGACCAAGCTCTGCCGCGGCCTTCTCGATGGCCCGGACAAGGCTCTTGGCGATGCCCCGACCACGATAGGCGGGCGAAACGAAAACGCTCGCCACCCATGGCTTCAAATGGGGATGCGTCTCCAGATCATTGTCGATCAGCAGTGCAAATCCGGCCAGTTCTCCATCTGATAGCGCTGCGCGCGCGATCTGCCCATCGTTGGTTCGCACGAGATCGTGGAAGCCGGCGATGGTCTGTTCCAGCGTTCCGCCGTTGAATTCGCCCCATTCGCCAAAGTTCCATGTCGCGCAGGCAGCTATGAGGTCGGGGCGGTCGGCGAGGTCGATTATCTGATGCATGATCTTACCAATGCGGAGGTTTGGTGACCGGCACGTCAGGCGCGGTCTGTTCTTCCAGTTCCAGAAAACGGTCGGTCAAAGCGCTGAGCTTCTTGGAAAGCTGGTCGATGAGCTTCCACTGCTCGGCCAGCACGGACGACAGTTCGTCGATGGTCTTTTCCTGTTCGGCGACGCGAATTTCGAGCTCGGTCAGGCGTTGGTCCGCAGTCATGGTCGGTTCCGTTTCGATAAGAATCTCAAGCGCGCATCCTATCAGAGAAACAGGTTACTGCGTGAGGATGAGCGCGCCATTTGCTACTTCATAATGGCGCAGGCGCTTGAGAAAACTCATGCCGAGCAGAATGCCGGACAGCGCTTCGTCGCGCAGCACGATCACTTCGACATTTTCCACGCGAATGCGTCCGATTTCCACGCTGTTGAGCATAGCGCGCGCTGCCGATGTTTCGCCATTGGCGGTTGAAACGCGATAGCGGAAATCGTCGGGCCGCAGCGAAAGCCCAATGCGTCGGGCGGTGCTGGCATTGATCGCAACCGAGCTTGCCCCTGTATCGATCATCCCGCGCAGGTTCTGGCCATTGAAGCGGATATCGGTGATGAAATGCCCGCGACTGTCCGGCGCAATCTGCGCACGGCGTCCGCTATAGGCGGATGGGTTCTGTTGGGATGATGGGGAGGGTTTTGCCGTCGCGGCTTGCTCGACCGTTGCCGACTGGAATTTCTCGAAGAGAACCGGAAAGGCCGTGGCCAATCCCGCCAGCATCAGAACAATAAAGAAAATCCGCGCCATGCTCACCCCGTTCTGAAGGCAAAGTATCCGGCGCGGATTACTGTCTGGTTACGTTTTAGTCTATTTCGTGCCGTACATGCGGTCGCCCGCGTCGCCGAGGCCCGGAACGATATAGCCCTTTTCGTCAAGGCGCTCATCGATGGAAGCGGTGTAGACATCCACATCCGGATGCGCCTTGGTGAAGCGTTCGATGCCTTCGGGTGCGGCCAGCAGGCACAGGAAGCGGATATTGGTCGCGCCGCGTTCCTTCAGCTTGTCGATGGCGGCAATGGCCGAATTGGCGGTAGCGAGCATCGGATCGACCACGATAATGAGGCGATTGACGATATCTTCCGGCGCTTTGAAGTAATATTCGACCGGCTGCAGCGTGTCGTGATCGCGATAGAGGCCGATATGGGCGACGCGGGCTGCGGGCACCAGATCGAGCATACCTTCCAGAAGGCCATTGCCCGCGCGCAGGATCGAAGCGAAGACCAGCTTCTTGCCTTCGAGGATCGGCGCTTCCATCGGCATAAGCGGGGTCTCGATCTCCATGGTGGTGAGTTCGAGATCGCGCGTCACTTCGTAGCAAAGCAGAAGCGAGATTTCTTTCAGAAGCCGCCGGAAGCTGGCCGTGGAAGTCTCGCGCTTGCGCATGATGGTAAGCTTGTGCTGGACAAGCGGATGGCTGACGACTGTAACGCCCATGATCTTTCCACTTTTTCTTCTTATCGTTTTGAACTTTAGCGGCAGATTGCGCCGGAGAAAACGCGTGGCAAGCGCACACGCACAGTTTTATGTCTCTTTGGCCATTTTTCAACGCCAACGCAAGCTGCGATCACAAAAGGGGTAGTGGGAAAACGTCTGTGCTTGTATCGTCCGGCACAAGCTTTATATGCATAACCGAAATTGTTTTCGTCAGACTATTCAAAAAGCAGGATGAGCTATGAGCCAGCAAAACGGCAATGCGGACCGCGTGGGCGCACAAGGTGGCATGGAACACTCGTTCGGCTTCAAGTCGGTGGACGAAAACGAAAAGCAAACCCTGGTCAATGACGTTTTCCACAAGGTCGCCAACAAATACGACGTGATGAACGATCTCATGTCGGCAGGCATGCACCGCGTCTGGAAAGATGCGATGATCGCCTGGCTGGCGCCGTCGAAGCGTCCGGGCTGGACCTCGCTCGACGTGGCTGGCGGCACCGGCGATATCGCCTTTCGCATTGTCGAGGCTTCGGGCCGTCAGGCGCATGTGACCATTCTCGACATCAATGGCTCGATGCTGGGTGTCGGTCGTGAGCGCGCGATCAAGAAGGGCCTTGCCGAAAATCTTGAATTCGTTGAAGCCAATGCCGAGGAACTGCCTTTCGAGAATAACAGTTTCGACGCCTATACGATTGCCTTTGGCATTCGCAACGTACCCCATATCGACAAGGCGCTGTCAGAAGCCTATCGCGTGCTGAAGCCGGGCGGGCGTTTTCTGTGCCTCGAATTTTCCGAGGTCGAATTGCCGATCCTCGACAAGGTCTATGACCAGTGGTCGTTCCAGGCCATACCGCGCATCGGCAAGATGATTACCGGCGATGCTGATTCCTACAGCTATCTGGTCGAATCGATCCGCAAATTCCCCAAGCAGCAGGATTTCGCCGCCATGATCGAGACCGCCGGTTTCGAGCGTGTGAGCTATCGCAATTTCACCGGTGGCATTGCGGCGCTTCATTCGGGCTGGAAGCTGTGATTGTGCCTGTCATGAATTCGGGCTGGGGCGCTGGGGCGGGCATTATCGCATGAGTAATCTTTCCGCCGCTTTCCGGTTGGCGCGGGCCGGATGGATTTTGACACGCGAAGGCGTGATCAGTGCGCTGCCGGTCGAAGGATTGTCCGGTCTTCCGGCTTTCGGCCACAAGATTGCAGGCATGCTGGCGCGTCCGCGCGCGCGGCACATGCAGCGCTCCGAGCGCATGTCGCGGGCGATGAACAAGCTTGGCCCATCCTATGTGAAGCTTGGCCAGTTTCTGGCCACACGCCCGGATATTGTCGGGCGCGATGTGGCTGCCGATCTGGAGCTTTTGCAGGATCGTCTCGATTATTTTCCGCAAGCCGACGCGATTGCCGGTATCGAAGGTTCGCTCGGTCGCAAGATCGACGATCTTTACCTGCATTTCGACGCGCCGATAGCGGCGGCCTCGATGGCGCAGGTGCATCCTGCCGAAGTCATGAGAGACGGCAAGCCGAAGAAGGTTGCGGTCAAGGTTATCCGCCCCGGCGTTCGCCAGCGTTTCGCCCGCGATCTCGAAGGCTTTTATATGGTCGCGCGCATGCAGGAGCGCCATGTGCCCTTCACGCGCCGCCTGCGTCCGGTACAGGTGGTCGAGACATTGCAGCAGACCACCCGCATCGAGATGGATCTGCGACTGGAAGCGGCAGCGCTTTCCGAAATTGCCGAAAACATCAAGGGCGATGAAGGTTTCCGCGTTCCGCAGGTGGACTGGGAACGGACCGGTCGCGATGTGCTGACGCTCGAATGGATCGACGGCACCAAGATGTCGGATGTTTCGGCGCTGGCCGCTGCGGGCTTCGATCTGAAGAAGCTTGCCGAAACGCTGATCCAGTCTTTCCTGCGCCACACGCTGCGCGACGGCTTTTTCCATGCTGACATGCATCCCGGCAATCTGTTTGTCGATCCGCAGGGCATCATCGTCGCGGTCGATTTCGGCATCACCGGACGGCTCAACAAACAGCAGCGGCGCTTCCTGGCAGAAATTCTCTATGGCTTTATTACACGCGATTATATGCGCGTGGCGGAAGTGCATTTCGAAGCAGGCTACGTGCCGCATACGCACGACGTGGCGAGTTTTGCGCAGGCCATTCGCGCCATTGGCGAGCCGATCCACGGCCAGCCGGCGGAAACCATTTCGATGGCCAAGCTTTTGACGCTGCTGTTCGAAGTGACCGAGCTTTTCGACATGGAGACCCGGCCCGAGCTTCTGATGCTCCAGAAAACCATGGTTGTGGTTGAAGGTGTGTCGCGCACGCTCGATCCGCATTTCAACATGTGGAAAGCAGCGGAACCGGTTGTCGGTGACTGGATTCGCAAAAATCTCGGGCCGCAGGGCATGTTGCTCGATGCGAAGGACAGCGCTTATTCCCTGCTGCATTTTACCCGCAAAACGCCGGAGCTGGTGGCGCGTGTGGAGCGCGTTTCGGTTGCGCTGGACGATATGGCCACCAATGGCTTGCGCTTCGATGCAGCCACGGCGGAAGCCATCGGTCGCGCCGAAGCCAAGCATTCGCGTTGGGGCCGCATCGCGCAAATAGTGATTGCAATTGCGCTCGCTGCGATCGCGATTAAGTATGTTTTGGGTTGAACAGGAACCGTTTTCTTTGGGCTTGACCTTGCGGAATATTTCTTCAGGGGCAAGGTTGCTGATCGTCAAGCGAACCTTTAAAAGCATCAGCTTCCTTTTTAAAATCTAGACTGACGACGGGTATGAACTTTTTGTACATGCTGCAATAATCCGCCTGAAACCTCAAAGCTGTGCGCCGACCGGCGTCGCTACCGAATATATAGAAGAATGCCGTTATTGGCAGAGTTCTAGCTTCAGCTTCGGTCCAGTTGCTCATGATTAGTTCATTCCAATATGGAGATTTAGTCTCCTTTTGGACATTGATTGATGCTTCGAACCCTTCCTTTTTGTCTGCAATAAAAGAGCAGCTTTCTCGAAGTTGTGGCTGGGGCTCTCGATTTTTTAGGTATTTCTGGATGAATTCATCGGATGTAGCGACGGAGACTTTTGGACACGAGGCGAAGTCGTTTTCCTTGTAATCAGTGCCAGAGAGCCCGCATCCGTGTGAAGACGATGGATGGAAATCGGTGTTTACTGTATCTGCGTCGAAAGGATAAAGACAATAGTAATCGAGCACCGATGAGTTAAACTGATCGTATATGAAGCCAGCCGGGTTATACAGCTTTGAGGTAGGTATATCATATCTCAAATAAGAGAAGGATACGGCTTTTCGTGGATCGTTTTGAGATGGAATCCATACGTGAGTCTCCTGCGCCTCCTGTCCGTGGACCATGACACCTGAGCATTTAATGGCGGATTCTTTAAGAAAATTTGCGGCCGCCTCGCAAATTTCTACTTGCCCATAGTATAGTTTGTTGAGTAATTCTACAGAACTATTTAAACTAATGGGGATAGTGTTGGGAATAGCATCATTAGTTGCTGTGAATAGAGTCACTAAAATAAAGTATATTTTGATAACTCTCATATTTTTTCTCCTTGATGCTAGAGATTTTAGCTAATAAAATCACGCAGTCACCTGACATATAAAGCAGCGCGATCTCACGCACTTTGACAGTGTGTATAAAGACGATTCTTGGTGACTGAGTACGTGAAGTATGATTTCATTGATTGCACTTGCAATAAGCCGGTGCAATCAAATGGCCAGTATCACTATTCGCAATCTCGACAATGCCGCCAAAGAAAAGCTGCGTGTGCGCGCCGCGCGCAATGGGCGTTCCATGGAAGAGGAAGCGCGGCTTCTTCTGACCGCGCTGGAAGAACCCGCGCAGGTTACGCCGCCTCAGTCCGGTGCGATCACAGGCGCGTCACTCACTGGCAAGCGCGTTCTGCTGATTATCGCTGGCGGTATTGCCGCTTATAAGACGCCCGACCTGATCCGTCGTTTGCGTGAGCGCGGTGCACAGGTTCGCCCATTGATGACGGCTGCCGCACAGCAATTCGTGACACCGCTGACCATTGGCGCGGTTTCCACCGACCATGTCTTCACCGATCTGTTCGCCCGAGAGGATGAGCAGGATGTCGGGCATATCCGACTGGCGCGCGATGCCGATCTGATCGTGGTTGCGCCAGCAACCGCCGATCTGATGGCCAAGATGGCGAATGGTCTGGCCGACGATTTGGCCAGCGCCGTTCTGCTGGCGCGCAAGGTTCCGGTTCTGATTGCGCCTGCCATGAACCCGGCCATGTGGGACAATCCGGCGACCCGGCGCAATCGTCTGACACTGGAAAAAGACGGCGTGCATTTCATCGGCCCCGAGAAGGGCGAGATGGCCGAGAGCGGCGAGGCGGGAACGGGCCGTATGAGCGAGCCGCTCGCCATCGTCGCGGCAGTGGAAACGCTGCTCGCACCGCGTGCACGACCACTGGCTGGAAAATCCATCGTCATGACCTCCGGCCCGACGCATGAGCCGATTGATCCGGTGCGCTATATCGCCAACCGCTCGTCGGGCAAGCAGGGCCATGCCATCGCCGCCGCTTTGGCGCGGCTGGGTGCAACGGTGCATCTGGTGTCTGGTCCGGTCACCATTCCCGATCCCGAAGGCGTTAACGTCATTCATGTCGAGACGGCGCGTGAAATGCAGGCGGCTGTGGAGCGGCATCTGCCCGCCGACGCGGCGATCATGGTGGCTGCTGTCGCCGATTGGCGCACGGCCAATGAAGCGGGACAGAAGATCAAGAAAAAGCCCGGCGAAAGCGCTCCGACGCTCGCCATGGTCGAGAACCCCGACATTCTGGCCGGTGTCGGCCATAGCGAAAAGCGCCCGGGTCTCGTGGTCGGCTTTGCGGCGGAAACGCAGGACGTGGCAGACAATGCGCGAGCCAAGCTTGAGAAAAAGGGCGCGGATTGGATCGTCGCCAACGATGTGTCCTATGGCTCGGATGGCAGCAGCGTCATGGGCGGCGACCATAACCGCGTACGAATTCTAAGCCGCTCCGGCATCGAGGACTGGCCGGAAATGAGCAAAAACGAGGTGGCCGAAAAGCTGGCGGAAAAGATTGCGCAACGCTTGTTGGAAAAGGAGCACTGACGCTTAGAAGAACTCGTCCAGTAAGCGGTAATAGGCGATCTTTGCTTCGTCGATGGCTTCTGCGCTATAAAGGTCGAGGAAAGGCTTCACCCATTCGTTGCCAAGATTATAGCGGATGCTCCAGCAGGCGAGTCCCAGATCCTGATGACGGTCTGCAAGGCCGAGCCTGCCGCAGTCGATAAAGCCGGTGAATGTGCCGTCGCTGGCCATGAAATTGGGCAGGCAGGCGTCGCCATGGGTGACCACAACATCTTCCTGCGACGGTTTCAGGCGGTGCAGTTCGGAGAACAGGCCTTCCGCGGTGCGGCCTTCACGCTCGGTATCGAAATCATCTTCATCGACCGCGCCCGCTTCAACGCGCTTGCGTGCATCTTTAATGCGATGTTCCAACCGGTGGTCGAATGGACAGGCGGCAGGGTTAACGCTGTGCAGCGCCTTCAAGGCTGTAGCGAGAATGGAGACGATGCGGTCAGGCGTAAGAGTGCCGACAGACGAAGCGAGATTCGATCCGGCAAGGCGCGTCATCAGGAGAAAATGGCGGTCGGCCATCCTCTCGTAAGCGACGACGCTGGGGCAGGGCAGCCCTTGGGCTGAAAGCCATTCAAGCCGGGCGCGCTCATCGGCCAGTTCGCTGACCGTGCTTGCCGGTTCGATTTTCAGAACAAGCGGTTCGTGCGCATCATGATCGAGCAGCAGGACATTGGCGCTCGAGCGGCCAAGCTCATCCTGCTGGCTGCTATAACCTGCAAGCCGATGCAGCAAGGCATCAGGCAAATCGAGAGCAGCCAGAACAGGATCGGTCATAGCAACTTACCGCATCATGCCTTGTCGCGGACCTGATAGTCCTTGATGGTTGCGAAACGGATATCCTTCCAGCGCTCGGCCTCGTAATTGAGCGAGAAGCCGTTCTGCGCCAGGAAAACCGGATCATTGTCGAGGTCATGCGCGATATCGGCGCGATGCGAGGTGATGAAGCGCTGCAATTCAGCCGGGTCGTCGGCGGAAATCCACCGGCAGACCGAGAAGCGCGACATTTCAAAGCCGACCGGAAGCGAATATTCCACTTTCAAACGTTCGGTCAGAACGTCGATCTGGAGCGCGCCGACGACACCGACAATGGCCGGAGAGCCGTCATCGGGCACGAAAAGCTGCACGACGCCTTCTTCGGCCATCTGCTGTAACGCTTCGCGCAGCTTCTTGGCCTTCATCGCATCGTCCAGACGCACGCGGCGCAGGATTTCCGGTGCGAAGTTCGGTACGCCACGGAACAGGATATCCTCACCCTCGGTCAGCGTATCGCCGATGCGCAGCGTGCCGTGGTTCGGTATGCCGACCACATCGCCCGCAAAGGCTTCGTCGGCGATCTGGCGCGAACGCGCGAAGAAGAATTGCGGTGCAGACAGGCTCATCTGTTTGCCGGTGCGCACCAGCTTGGCCTTCATGCCGCGCGACAGTTTTCCGGAGCAAACGCGCAGGAAGGCGATGCGGTCGCGGTGGTTCGGGTCCATATTGGCCTGAATCTTGAACACGAAGCCGGTCATCTTGTCTTCGGTGGAACCGACCATGCGCGTGTCGGCCTGCTGGTCGCGGGGCGCGGGGCCGAAATCGCAGAAGGCTTCGATCAGATCGCGCACGCCGTAATTCTTCAGCGCGGAGCCGAAATAAACCGGCGTCATATGGCCTTCGCGGAAGGAAGCGAGGTCGAACGGACGGCAAACGCCCCGTGCCAGTTCGATATTTTCCAGCCAGGCTTCGCGTTCGTTCTCAGGCAGCAAAGCGGCTGCGACTTCCGGGCCGCTGACCTTGGTTGGCTGCTCTTCATTATCCTGACGACGCATCGTGTCGTTATGCAGGTCGAAAGTGCCTGCAAAGCTCTTGCCCGAGCCGATAGGCCAGGTGATCGGCGCCGTGTCGAGCGCCAGCTTTTCTTCGATCTCGTCCAGGATTTCGAGTGGATCGCGTGCTTCGCGGTCCATCTTGTTGACGAAGGTGACGATCGGAATATCGCGCATGCGGCAGACTTCGAACAGTTTCAGCGTGCGCGGCTCGATACCCTTGGCGGCGTCGATGACCATGACGGCGCTGTCGACGGCTGTCAGCGTGCGGTAGGTGTCGTCTGCGAAGTCTTCGTGGCCCGGCGTATCGAGCAGGTTGAAGATGCAGTCCTTGTATTCGAAGGTCATCACCGAGGTGACGACCGAAATGCCACGGTCGCGTTCGATGTTCATCCAGTCCGAACGGGTCTGGATACGGTCCTTCTTGGCCTTCACTTCACCGGCAAGCTGGATGGCGCCGCCAAACAGCAGCAGCTTTTCGGTCAGCGTGGTCTTACCGGCGTCCGGGTGCGCGATGATCGCGAATGTGCGGCGCTTGGAAACGGGATTGTCAGCAGGCATGAAGAAACTCGTGATGGCGAAATGTTGGGCCGCGCAAAGGCGCGCCGCGAAGATGTTGCGCTGCATCTAGCAGTCATTGGGCAAAATCTCAACAAGCGCCGTGCCGCTCATCGGGCCTGAAATGAAAAAGCGGCGCTGAACACGCCGCTTTAAGGAAAATGCTGCGCTTGATTAGCGGCTTTTGATGCCGAGGCCGAAGGCGATGTAGGTCCAGCCCTGGAAAATCAGATCGATGGCCAGGAAAAGGCCAAGGATGAACAGGCTGTTGACCGGCCATTGGATGGCGATGATGAGGCCGAGCAGCGCGGTTATGACACCACCGGCCACGATCCAGCCCCAGCCCGATGCCGGTTTCGACTTGAAGCCCATCCAGACGCGGAAAAGGCCGGAGCCGAGAAGGGCAGCCGCCAGCAGGAATGTCAGGACGCCTGCCGCCAATATGGGATTGATGAAGGTGACGACACCCGCCGCAGCATAAAGCAGGCCGCTCAGGAGCCAGAAGAAAAACCGCCCCCACGTTTTCACGCCGAAAGCATGGATGATTTCGATCACACCAGCGATCAGCATCATCATGCCGACATAGTAGACCGAAACAACTGTGGCCAGCACCAGATTGCCGAAGGCGATGCCGCCCAGAATGAGAAGCGCCACGCCCAGCGCGACGAACCAGCCCCACTTGGACGTCAGCTCTGTCGGCAGCACGGGATTGTCGAAATCTTTGTTCGTCGTTGCCATCGAATAACCCTCTTGTCCCTCGAATTGTCGTGACCCAATTTTCGTAACCCACGCAACAATATAAGGCAGATGGAGCTTTTGACCAGCTTTGGCTGCGTGAGGCCGCCGCGCCAGCCTTTTGCGCGCTTGAACCGACGACCGAGACCGGGAAAAACGGCGATATCTCTTTGTTTTTGCGCATAAACTAATTCGCTGCAGTTGTACTTTTTTGGCCCGTTGGGCTCTATCTCTTTGCCGTTACACCTGTTTTAATCTCTATCGGCTACATATTTCTGGAACTTGACGCGGGGGCGCTGCCGGTTTCCCGGTACTCAATTGTTGTTGGAAAAGTCTGTTCGATGTTCGATCTGATTTCCCATTACTGGCCGCATATTCTGGCTGTTCTGTCGATCGTGCTCGGCGCAATAGCCGCCATTCATGCGACCATGACCAAGGACGAGGTGCGCACTGCACTCGGCTGGGTCGGCGTGATCGTGCTGTCGCCCATCGTGGGGGCGGTGGTCTATGCCATAGCGGGCGTCAACCGGATCAGGCGCTCGACGCTCACGCAGCAGCGCGCGCTGGGGCATATTGCGCTTTATCACCTCTCGCATTTCGACACGACCAACGACCTCGTGCGCGCCGCATTCGGGCGGCAGTTCGGCGCGATGAAAATTTTGGGCGACGCCGTCAGCCTTTATGATTTCACCAGCGGCAATCGCATTGAAATGCTGGAAACCGGCGACGAAGCCTATGCGGCCATGCTGGAAGCCATCGGTAAGGCAGAGCGCAGCATCTTGCTGGAAACCTATATTTTTGACCGTGACGCCATTGGCATCCGGTTTGCCGAGGCGCTGGGCGAGGCCGTCAAGCGCGGCGTGGAAGTGCGGGTGCTGATCGATGCGGTTGGCGCACGTTATTCCATCCCGAGCATTGTCAGCCTGCTCAAGGAAAATGGCGTGACAGTGGATGTCTTCAACGGCAACATCATCATCGGCCTGCGCCTACCTTATGCCAATTTACGCACCCACCGCAAAATCCTCGTCGTCGACGGGCGATATGGCTTTACCGGCGGCATGAATATCCGTGCCGGTTTTGTGCGGGCGATTGCTGGCGATGCGGTGGCCATCGACACGCATTTCCGGCTGGAAGGACCGGCCATTGCCGACCTTTTTCACATCGCATCCGAGGACTGGCGATTTGCAACGGGTGAATTGCTGACCGGCGACGCCTGGCGCATTGCCCCGCCGGAAAATCCGCCCGGCACCGGCACGTTGGTGCGTGTGGTCGGCTCCGGTCCCGACAAGAATGTGGAAACCAACCATCGCATGATGATGGGCGCTTTCTCGATAGCCGAGCAGCATATCCTCATCATGTCGCCCTATCTGTTGCCCGACCGCGAACTGATCAGCGCGCTGGTCACGGCGGCGCGGCGGGGCGTGTCGGTGGATATCGTCGTGCCGGGGGTCAATAATCTCAAACTGGTGGACCGCGCCATGCGCGCCCAGTTCGACCAGCTTTTGAAGGATGGCTGCCGCATCTGGCGTGCAGGCGGCGCGTTCAACCATTCCAAGCTGATGACCATCGATGGCGCATGGTCCTATGTCGGTTCCTCGAATATCGATCCGCGCTCGCTGCGGCTCAACTTCGAGATCGATCTGGAAATTCTGGATCGCGATGTGGCGCGTCAGGTGGAAGAGCGGATCGGGAAGGTCATCGAGGAGAGCCGTCAGGTCAATCTGACAGGTCTCAACAACCGCCCGTTTCTGGTGCGTCTCATCGACCGGATTATCTGGCTCGGTTCGCCTTATCTATGAGCCGGTCCTGCTTGCGGGTATCTCCGGATAGAGATTGTGCAGAAGATCTATTTATTTTCACGCATTTCCAGACGCAAAACCGTTTCACACTTTTGCTGGAAATGCTCTATCGCCGTCTTCAGGTCGAGATGCGCCTTGATCGGCAGATGGTCGGAGGCCATACGCGCCAGCGGCGTGTTGTGAACTTCCACCGAGGTCACGAGATTATGCGGCGCGCCCATCACGCGGTCGAGCGCGAAGACCGGGAAGCGTGACGGAAAACTCGGCACTGCCGTCGCCACATGGTTGAAGGTCGGCATCAGCGCGGCCAGCGAAGAGCGCTTGCCGATACGCCATTCATTCAGATCGCCGATCAACAGCGTCGGCAGCGTGTCGGCTTCCTGCAAGGCGGTGAGAATGCTTTCCGCTTGTTGCTCGCGGGAGCGTTTCAGGAGGCCCAGATGCGCGGCAATGACGCGCAGCGGACCGGCGGGAAATTCCAGATCGGCGACGAGCGCGCCGCGCGGCTCCACGCCGGGCAGTTTCAGCTGCTGCACATTGCGCACAATGCCTTCGCGGAACAAAAGCACATTGCCGTGCCAGCCATGCCCCTTGGGCATCGTTGCATTGATGGGGACAGGAATGAGGCCGTGGCGGCGCTCCAGAAGGCCGAGGTCGAGCAGACCGGACCGCTCACCGAAACGCTTGTCGGCTTCCTGCAACGCTATAACATCCGCGTCGATTTCGCTGATCACGTCGGCGGTGCGCTGCGGATTGAACTGTTTGTCGATGCCGATGCATTTGTGAACATTATAGGATGCAATGACAATATCACCGCCAGTGATATTGGCGTTGAGAGGCCTGAAGCCCGGCCTGTTGCGGATCGCCGTCAGGATCGACTTCGATATCCGGTTTGCTTCCTTTTTCTTCTGCACCCTTTTCACCCGTAAGGTCGTCAGTTCAAGATGAATATTTCAAATTTATACTCTTCTATATAGATAGTTTGCTATGCGATTTGAACAGAGCCGCCACGCACAATTGAGTGTTTGGGGCGAAAGTTCAGCGGGCAATGAAGCGAACCAGCCAGTCGGTCAGGCCGCGATAGGGCGGCTTGATGAGATCGCTCGGGGCGGGCGCATATTTCGTCAATATAGGCATGACCTTGGAAAAGGTCAGGAAGCCGTCATAACCGTGATACTGGCCCATGCCGCTGGCCCCCACGCCGCCGAAGGGCAGGTTGCTGCAGGCAAAATGATACAGCGTATCGTTGATGCAGACCCCGCCAGCGACCACATGGGCGAGGATGGTCTCGATCTCTGCGGTGTTCTCGCTGAAGCAATAAAGCGCCAGCGGGCGGTCATGGCCCAGCACATAGGCAATGGCGTCATCGGTCGAGCGATAGCTGATGACAGGCAGCAGCGGTCCGAAAATCTCTTCCGCCATGGCGCTGGTCACTTGCGGCTCAAGAATGAGCGTCGGCGTCATCAGGCGCGTTTCGGTGGAGGGCGCGAGCAGCTCGACGATGCCCTCGCTTTTGTCCTTCGCATCGGCCAGCAGGCCGGATAACCGCTGCAACTGCGCATCGTTGATGATGGTGGTGCGGTCCTGACCGGCGGATGCGCCGCCATAGCGGGCCAGCATTTCGGCTTTGAGCAAGGCAATGAATTCATCGCGCTTGCTGTGGTGGATCAGCAAATAATCCGGCGCGATACAGGTTTGCCCGGCATTGAAAAACTTGCCGTTTGCGATGGCGCGCGCCGCCCGCACCAGATTGGCGTTTTCGCTGATGATGGCGGGAGATTTGCCGCCAAGTTCCAGCGTTACCGGCGTCAGATTGGCAGCTGCCGCTGCCATGATCTTGCGCCCCACGGCGGTGGAGCCGGTGAAGAACAGATGGTCGAAAGGCAGGCTGGCAAAGCGGGCGGAAAGCGCTGCATCGCCTTGCACCACGGCAACGCGATTGTCCGGAAAGACCGTGCTGATGAGCTTTTGCAGGAAGGCTGCCGTCTGTGGCGTGTGTTCAGATGGTTTGAGCAGGACATGGTTGCCTGCCGCAATGGCCGCCACCAGCGGCGCGAGCGCCAGATTGACCGGATAGTTCCACGGCGCGATGACGCCCACGACACCCAGCGGCACGAAGCGGACTTCGGCTTTCGCGGGCCATAATTTCCAGCCCGCCTTGCGGCGCTTTGGCTTCATCCAGCTCTTGAGATGGTGCAGCGCGTCATCGATTTCGGCAAAAACCACGCTGGCTTCGCCAAGCAGGGTTTCATGGGCAGAGCGGTTTCCGAAATCGGCGCTGATCGCCTTCGCCATATCGTCGAGCTGTGCGGCCAGGCCAGCACGCAGGCGCTTGAGGTCATCGATGCGTTGCTCATAGGGCGGGCGATGATCCAGCCATGCCTGACGCAGACGTGCGAAAACCGCGTCGAGATCATCGCTCATGGGTGAAATCCTCGGTCGAGCGGGCGAACAGGAATTGCGCCACATAATAGGTGGCGAGCACCCATAGCCCGCTCAGCGGAATATCGAAGCGGAACCGGTCATAGGCGAGAAGCGTGTCGCTGACCATGAAGAACAAGCCGCCCCATGCCGCGAGCCAGGCGGCGTAATGTTGTGGTGTTTCTGGTTCGGTGCCGCTTGCGCGGCTGAAAGCCTGCGCGGCCATCAGACCCAATGCGGCGGCATAGATGATGACGGGGATTTTCATGGTCCCCGGCAGGGCCGTCCAAAGACCGGTGATCAGCGCAACTGCCGCAAACGCGAAGACGACGAAGGCGCCCTTGTTCTGCGCAAAGCGGCTATGGCGCGACAGGGCGTAAATATAGGCGCAATGGGTGATGAGAAAGCAGATCAGCCCAGCCATGAAATAATCACCCGGCAGCATCAGGAAAAAATCGCCAAGCGCTGCGAGGGCAAGGCCGAAAGCCACGGCAAGGCCATAGGATTTCGAGCGCGGCTTGCCGGAACAGAGCACCGCCGCCAGCAGAAGCAGCGTTGCGGTCGGCTTGGTGAGATAATGCAGCCAGCGCCAGAACGAAGTTTCGCCAGGATAGCTCAGCAGACTGCCTGCGATGGCGCAGACCGCGCAAAACAGGAAAAGACCATAGAGCGTCCGATTCCGCCCGAATTCCAGCAGGCCTTTATGCCGCATCTCAACTCCCCCGTTTATGATGCCGGTTTTTTATTCTTGTGTTGCCGCCGCTTCGCGCCGCCTTTTGCGACCCATGCGCTCGGCCCGGGTGGAAAGCTCCGTATTGCCCTCGAGATCGGTTTGCAGGATCAAGCCTTCCTGCTTCAGCCACCGGATAATCTCGCCGAATGCGCGGTCGTAATCGGGCTGTTCCATGGCGAACCTCTTGACCATTCTACCGGGACGGGCGATACCAATTTTATTGCTAACTAATTGTTTTTACGCATATCAAACACAAAACCATTTCACACTTTTGCTGGAAATGCGTTCCGTTGCAAGGCGGAAAATGTCAGCGTCATGAACGCTTCAAATCTTGCCGCTATCAGATAGGCTTCCTGTTTCTGACCCGACCAAGGTGCGTTTGATGAAGTCTCCGCTTTTTGTTGCAGCATTTTGCGCCGCTGTTTCCCTGACGTCAGCGGCTTTCGCGCAGGATTTCAAAAAGCCAGTGCTGCTGGGCGAGATCGTGCTGCCAACCGGCCTGCAAATTAAAGGCGTTGAGTTCGGCGGCGTATCCGGCCTCGACTATGATGCGGCGCAGGATATCTATTACGCCATTTCCGACGACCGTTCCGAGAAGGCTCCCGCGCGGTTCTATACGCTCAGGATCGTCGCCGACGAAAAGGGACTGCACAGCGTCGATATCCTTTCTACCGTCACGCTGTTGAATGCCGATGGCAAGCCGTTTGCGAACAAGGATGTCGATCCGGAATCCATTCGCTATCATGCGGGCACCGGCACGCTGTTCTGGACCAGCGAGGGCGACCGCAACGGCAAACCGGCCGTGCGGGAATCGCGCATCGATGGCAGTCTGATCCGTGAGTTTGCCTTGCCCGATTATTACATCCCGAATGGCGACGGCACACGCGGTATTCGCAATAACCTGTCCTTTGAAAGCCTGACCTTTTCGCCGGATGGCAAGACGCTGCTCGTCGGGCTGGAAAATGCGCTGCTTCAGGATGGTGACAAGGCAACGCTGGAAAAAGGCAGTCGCGCCCGCATACTCGCCTTCGATATTCTGTCCGGCGGGGTGAAGGCGGAATATGCCTATGATACCGGGCCGATCTTCACCAAGGCGACCAAACTGCCCTATTGGAACGACAACGGCATGTCGGAATTTCTCGCCTGGGGCGACGATCTGTTGACGGTCGAGCGCTCTTACGCGCATGGCGTGGGCAATGAGATTAATTTCTACCGCGCGCGCTTTGCCGGTGCGACGGACGTGAGCGGCATGGCGACGCTCAAGGATGTTTCGCTAACGCCGATGGCCAGGGAAGCTGTGCTGCGGCTGGGCGAAGGTGATTTCGGCCTAGACATCGATAATATCGAGTCGGTCAGTTGGGGGCCGACAATCGGCGGACATAAAACGGTGGTCATCGCTTCCGATAATAATTTCAACCCGGAACAGTTTACTCAGTTTGTGATGTTTCAGCTTAATGCAGAAGCAAATTGAACGCAGGTTCAAGTATAAATGAATTAAGTAAACATGGTAATTCTTCTAAATAAATCCTCGTCGGTCAGATATGGGTTTATACAGCCGTAAGATGTTCAAAACATTGTGTTTTGTCAGAATTACAATCCGGTAGCGAAAAAGTGACATCAGATTGTCGTCAAATCGATTATATATTCCAGCTTCGCTTTTCATATTCACCATTCATGAGGGAATACATGCTGTCACAAGCCAAGGTAGACCAACTCGGAATCACGATCGATGTGTATCAGAAAGCGGCGAAGCAGTGGGTTGCTTCCGGCATTTATGAAGGCCACCACATCGTCGTCGAAAACCAGACACAGGGTACCGCCGTCAGCGCATGGCGTGACCGGGCGCTTTCCGTTTCGGATAGCGGCACCGCATAATTTTTTTTGAGTTCGTTAGCAGGGTGGCCAAACGGATCGTTTGCCGCCAATTTCTTTTCAAAGCCGGGCTGTTACGGTCGATTTTCAGATGACTGCAACAGCCGTTACAATCAAATTTCTCGGGGCTACCCCCCGCGTTCCTCGAAACCTTCGGCATTACCTTCGTCCACCTTGTGACGCAGATATTGCTTAAGCCGGTTGATATCGTCGCTCTGCCAGTTTTCTGCGCCGGTGATGTCACGCCAGGCTTCCAGATAATGCTCCGGGGCATAGACATGTCCATGCCCCATGGGCGCGCTGTCGGCAAATGCCATGTCGACCACCAGTTGCAGCGCGGTCACGATCGGATACCAGCGTAAATCGGCTGATACATCGGGACCGCGCGGCTCTTTCATCCAGTCCGGCTCGCGATAGAACATGCTGCTGTTGAAGAACACGATGGCATCGCTGGCATATTGCAGATAGATCGTGCGCATCACGCCCCATTCGTTGCCATTGCCGGGCGCTTCGCCATTCTGGTTCATGAAGCGCACGAAGGCGCCGTCGCGCACCACCGGCAGCCATTCCGGCGTATCGGGATTGCGGCTGCGCGTCAGCGAACGCCACAGCGCGCTGGGGAAGGGCGGGCCGCTCCACAGGGCGCCGTTCAGGGGCGCATCCAGTATTTCAAACAGCGATACCGAGCTTTGCGAATTGAAAGCGCCGAGGCTCAGACCATGCAGATAAATCTTCGGTCGTTTGTCGGCAGGCAGGCTTTTCCAGTAATCATAGACCGTTTCGAACAGCGCGCGCGCCGACTCCGCGCCATATTCCGGCTGAAACAGCAGCGATAGCGGGCTGTTCAGATAGGAATATTGCACGGCGATGCTGGCCACGTCGCCGTCGCGCAGATATTCCAGCCCGATCATGGCGGAGGGATCGACCCAGCCCGTACCGGTCGGCACGATGATCACCAGCGCAGAGCGGTCAAAGCCGCCCTGCCGCTTGAGTTCCTCCAGCGCCTGTCTGGCCCTTTCCTCTGGCGTACGACTGACATTGAGCCCGGCATAAACGCGGATCGGGTCCATGGCCGCGCGCCCGGTAAAGGCGGAAATCTCGGCGGCGGTGGGCGCTGAGGCGATATATTCACGTCCGGCACGGCCAAGATCCTCCCAGCGGATCAGCGAGGCGGCGCTGCCTGTCTTGCCGGGGGAGGAGGGTTGCACTCGGTCCGGCTCCATCAGGGCGTCATAGCGCTTGAAGGACGCATCGAGCGATTTGAACGCCGTATTGATCAGCACGCCGTTGGCGACGGTCCAGATCAGAAAAGCCGTCACCGAGGCCGCAATGACGTTTGCAACGCGCCTTGGCATGATGCGGCGCATCTTCGACGAGATATAGCGCCCAATGCGAATGAGAATGCGGGCAATGACCAGCAGCACCAGAAAGACAGCGATGGCAATCGCGGTCAGGGTTGCGGGATAGGCGGAGGGCACCGGCGGCATGTCCATCGCGGTGCGGATCGAATTTTGCCAGCCAGCGGATGAGCGAAGGGCGATCAGCGCCACGGCGAGGCAGACAATGCCGACGCCGATTTTCAGGATGGCGCGTTTGCGGCCCTTGATCTCCGGCAGTTCGAGATAGCGCCACAGCGCGCCGAAAAGCACGCCGATGCCATAGCCGATGGCGAAGACCAGCCCACACAGCGCGCCCTGAATGACATAGGTTCGGGGAATGAGGCTCGGCGTCAGCGCCGCTGCAAAGAACAATGTGCCGAACGCCAGTCCCGTGGCGCTGAAGGAACTGGTGGCGCGAAAGAGGGCGAGGACTAAGGCGCGCATCGACACTTGCTCCAACGGAATTGCTTAGTCTTTGGATATAGTTCGCACAGGACGGAGTAAAGGCCGTTAGCAGGATTGCCGGTCGCACGGCAATCTCCGCGAGACAAATCAACTGAGCAGGATTACCAATTGCAGGGGGCTGCTTTGCGGCGGTCCTTCGTTCTTCATGGTCAGGGTGTCCGCGATTATGTCCAGGCTTTTCAGAAGCTAAAGGTCGCGGGGACGTGACGCTGCGCGCTTGCTAACGCCCCGACCGCCAAGGATCATGAAGTGGACCGCCACGCGGTGGTCCACTGTTCTTTATGGCCGGGGGGCCTGTCGCGTATAAAACAGGTTCACCGAACCAAAGGCTGCGGGGGCCATCACACAGTTGGCTTTTCCACTCCCCGGTCACCAAGGATCACGCGCAGGCTCAGCGCTTGCTTCCTGCGCAAAACTGCTGCTGAATATTACTTCATTCTAAAACAGAGATATCGTATGGTTGCTGTGGTTAGCCAGCCATCGATTTCGCTTGTTTAACAGTGCGTTGCGATCATCCGGCACAAGCCTGTCGCGTGACAGATTTTGCGTGTGACAAGCTGTCAAAAATCCTCTACGCCTAAGGGTGGACCGCTACGCGGCGGTCTGGGGTGTCGCAACCTCTACTGATTGGCTGGTGTCGCCAAAAGATGCCGAACCTTCGTTCTTTATGATCGGGGTGCCTGTTGCTATGTACAGGTTCACCCGAGCTAAAGGCGCAGGGCCGTATCAGTACGGTTGCGAACACCCCGATCACCAGAGATCGAAGGGCACAACGCGGGGGCGTACCGCGAGAGTGCACCGGGGTGGAGGCCGATCGTGACGAAAATGCTCAGTTTCTATGCAATCACCGATGACAAGATGACGGAATGGGATGACGTGTTCTTTGTGGACTTGGCAGACGCCGAAGCTGCAATACAGAGGACACTGAAAGAAGTCGAAGAACAGCTCGTCTTCTGGCCCCGTCCTATACGATGTCCTACGGTGCTTTACCTTGAGCGGGTCAGCGTTCCGTTCACCGAGGAAACGCTGTTTGCCTTGCTGAATGACAAGGGGCCGCCCAGCGTTTTTGCAGAGCGGGAAGTCCTCAACATGTATTACACGAACGGAGAAACTTGGCTGGGGTCGGGCTTCTGTTCGTAAATTGAATCAGCAGGAGCGCCAGTCGGTCCTGCTGTTTTCCTGCCAGCCGCATTTGTGCAGCAGCGGCGTGTCGTCGGTGAAGCTCGGCCAGCCGACGCACAGATAAAGGCTGAAACGCCAGTTTGCCGGCACGGCGAAAAGCCTTTCCATGGCCAGCGGATCGAGTATCGACACCATGCCGACACCAAGGCCCAGCGACCGGGCGGCGAGGTTGAGGTTTTGCACGGCCATCGCCGTGCTTTGCTCCAGCGTGGAAGCCATCGACTGTCGCCCGAGGCCGTGCCCTTCCGCCGGATCCGTTTCCGTGAAAATGGCGAGCTGCAACGGGGCGATGGCAAGCCCCTCCAGTTTCAGGTCACGATAGGCCTCGGCGCGTGCGCCGTCGTAAATCTGTGCTGCTTTGCGGTTGGCCTGCCTGAAGGCATCGTGGACCGCCTGCCGCTTCTCAAGGCTTTCTACGGCGAAGACGCGCCAGGGCCGCGCATTGCCGACAGAGGGTGCATAATCCATCGCCTGCCGCAGCGTTTGAACCATCGCTCCGTCTATCGGATCGCTGCGAAAATGACGAACATCCCGCCGCCATTTCAGAAGCTCGAAAAAGGTGTCGCGATCAGCGTCGGTGAATTGCATATCTGTCTTCCTGAAGCTCAGGCCGGGGTTTGGACGCTTGGGAATGCGACGGGCCCAGAAAGCAAAAAAGCCCGCTTGCGCGGGCTTTTTGGGATGCTTCTGGACCTTGGTAGTGGTCCGAAGACTTGGAAATGGTGCCCAGAAGAGGACTCGAACCTCCACGCCCTTGCGAGCGCCAGCACCTGAAGCTGGTGCGTCTACCAATTCCGCCATCTGGGCGACGAGGACCCATCTAAGGGGTCGGCTTGCCTCTGTCAATCGCGTTTTCGAAATAATGTCAGCTTTTTTTCAAGCTGTCCGTTTTCCATGTTGAAAACGCTATCGGGCGCGGTGTCGCGCCCGATAAATTTGCCGCCAACTGCATGTCAGGCTTCCAGAATTTCCTTCGAGGCCACAGTCGAATCAGCATTGAGCCGGTAAATGATCGGCACGCCGGTATTCAGTTCCTGCTTGAGAATCTGTTCCGGGGTCAGTCCGTCGAGCGCCATGATGAGCGCGCGCAGCGAATTGCCGTGCGCGGCGACCAGAACGCTTTCACCGCGCAGCACATGCGGCTGGATCTGATGCAGATAATAAGGCCAGACGCGCGCGCCCGTATCCTTCAGGCTTTCGCCGCCCGGAGGAGGCACGTCATAGGAACGGCGCCAGACATGAACCTGCTCTTCGCCCCACTTGGCGCGGGCATCGTCCTTGTTGAGACCGGACAGATCGCCATAGTCGCGCTCGTTCAGCGCCTGATCGCGGATCGTTTCAAGGCCGGACTGGCCCAGCTCATCCAGAATGTGCTGGCAGGTGGTCTGCGCGCGGGTCAGCACTGACGTATAGGCGATATCGAATTTGAGACCTGCGGCCTTGAGGCGCTGGCCAGCGGCCTTGGCTTCGGCATGGCCCTGTTCGGTCAGGCCCGGATCGCGCCAGCCGGTGAAAAGATTCTTCAGGTTCCATTCGCTTTGGCCATGGCGAACCAGGACGAGAGTACGAGACATAGGCAAGGCTCCGTTGGTGGGTAAATCAAAGCGCATCCCGAAAAGTGTGAAACGGTTTTCGGAAAAGATGCGCGTTCAAACAAAATAGTAGAGCGCCGATCTGATGCAATCAGATCGAAACGCGCTCTAGTCACTCAGCCCGAGCACGTCGAGCATGGAATAGAGGCCGGGCTTTTTGCCATAAGCCCAGAGTGCGGCCTTGACGGCGCCGCGTGCAAAGATGGTGCGGTCTTCGGCATGGTGCGACAGCACAATGCGTTCGCCGGGGCCAGCGAGAATCACCGAATGGTCGCCGATCACCGAGCCGCCGCGCAGCGTGGCGAAGCCGATGGTGCCTTCCGTGCGCGGGCCGGTATAGCCGTCACGCGCCCGCACGCTGTTGTCTTCAAGGCTGATGCCGCGGCCTTCGGCGGCCGCTTGGCCAAGAAGCAGGGCAGTGCCGCTTGGTGCATCCACCTTGTGCTTGTGGTGCATTTCGAGAACTTCGATGTCGAAATCTTCCGGTCCCAGCGCCTTTGCGGCCTTCTGCACCATGACGGAAAGCAGATTGACGCCAAGGCTCATATTGCCCGACTTGACGATGGTTGCATGGCGGGCGGCGGCGCGGAATTTCTCGTCGTCTTCTGCCGAGCATCCCGTGGTGCCGATGACATGGACGATGCGGGCCTGTGCCGCGAGCCCGGCAAAGGCCACGCTCGCGGCAGGGCTGGTGAAGTCGAGTACCCCTTGCGCCTGGGCAAAGACCGGCAGCGGATCGTCGGTAATCTTCACGCCAAGCGCGCCGACACCGGCCACTTCACCGGCATCCTTGCCGATCAGCGGCGAGCCGGGGCGCTCGATAGCGCCCGCAAGCTTTGCGCCGTCTATCGACTGGATCGTCCGGATAAGGGTTTGGCCCATGCGGCCACCGGCGCCGACGACGACGAGGCCCATTTCGCTGTTTCGGCTATCCGGTTCACCGGTCATTTTGTCCTCCTGTGCCCGCAGGCACATCATCCGCAGTCAGTTCTTCGATTGTCGGTTCGGTCATACTGTCGGCGCTGCCGCTCTGCAATTGATAGAAGCGGGCATAGACGCCGTTCGGTATGGCGATCAGCTGTTCATGACGGCCTTCTTCCACCACGCGCCCCGCTTCCATGACCACGATACGGTCGGCATTGACGACCGTGGACAGGCGATGGGCGATGACGATGGTGGTGCGGCCCTTCATGATCGTTTCCAGCGCCTGCTGGACGCGCTTTTCCGATTCGTTGTCGAGTGCGGATGTTGCTTCATCGAGCAGCAGCACCGGCGCCTTGCGCACGATGGCGCGCGCAATCGAAATGCGCTGCCGCTGGCCGCCGGAAAGCGTTGCGCCGTTTTCGCCAATCGGTGTGTCGTAGCCCTGCGGCTGTTGCAGGATGAAATCATGCGCATGGGCAAGCTTGGCCGCCTTGACGATTTCATCATCGGTCGCATCCGGGCGTCCATAGCGGATATTGTCGGCAATGGTGCCTTCGAACAGATAGGGCTGTTGCGAGACATAGGCCACGGCGTGGCGCAGCGAGCGCTTGGTGACCTTGGAAATATCCTGCCCGTCGAACAGGATCGTTCCCTTGTCGAGATCGTAGAACCGCTGCACGAGATTGATGAGCGTTGACTTGCCCGCACCCGATGCGCCGATGATCGCCGTGGTTTGCCCTGCCTTGGCGGTGAAGCTGACACCATGCAGAACCGGCGCAAGCTCGCTATAGGAGAAATGCAGGTTTTCGAACTGGATTTCGCCGGGGCCGGGGTTCAGCGGCACCGCATCGGCGGCATCGCGCTGGTGCGGCTTGATATCCAGCACTTCATAGATCATGCGGGCATTGACCAGCGCCTTTTCCAGCCCGACCTGAAGGCGGGCAAGACGGCGGGCCGGGTCATAGGCCAGCAACATGGCGGTGATGAAGGCAAAGGTTGCGCCGGGCGGCTGTTGTTCGAGGATGGCGCGATAGCCGCTATAGGCCAGAACGCCGGATACGGCGATACCAGCCAGTATTTCGGAAATCGGTGTGGTGCGTTCGGACACCTTGGCGATCTTGTTGCTGCGTCCTTCCGACAGGTCGATCAGATTGCCGATCTTCGCGCGCAGCTGATCTTCCATCGTGAAAGCCTTCACGACGGCAATGCCCTGCACGGATTCCTGCATGGCGCCGAGAAGATGCGAATTGAGGTGCACCAGATCGCGCGTCACCGAGCGGATGCGGCGCGAAATATAGGCGACCGCCAGAATGAGCGGTGGGCCGATCAGGAAGATCGCAACCGACAGCATCGGGTCCATATAGAACATCATCGCGATCAGGCCGATCAGCGAGATGAAATCGCGCGCAATCGACGAAATCGTCATGTTCAGAAGGTCGCGGATGCCGGACACATTCTGGTTGATCTGCGCCGCCAGATGGCCGGAGCGGGTGTCGTTATAGAAGTCGAGACCGAGCTTCATCAGATGGTCGAAGATGCGCTTTTGATAGCGCGCGACCAGATTATTGCCGATCTTGGCAAGCTCGACGGCCTGCACATAGCCAGACAGACCGCGCAGGATGAAGATCGCCAGAAGCGTGCCACAGATGACCCAGATCAGCGGCAGGTTCTGCTCATAGAAGATCTTGTCGATCATCGGCTTCATCATATAGGCAAGCGCGGCGTTCGATCCGCCGACGATCAAAGATGCGATGATGGCGATGATATAGTTTTTCTTATATTCACCGATGTTTTCCGACATCATGCGCCGGATTACGCGGGTCGCTTCGCCCGTGTCGATTTTCTTCTTTTTCTTTTTGAATAGGCTCACGTGCAAAAGCGCTTCATTCCTGAGCTCGGTATGTCCGAGACTGCCGTTGAAAATGCGTTGGTATTAAAACCAAAAACGCGGCGGTGAAAAGGCCGAAAGCCAATTCCCCGACGCGTTTCTATAGCTTTAAGTCGCGTAATTATCCATCCCTGCTATCTGATCCAAAAGTCGCCATGGCGGTCTGCAAATGGCAATTTCTGCGCTTACCTAGGCTCACGTACCTAAAAGTACGCTCCGCTCCGGTTCTCGAAATCACCATTTTCGCCACGGCCTGCCGCTTTTTGATTCAGACACCCTGATCCTCTTGCTGGCAGAACTTAGCCGATGCGCCAGCGCCGCCCGTCCGTCGAGACTTCGAAGCGCGATGGTGCGCAGGCGAAAGCCGACAAGCCGCTCAGCGCCGCCAGCGGATAGGTGATCACGCGGACCGGAATGTCGTGCATGATAGCCTGATGCGGCGCCTTGTCTTCAAAGGCCGCGCGGAAACCGCCAGCCCGCAAGGCTGGAATAATGCGCTGCGGAATGCCGCCCGACAGGTAAACGCCGCCATGCGCCATGAAGACAAGCGCCATGTCGCCCGCCACACGGCCAAGATAGGTCGCAAACAGGTCGAGCGTTTCGCTGGCTTGCGCATTGCTACCATCGAGACCGGCAGAGGTGATGTCGGCGGGCGTTTCCAGCGTCGGTGTCACACCGTCGGCGGTGCAGATTGCCACATAGAGATTGTGCAGGCCGCGTCCGCTCAAAATCTGCTCGGCGGAAACGCGCCCGTCGATCTGCTCAATATGCGGGAAAATCTGATAGTCGCGTTCGCTGCGCGGGCCGACATCGACATGGCCGCCTTCACCCGGAACCGGCACCCAGGCCTTGCGGGTGCGCACCAGACCGGCCACACCGAGGCCAGTGCCCGGTCCGAGTACGACGCGGGTTGCAACCACCTCGTCGGGCTTGCCGCCGATCTGTTCCATATGGTGACCTTCGAGCGACACCACGGCCAGCGCCTGCGCCTCGAAATCGTTGAGCACGGTCACATCCTTGAAGCCGAGATTGGCGATCAGCTTCTTCGGGCGCACAACCCAATCGCAATTGGTGAGGTCGATTTCATCGCCTTCGACGGGCCCGGCAATGGCCAGAATGACCGAGCGCGGCTGCAGCGACGTCTGGTCGAGAATAGCCGTCTGAATGGCTTCATCGATGGTCGCATAATCCGCCGTCTGAAGAACCGGAAATTCCTTCGGGTCGGAGTTAGCATCGACAAGGATCGCAAAGCGGGCATTGGTGCCGCCGATATCGCCGACAAGGACTGGAAACTGAAAACTCTGTTCGGCGTCGATCATGGCCTGCATTCTCTCTCCCTGTCGTTTCTTGTGGCCCTTGGGAGCTTACCAAAGGCTGTTATTTCTTCGCTCGTATCAGTCCAAAGCCTTGATCAGCTTTTCCGCCGTGGCCGGGTTCAACGCCATCGGAATGTCGTAGACGCTGCCAAGCCGCGTCAGCGCCTTGACATCCACATCATGCGGAAGCGGCGACAGCGGGTCGATGAAGAAGATCAGCACTTCAACGGTGCCTTCGGCTATCATCGCGCCGATCTGCTGATCGCCGCCGAGCGGGCCGCTTTTGACGCGCTGGATCGTCAGCGAAGGGCAGGCTTCAAGGATCAGCCCGCCGGTCGTGCCCGTGGCGACGATATCGAAACGCGACAGCGCCTTTTCATGCGCGCGCGCAAAGGCGACCATGTCGTCTTTCTTCAAATCGTGGGCGATCAATGCGATGCGCAGGCGCTCTGTCATGAAGTTGATAACCTTGTCATCTGGCTCTAAATCGTTTTAAACCTATAGCTGAGCCATAGGTCGGTGAAAAGAGGGCTTAGAGAAAATGCCCCGCCGTCAAGCGTCGGGGCATGATAGTTGTTTACTGCACCCCATAGGTCACTTCGGCGACCGAATTGGGAGCCGGACCATCCAGCACAGCGGCACATGCCTTTGGAAGATCGGATACCATGACGGGGCGGGGCTTCTTCGGCGGTTCCTTCGATGGCTTGGCTGGCTTCCACGGCTCATCTGTAAACCACCATGCAAGTGACTTGTCGCAACCGTCGCCAGCGGCCACCTTGGGCTGCGACTTGCATTGCGGCGAGCCGGGCTGGCAGGTCAGGCGCACATGGAAATGGTAGAAGTGCCCCCAATAGGGGCGAACCTTGCCAAGCCAGCTTCGGTCGCCGGTCACCGTATCGCAAAGCTGCTTCTTGATGCCGGGATGCACGAAGATGCGTTCGACTTCCGGATAGCTCGCGGCATGTTTGATCAGCGCCGTGCGGGCAGGGGTCCATTTCTTTTGATCGACGTAAAGCGAATCCCCTTTCAGCATCGACACAGCGGAAACGCTTTCGCGTTCCGCATCGGTGAAGCGCTTCTTAGGCATCGGCGTCAGCCAGATATCGGCGTCGAGGCCGACCTGATGCGAGGCATGACCCGTCAGCATCGGGCCGCCGCGCGGCTGCGAAATATCGCCGACAAGCAGTCCCGGCCAGCCATCCTTGGCAGCATCGCGGGAGAGTTTTTCCAGAAGACCGATCATACGCGGATGGCCCCAGCGGCGATTGCGTGACAGGCGCATCACCTGCCAGTTCGGGCCGTCTGTCGGCAGCGCGACAGCGCCCGCAAGGCAGCCCTTGGCATAAAAGCCGATCGATTGTGGCGATTGCGCCAGCACGGGCAGCTTTTCCGCACCGAATGCCTGCTTGGCGGGCCTATCATCCGCCATGGCCACGGGCACGAAATCGGGCGCGATCATCGCCGCCAACGAGGCGACGAGGACAAATTTCTTCAGTTTGTTTGCGATCATGGGGCAATTCCATGGTTTGCCAAAGGGTGCTGCGATTGCGAATCAAACAGCGAAACTGCGGGCATTATGCTGTGTGAAATGCTGGCCAGCAATGCCGGTCGGCGGTTTGTGACAACCGACCGGCTTTTCGATCAGCTCCGTTGCAACCTTGCAAGCATGGTCAGGACCACAAGGGGCATGACGGTGCAGAACGCGATCAGCGGCCATGCCGTGTCGCCGGGCAGCAAAATGACGAGGACCGTTCCCGCCAGACTGACCATCAGGCTCTGTATGCAGAAGTAAAGCGCGACAGCCATGCCCGCACTGTCGTCAAAGGCCGCCAAAGCGCCGTTTGCTGTCATGGATGCTGTCAAAACAATGCCGATGGCCGCCAGCCACATCGGCGCTATCAGGCTGGCGAAGGATGGCTGCAGCAGCTGTTCCGTGAGGAGCAAAGCCAGCGCGCTGGCAAGGAGCACGACCATGCCCAGCGCCACGCTTTTGCGCACACCCCATTTCCGCGTGTGACGCGACAGGAGGCGCGTGGCGGCAATCATGACAAGGGCAACGCTTGCAAATGCCAGGCTGAATTCCGTTTCTCCGTAGCCGCCTCTTTCGATCAGAATGCGCGGCGCGGTGGAGAAGAAAACGAAGAAGGTGCCCATCGCGGTGCCGAAACCCAGCGTGTAGGTCCAGAACGGGAAATCCTTCAATATTTTCAAGGTATTTGTATTGTTCGCGCCAGTGCATTCAGGGCGCGTTTCGGGCCAGTGGCGGTAGGCCCGTCCTGTTGCGATAAGGCCAAGTAGACCGAGTGTCGTGAAGATCGCGCGCCAGCCGAAACCGCTGGCGATCAGTGCACCAGCGATTGGGCCAATCGCCGGAACGAAGGACAGCATGGCACTGAAAAGGCCGTAGATCGTCGCGCCTTCCGGGCGGTTGGCATAGACGTCGCGCACCGTGGCAAAAGTTGCGACAAGTGCTGCCGACGCGCCGACAGACTGGGTGAACCGCAAGGCGACGAAAAGCGTGGCGCTATCGGTCGCTGCCAGCGCGAAGGAAGAAAGCGCAAAGACGACCCCGCCGCCAAGCAGCACCGGCTTGCGCCCGATGCGGTCCGACAATGGGCCGAAGATGAGTTGCCCGACGCACAGCATCACCATGTAGAGACTGAGTGTCAGTTGCACCATGGAAGGCGTCGTTTGCAGAATTGCGGGTATGGAGGGCACCACCGGCAGGTAGATATCCATGGCCAGCGAGGCAAGAATGTCGAAGGGAGCCATCAGCGCAAGCGCGAATGGCAAGGTGAAGCTCCAGGATGGAGTTTTCTGAGGATCAAATGGCATGACAAAGCATCCGCTCGAAGACAATCGGGCGGCAATCTGCCTGCAATGGAAGAAATTGGTCCGGGACAGATGCCGCAACAGGTTGGAAAAGCTGTTGCGGCTTATTTATCTGCTGACTTGCTGTTACCCATCGTTCTTGTCCCGGTTTGAAATTTGTATCAGCGCTTTTACCCGAAGGTGCGCGCGCATGCAATCAGCGCCAGTTTTCGTCGCGCCACATGGCCGAAAAGGCGGTTCTGTAGTCGGGATAAGCGAAGGAATAGCCCAGCGCTTCAATACGCTTATTGGAGACGCGCTTGTTCTCACCATAGAAGGAGCGCGCCATCGGTGTCAGTTCTGCTTCTTCGAACGCCACTTCCGGCGGCGGCGTGACGCCCATCAGCTCCGCTGCATAGGCAACGACATCCTGCGGCGGCGATGGCTCATTGTCGGTAATGTTGAAAATACCGCCCGTATCGGTGCCCGCGAGAAAGCGCAAAGCGCCCGCAATGTCTTCCACATGGATGCGGTTGAAAACCTGATCCTGCTTGACGAGACGTCGCGCCGTGCCGCGCTCCAGATTGACGAAAGCATTGCGACCGGGACCGTAAATGCCCGACAGCCGCAGAATAGCCAGCGGCGTTCCATGCCGCTCGCTCAATTCTGTCCAGGCCTGCTCCGCCTCGACGCGTTCTAGGCTGCGGCGCGAAACCGGCTTGCAGGGTGTGGTTTCATCCACCCAAGCGCCCTTGTGATCGCCATAAACGCCGACGGTGGAGAGATAGCCGATCCAGCGAATCGTATTGTCTGGGCGGCGCAGCGCTTCTTCGACCCATGCGAGCGTCGGGTCGCCCGCTTCGCCGGGCGCAACCGAGACCACCACATGGGTTGCCTTGGCAAGCCGTTCCAGAAGGTCGGGCGAGGGCGTTTCACCATCGAACAAGACCGGCGCAATGCCGGATTTCTCAAGGATCGGGAATTTCTGTTCATGACGGGTGGTTCCGTCGATGCGCTCTATTTCTCCCGTCATCCGCTTGGCAAAGGCTTGCGCCGAATATCCGGCCCCGAACAGGAAAATGCGCATATCAGACTGTCTCCGTATTCCACTCTTCCTGCACCGTAGCATCCTCCTCCGTGGAGGCCAGACGTTTTTGCAAGGCATCGACATGGCCCGGCTCGGCCAGTTGCTTCAAGGCCCAGACTGCCGCCCCGCGTACGACAGGTGCGGCATCGCCAAGCAGCGCTTCGATCTGTGGCAAAAGCGTTGTATCGCCGGAATTGCCCGCCGCGATCAGCACATTGCGGATGAAGCGGTCGCGCCCGATCCGCTTGACCGGCGAGCCGGAAAAAAGCGCGCGAAACGCCGGATCGTCGAGCGCCAGCAGGTCGCTGAGACGGGGCGCTTTCAGATCGTCGCGCGCCTTCAGCTTCATTTCGCTGGTTGCCTGCGCAAATTTGTTCCACGGGCAGACCGAAAGGCAGTCGTCGCAACCATAGATGCGGTTGCCCATCACCTTGCGGAACTCCGCCGGAATAGGCCCCTTGTTCTCGATGGTGAGATAGGAAATGCAGCGGCCTGCATTGATGCGATAGGGTGCTGGAAAGGCCCTGGTCGGGCAGGCGTCGAGACAAGCGCGGCAGGAGCCGCAATGATCCCGGTCTGGCTCATCTGGCGGGATTTCCGCCGTGGTGAAGATCGAGCCGAGAAACAGCCATGACCCCAGTTCGCGGCTGACCAGATTGGTGTGCTTGCCCTGCCAGCCAAGGCCTGCGGCTTCCGCCAGCGGCTTTTCCATGACGGGCGCAGTATCGACGAAGACTTTGACGTCCTGCCCGGCCCGCGCGGCGAAGCGGCTTGCCACATGCTTCAGCTTGCCCTTGATGATGTCGTGATAATCGCGGTTCTGCGCATAGACCGATATGGCCGCACGATCTTTCTGGTCGAGGATAGCCAGCGGGTCGGTGTCCGGCCCGTAATTCATGGCCAGCATCATGATGGAACGGACTTCGGGCCACAGCACGCCGGGATTGGCGCGGCGCTCTTCGGTCTCTTCCATCCAGAGCATATCCGCGTGATGGCCGTCGGCAATATATTGCCGCAGGCGTTCAGGCGCCTGCGGGATAGCAGCGGGCGTGGTGAAGGCGACGGCGTCGAACCCCACGGCTTTGGCTTCTTCGATGAGGAAGCGCTTCAGTTTTTCTGTTTTCGAATTAGAAGTCGAGATCGCCATAATGGGCCACCGGGGCAAGCCCGCGCACGCGATCAGACAGAAGCGGGCGGAAAGCGGGACGCGACTTCATGCGCGCATACCAGTCGCGCGCCGCGCGCGTTTCGCCCCATTCGATTTCGCCGAGATAATCCAGCACGGAAACTGCCGCTGCCGCCGCCATATCGGCATAGCTTGGATGCGCGCCTGCCAGCCAGTCGCGGGTTGCGGCCAGCCAGTCGATATATTTCATATGCTGGCGGATATTGGTGCGGGCTGCGCGGATCGCGGTCGAATCCGGTGCGCTGCCGCCCATTTCAGCCGCCATCTGCAATTTATAAACGCGCTCGCGGGTGATGTGGCGCGTGACTTCGTTTTCGAATTTCAGCAGGAACCAGTCTACCAGACGGCGCACTTCGGCGCGCTCCATCGGGCTTTCCGGCAGAAGGCGACGGTTGCGCTTCAATGCGCCGCGTGTCTCATCGAGATATTCGGCAATCACCGTTGCGCCCACGACCGGCAGGTCGTTTTCCGCCAGCAGCACCGGTAAAGTGGCGGCAGGGTTCAGCGCCAGGAATTCCTTGCGGCGCGACCACGGCCTTTCCTCGATCAGTTCCGCTTCCACGCCATATTCGCCGAGGATAAGCCGCACATAACGCGAGCCTGAAGACATGGGATGATGAAACAGCGTAAGCATGATCGACGCGGTACTCTCGACTGACACAGCTTGAATTGAACGTCCGGAGATTGGCATGGCGTTTGCGCATGCAGCAGGCTATTTCTGCTGCCAAGCGATTCGGCGCCGCCTCAACGGAATATAAAGTCTATAAGACCTATGTTTGCGGGAGACAAGCAATCGCTGGACGTGCTCGTTTTCACCTCAACACCCGCAATCGCGGGCCAGTTCAGATGCCTCCATTGTGCTCATCATTCTAAGGTACTGACTTCATGGATATTTTTAATCTGCTGGAAGCCGCGTTTCTCGGTCTGATCGAAGGTTTGACCGAATTTATCCCGGTTTCCTCCACGGGGCATTTGTTGCTGGTCGGGCATTTTCTGGGCTTTGAATCCACAGGAAAGACGTTCGAGGTGCTGATCCAGCTCGGCGCTATTCTAGCCATTCTGACCGTTTATTCGGCGAAATTGCTCAAGCTTCTGGCGGATTTTCCGCGGGACGCGCGCACGCGGCGTTTTGTTTTCGGTATCCTGATCGCCTTCCTGCCCGCCGCTGTCATTGGCGCGCTGGCGCATGGCTTCATCAAAAGTGTGCTTTTCGAAACGCCGATGCTGGTCTGCATCATGCTGATCCTCGGCGGTCTGATCCTTCTCTGGGTAGATCAGCTCAATTTGCGCCCGCGCTATCATGATGTGATGGATTATCCGCTGCCGATGTGTCTCGCCATCGGTTTTATCCAGTGCCTCGCCATGATCCCCGGCGTATCGCGTTCGGGTTCCACGATTGTCGGCTCGCTGCTGCTCGGCGCCGACAAGCGCTCGGCTGCTGAATTCTCGTTCTTCCTCGCCATGCCCACCATGGCCGGTGCCTTCGCCTATGATCTTTACAAGAGCCGCGACATGCTCACGGTCAATGATGGCGCGTTGATCGGCGTCGGCTTTGTGATGGCCTTCATTTCGGGCGTGTTCGTCGTGCGCTACCTGCTCGATTATGTCTCGCGTCACGGTTTCAAGCTCTTCGCCTGGTGGCGTCTGATTGTCGGTTCGGCGGGGCTAGCTGCCCTTCTGATCTGGGGGTAAAACACAGACAGGGCGCAGAATTCTGCGCCCCGTTTTTGTCCGGTTAGGAGCCCGCATTAGGATTCGGTGCAGGGGTGGTGATATAGCATTTTTCAAATTCCCAGAATCCTTCGCCCCAATGATCGATCACGCATTTAAAGTGGCAGTAAGGGGCTAGAGGAGTACGCAGCATACAAGCTGAGCTTGCCTGAATTCCGGAAATAAGCACGCCGAAAGACAGCATAGAAACGGTAACAAATTTATTCATATAAAATATACTTTCAAAAATAAATTAACTTACATCCTCATATTGAATCGAAAATTCCATTCTGAAAATCGCAATATTTTGCAGAAATAATTTATATAAAGACCGAGTTGTTGCGAAACTCGCATAAAAAAAGCCGCCGGTATTTATACGGCGGCATTTTTTCATGAATGATTTTGGTCGGACTGGTTAGCCGACTTCTCTCACGCAAAACCGGTCTTGGTATACTGACCGGCCACGCGATAGCGCCAGAGATAGGCGGGCAGAATGGCGTCGACGCCTTCCGGGGTAATGCCCATGCCCTGCAATGTACGACCTTCCTTGATGGCGGCTTGCGAAACCACATTGTCGGATTTCAACAGCCGTATCTGATCCTTGGTGATCGGCGGATTCGGCAGCACGCTGAGAACGGTCGCCTGAAGACCGGCGGCCCACCATGGCAGCGAAATGAGAACGCGTTTGCGGTCGATGACGCGCAGCATGTCCTTCATCCAGTTCTTGAACGGTTGCACATCCGGGCCGCCGAGTTCGTAGATGCCGCCCGGCATCAGCTTGCCATCGACAGCACGCGCAACGGCTTCCGCCACATCGCCGACATAGACCGGCTGGAGCTTCGTTTCACCACCACCTATGACCGGCAGGAAGGGCGAGAAGCGCGCCATATTGGCGAAGCGGTTGAAGAAGCGGTCTTCGTGACCGAAAATGATCGAGGGACGCAGGATAACGCTTTCCGGCAGCACGGAAAGCACGGCGTTTTCGCCTTCAGCCTTGGTGCGCGCATAGTCCGAAGCCGAGTTTACATCGGCAGCGAGCGACGAAATGTGGGTCATCGGAATACCGGCGGCCTTGGCGGCTTCGGCGATGTTCTTCGCGCCCAGCACCTGAACCGTGTTGAAACGCTGGCGACCGCCTTCCGCCAGAATGCCGACGAGGTTCACGACATGGTCGGAACCCTTGACGACCAGATCGACCGAAGCGCGATGGCGGACATTGGCCTGCGCCATCTGGATCTGCCCGACATTGCCGAGCGGCGCCATGTAATAAGCCACTTCGGGCTTGCGCACGGCAACGCGCACACGATAGCCACGCTTGGTGAGACTTGCTACGACCGCGCGTCCGACAAAGCCGGAGCCGCCGAAAACGGTGACCAGTTTCGGCCTGTTGTGGACTTCGTTCGGTTCGGTCTTCATCCTAAACTCCTGCATGAAAGCCAGTTGCGCCGCTTGTGAGCAGCAGCCGCAATGTGTCTGTATTGCCGGTGATTTATCGCCTTTTTGCCACAAGGCAAAGGGGACTTGTTGTCACGATCATGATAGCAGGGCTTTTTCCCGCAATTAAAGCGCAATAGAGCTTTGAGATTCCGCTGCTTGCTGTTAAATCGCGCGCATGAGCACACCACTTGACCATATTCGCAATTTTTCGATCGTCGCCCATATCGATCATGGCAAATCGACGCTGGCCGACCGCCTCATTCAGTTGACGGGCGGTCTGGATACGCGCGAGATGAAGGATCAGGTTCTCGACTCGATGGATATCGAGCGCGAGCGCGGCATCACCATCAAGGCGCAGACCGTTCGTCTCAGCTATAAGGCGAAGAACGGCGAAGATTATGTGCTGAACCTGATCGACACCCCCGGACATGTCGACTTCGCCTATGAAGTCTCGCGTTCGCTGGCGGCATGCGAGGGTTCGCTTCTGGTGGTCGACGCTTCCCAGGGCGTGGAAGCGCAGACACTGGCCAATGTCTACCAGGCCATCGACAACAACCATGAAATCGTGGTCGTGCTAAACAAGATCGATCTGCCCGCTGCCGAGCCTGAGCGCGTCAAGGAGCAGATCGAGGAAGTCATCGGCATCGATGCGTCGCAGGCCGTGCATATTTCCGCCAAGACCGGCCTCGGCATCGAAGATGTGCTGGAAGCCATTGTCACCCAGCTTCCAGCGCCGAACGAAGGCGATCGCAATGCGCCGCTCAAGGCGATGCTGGTCGACAGCTGGTACGATTCCTATCTCGGCGTCATCGTTCTGGTGCGCGTCATCGACGGCGTGCTGAAAAAGGGCCAGACCATCCGCATGATGGGCACGGGCGCGAAATATCCGGTGGAACGCACCGGTGTCTTCACGCCGAAAATGGTGCAGATGGACGAACTTGGCCCCGGCGAGCTTGGCTTCATCACCGCTTCCATCAAGGAAGTGGCCGATACGCGCGTCGGCGATACGATCACCGAGGATCGCCGCCCGACCGAGAAAATGCTGCCCGGCTTCAAGCCTGCGCAGCCGGTGGTGTTCTGCGGCCTGTTCCCGGTCGATGCGGCGGATTTCGAAGATCTGCGCGGCGCCATGGGCAAGCTGCGCCTCAACGATGCTTCGTTCTCGTTCGAAATGGAAACCTCTGCAGCGCTCGGTTTCGGCTTCCGTTGCGGTTTCCTCGGCCTGTTGCATCTCGAAATCATTCAGGAACGTCTTGAGCGCGAGTTCAATCTCGACCTCATCACGACCGCGCCTTCGGTTGTCTATCGGCTGAACATGATCGACGGGTCGCAGAAGGAATTGCACAACCCCGCCGACATGCCGGATGTGGTGAAAATTTCGGCCATCGAAGAGCCGTGGATCAAGGCAACCATCATGACACCGGATGATTATCTCGGCGCGATCATGAAGCTCTGTCAGGAACGCCGCGGCATTCAGGTGGACCTCACCTATGTCGGCCCGCGCGCCATGATCACCTACGAACTGCCGCTCAATGAAGTGGTGTTCGATTTCTACGACCGCTTGAAGTCGATCTCGAAGGGTTATGCTTCGTTCGACTATAATCTCTCGGAATATCGCGAGGGCGATCTGGTCAAGATGTCGATCCTCGTCAACGAAGAGCCGGTCGATGCGCTGTCGATGCTGGTGCACCGTTCGGCTGCGGAAAAGCGTGGCCGCGCGCTTTGCGAGAAGCTGAAAGAGCTGATCCCGCAGCACATGTTCAAGATTCCGATCCAGGCTGCGATTGGCGGCCGCATCGTGGCGCGTGAGACCATCTCGGCGCTGCGCAAGGACGTGACGGCCAAGTGCTACGGCGGCGACGTGACGCGTAAGCGCAAACTTCTGGAAAAGCAGAAGGAAGGCAAGAAGCGCATGCGCCAGTTCGGCAAGGTCGAAATCCCGCAGGAGGCCTTCATTCAGGCGCTCAAGATGGGCGATGATTGATTTTTTCCCTATCACAAACAGGGACGAGTTTGCTGAATGTTGTTTTAGATTGGGCGCTTCTGGCGCCTTTTCTTTTGAGCTGTGATGATGCCAATCTCGTCCTCATCCTGAGGAGCCTCCTGAACTTGTGAAGGAGGCGTCTCGAAGGACGAGGGCGACAGCGCTCCCCCTCAGCCCTTCGAGACGGTTCCCTTCGCTTCGCTCAGGGTACCTCCTCAGGATGAGGGGGGAGGGAGCGTGACATAGCTTCATCTTCGCTTTGACAGTTCCGGCAAGCCCTCATAATCCAGCGCAATTAATGCTTCTTTCTTTGCCCGTGACCAACCTTTGATCTGTTGTTCGCGTGCAATGGCGTCCAAGATCCGGTCATAGGTTTCCGTGAAAACAAGCTCGACGGGCCTCCGCTTCTTTGTGTACCCGTCATAAATACCCTCATTATGCTCCCATAACCGAGCTTCGATGTGCTGCTTGGTGAGCCCGGTATAATAAGATCCATCCGCGCAACGCAGAATGTAGATTGTTACTTCCATGACTTGCCCCCGCGCGTCTTGGGAAGCTAAATGTTGCTGCAAATTTGACTGTCGAACAAGCCACAGCGACCGGCTACAGGATCGCTCGCGCTCGGAAAGTTGAAATCAATGTCTGTAAATCCCCGCGTCTCCATCACCTACTGCACCCAATGCAATTGGCTGTTGCGCGCTGCTTGGATGGCGCAGGAGCTGTTGCAGACTTTCGGGCAGGATCTGGCGGAAGTCGCATTGCGTCCGGGCACTGGCGGGGTTTTTGAAATCCGGGTGCTGATGCCCGATGGCAACGAGGAACTCATCTGGGAACGCAAGCGCGATGGTGGCTTTCCGCAAGCCAAGGTTCTGAAACAGCGCGTGCGCGATCTCGTCTGGCCGGAACGCGATCTCGGTCATTCAGATCGGCCAGTTAATTCGTGAGGGGATTTTTACCCGATCCTTCGATGAACTCAGGATGAGGTGTCGCTTTGCTCCGCACCTCAGGATGAGGGCGGCGGCGGCACCTCTATTGTAAGCTTCCCTCGTCCTTCGAGACGGTGCTTCGCACCTCCTCAGGATGAGGGAAAACACGGTCAGTCCTCATCCACCACGCGCAGGCGCATTTGGGTGGGCGCGCTTTCCGCTGGTCTCGCTTGGGGCCGTGGCGTTTCCTCGGCTGGCTTTTCGCCGAATTCCAGCGCTTCGATCTTCGCGCCGCGCCGGGTAACCTTGTTGGACGACACCAGAATATCGTCAATATCCTTGTTGGCCTGCACAAAGTGGGTTTGCAACTTGCGCACACGCTCGTCCAAACGGCCAACATCTTCCATCAGGCGGATCACTTCGCCCTGAATGACATGCGCCTGTTCGCGCATGCGGGCGTCTTTCAGGATGGCCTGAATAACCTGAATGGACAGCATCAGCAGCGATGGCGAGACGATCACGATCCGCGCCCGGTGCGCACGCTGGATAAGCGCTTCGAAATGCTCGTGAATATCGGCAAAGATCGACTCTGACGGCACAAACAGAAACGCCGTGTCCTGCGTTTCGCCGGTAATCAGATATTTGTCGGAAACATCCTTGATATGGATTTCCATGTCACGGCGGAACTGCGCGACGGCAGCTTTGCGGGCGTCCGGATGTTCCGTTTCGCGCATGGCGTTCCATGCTTCGAGCGGGAATTTGGCGTCGATCACCAGCGACGGCGCTTTATTGGGCATGCGCACGAGGCAATCGGGGCGGGTGCCGTTGGACAGCGTCGCCTGAAATTCATAAGCGCCTTGCGGCAGGCCGTCAGCGATGATCGCTTCCATGCGTGACTGGCCGAATGCGCCGCGCGTTTGCTTGTTGGCGAGGATTGCCTGCAATTGCACCACTTGTCCGGCGAGCGACTGGATGTTGTTCTGCGCCGTGTCGATCACGGCCAGACGCTCCTGCAACTTGGCAAGATTTTCATGGGTCGAGCGCGTCTGCTCGGTCATGGTCTGGCCGATGCGATGCGTCATGCCATCGAGCCTTTCGCGGATCGACTGGTTCAATTCCGCCTGCCGCGAGCCGAAAACCTCCGCCATGGTCTGCATGCGGCCCTGCATCTCAGCCTGTGCTTTGAGAATCTCCGCCATGCGATATTCGGCATCGCGGGCGCGGTCTTCGGCCTGCGCTTCGGCAACGGCGCGCAGGCGTGCAGAGCGCGACGCCGTGATCAGGAAAATGACGAGGCAAAGCACGAGCACCACGATGCCAGCCAGAAGAATATCTCCCAGCGTGAGCGATGTGGCACCAAGCTGCAAAAGCGGCTCATTCAGGAGGTTCTGGTTTTCCATGCGACAAGCTTAGCTGATTCGTACTGCCTTGAAGAGATCAAAACGAGAACATTTTGCAAAGCACAATTGACGATTCTGTCTCAAGCGATTACGTGAAGCGCATGTCAGTAAAACCGCTTGTCATCCTTCCCGATCCTGTGTTGCGCCTGGTTTCCAAGCCAGTGGAGCGCTTTGACGATCAGCTGCGCAAATTTGCCGGCGATATGTTCGACACCATGTATGACGCGCCGGGCATCGGCCTTGCCGCCATTCAGGTGGGCGAGCCGATCCGTATGCTCGTCATCGACCTTGCCAAGGAAGGCGAGGAAAAAGCGCCGCATGTCTTCATCAATCCCGAGATTGTCGGTGTGACGGATGAAGTCAGCACCTATGAAGAAGGCTGCCTGTCCATTCCGGATTATTATGCGGAAGTGGAACGGCCAGCCGCCATTCAGGTCAAATATTTCGATGCCGATGGCAAGCCACATGCGATGGAAGCCGATGGGCTGATGGCCACCTGCCTGCAGCACGAGATCGATCATCTCAATGGCGTGCTTTTCATTGATCATATTTCAAAGCTGAAGCGCGATATGGTCATCAAAAAATTCAAGAAGCTCGCCAGCCAGCGGGCGTCGAAGAAGGTTCTTTAATGCGTATCGTCTTCATGGGCACGCCGGATTTTTCCGTGCCGATCCTGACCGCTATTATCGGGCAGAGCTATGATGTGGTCGCGGTCTATTCGCAGCCACCGCGTCCGGCAGGGCGCAGAGGGCTGGAGCTGACCAAGTCGCCTGTCCATGAAAAGGCCGAGCAGTTCGGCATTCCCGTCTTCACGCCGAAGAGCCTCAAGGGCGCGGAAGAACAGGACGTCTTTGCGAGCCTTGAAGCCGATGTCGCCATCGTTGTGGCCTATGGGCTGTTGCTGCCGAAGGCCATTCTCGATGCGCCGCGGCTCGGCTGCTATAACGGCCATGCCTCGCTTCTGCCGCGCTGGCGCGGTGCAGCGCCCATCCAGCGGGCCATCATGTCGGGCGATAGCGAAACCGGCATGATGATCATGAAGATGGACGAGGGGCTCGATACGGGCCCGGTCGCCATGGCCGAAAAGGTGGCGATCACGCCGGATATGACGGCGGGCGAATTGCATGATCGCCTGAGCATGATCGGCGCCGATCTGATGGTGCGGGCGCTGGGCGCGCTTGAACGCGAAAGTCTGGCGCTACAGCCACAGGCCGAAGAGGGCGTCACCTATGCCGCCAAGATCGACAAGGCAGAAGCGCGCATTGACTGGTCGAAGTCGGCGCAGGATGTTCACAATGCCATTCGCGGCCTTGCACCTTTTCCCGGTGCGTGGTGCGAGATGGAAATCAACGGTGCTGTCGAGCGGGTCAAACTTCAGCGTTCGACGCTGGCCGAAGGTTCCGGTGCGCCGGGTACGGTGCTGGACGACCGGCTGACAATTGCCTGTGGCGAGGGCGCGGTGCGGCTCGTCACTTTGCAGCGCTCGGGCGGCAAGTCTTTGCCTGCGCAGGAATTCCTGCGCGGCGCGACGGTTACGAAGGTTTTGTAGGCCCGTGCCGCGCTACAGACTTCTGGTCGAATATGACGGCACGCCCTATGCGGGCTGGCAGCGTCAGGAAAACGGCCACACGGTTCAGGGTGCTATCGAGCAGGCGTTCAAGAAATTCTGCGGTGAAGATCTGGCGCTAAGTGCTGCGGGCCGCACCGATGCAGGCGTTCACGCGACGGCGCAGGTTGCGCATGTTGATCTCACGAAGGATTGGGGCGCGGGCAAGGTGCGCGATGCGGTCAATGCGCATCTGGTCATGGCCAATGAGCGCGTAAGCATCCTCAATGTCGAGAAGACGACCGACAGTTTCGATGCGCGTTTTTCGGCGCAGGGACGACATTATCTCTATCGCTTCCACAATCGTCGTGCCCCGCTGGCCGTCGATTATCAGCGCGCCTGGTGGGTGCAAAAACGCCTCGACCACGAGGCGATGCATGAAGCAGCGCAGCTGCTTCTGGGCGAGCATGATTTCACCACCTTTCGCGCTACGCAATGTCAGGCCAAAAGCCCGGTCAAGACGCTTGATCGGCTCGACATCACACGCCATGGCGAGATCATCGAAATGCGCGTTTCGGCGCGCTCTTTCCTGCATAATCAGGTGCGATCCTTCGCAGGCAGCCTGATGGAAGTGGGCGTCGGTCGCTGGACGGCGGATGATTTGCAGGCGGCGCTTGAAGCAAGAGACCGCAAGGCTTGCGGACAGGTCGCGCCACCTTACGGTCTCTATCTGATCGGCGTCGATTACGCTTTTCCGTTTTAGGGGCGTTACGTACAAATAGTATTGATATTCGAAGAGTATTAATTGAAGTAGAAATCAATCTCGGCTGAGAAAATACCGTCATCGACAATTATGCCATTTTTGCCAGAAGGAGTGATAAATCCGTCGGCGCTAAACTGCCAATTAAATGTAAGGTTCGGATCTGGTATCCCACCCGTATCAGCTAAAATGACGCCGATATTCTTTATTTCTACATTTTCGTCTGGTGGCAAATCCGCGTAGTTTCTGGTCGATGGATCAAATTTTACTATCATTTGGTTTACAGCGTGGTCCAATGTTATCGTGCTTTTTATTGCAGTGTGCTTTGTTCCCAAGAAGAATACGTCATATATATACGGACGAGTTGAAGTAAGTACTATTCCAGCCAGCAAGAGTTCACCAGGTTGTACGACTGCGCGATTCCCTTCAGAAATCTGCCCATTTCCTTCATCATCATACAAACACGAAATGAACCAGGAGCCACTATCTGGATCCCAAGTCAAAGTTGGTGCCAGCATGGTCATGCTATCATAAGCTCTAAGTTCGATTCCTAAACGTAATTCAGACTTGTTTTGTGATTGGGTCGGGACAGATGGAACGATCCAGGATGCTTGGTACCATTGAACGCGAGCGAACTGGTCAGAATACTGGCCGATATCTGAAAAAGCGTAGTAACTACCCACAGTTTTGTGATGCATTTTATATACCTTAAAAATATAATTTTGAATTTTATCAACTGCAAAATACTATAAATACTTTAAAAAAGAACTGTTTTATCTAACAGTTTATCTATACTGACTTTTAATAAGCGTGCGGGTCGAAACCGATGCCGAAAATCTGCTGAAGCAGCACGGTAAGGAACAGCGACCCGAAGAAGACGCAGGCGAAGAATGGCGCGACAAACGCGTGCTGGCGTTGTAGCGCCACATGGGTCAGCCGATAGCTCAGCACAATCGAAGCGCCGAACATGATCAGCGCGAACAGCGTCGCCACATCGAAGCGCCCGGGAAAAAACAGCTGTAACAGCGTGATCGGCGCAAAGACCCAAGCCAGCAACGCGCTGCCCCAGTTGGTGGCGATCACATAGGCTGCATAGCGTTTGACGATACCGATCCGCTTGGCCAGCATGCCGATGATGGCCAGTGGTACCACCCACGCCGCCACATCGACGAAGGCGGCCCGCAGCACGATGGCAAAGCGGATGCCCGCTTCCTCGCGTCCGGCGGTGAGGTCGGCGGCATAGGCCACCCAGCTGGCAAAAAGCGGCGGCAGAGCCACCGCTATTGCGAAAAACGAAGACCAGAACCCCTCGGCGGTTATATCGAGATAATCGAGACCGTCGCGGCGACCGAGCATCATTTTCCAGACGCCCCGAAAATATCTGAAAATATCGTCCAGGCTCGGCATGAAGAACCTTATTTACCCAAAGAAGTCAGCGATGAAGCGCTCATAAATCTGTGTCAGTCCTTCGAGGTCGGCAAGGGCCACACGTTCATCGACCATATGCATGGTCTGGCCCACAAGGCCGAACTCCACCACCGGGCAATAATCTTTGATGAAGCGCGCATCGGACGTGCCGCCGGACGTCGACAGTTCCGGTCGCTTGCCAGTCACGGCCTCGACGGAAGCAGTCAGCGTGCTGATCAGCTTTTCATCGCGGGTCAGGAACACATGGCTCGGGCTTTCGCGCCATGTCAGTTCATAGCTGATCGGCGTGTCGCGGCCCGGACGCAGGCGATTGTTGCGCGCTGCCTGTGCGAGGCGCGCGCTGATCTCGGCCTGCAGGCTTTCTGCGGTCCATGTGTCGTTGAAACGGATATTGAACGAAGCCGTTGCCTTGTTCGGAATGACATTGGTGGCCTTGTTGCCAACATCAATGGTGGTGACTTCCAGATTGCTGGCCTGAAAATCCGCCGTGCCCTCATCGAAGGCTGGGTAAAGCAGGCTGTCCACCAGCGTGGTGATGCCGCGCACCGGATTTTCCGCCAGATGCGGATAGGCCGCATGGCCCTGCACGCCCTGAACGGTGATCGTGCCGGAAAGCGAACCGCGACGACCGATCTTGATCATATCGCCAAGCGTGTTGGGATTGGTCGGTTCGCCGACGATGGATGCGTCCCAGCTTTCGCCGCGTTGCTTTGCCCAGTCGAGCAGTTTCACCGTTCCATTGACCGCCGGGCCTTCTTCGTCACCGGTGATCAGGAAGGAGACGCTGCCCTTGAGGTTGCCGTGCTTTTCGATATGGCGTGCCACAGCGGCAACGAAACAGGCAACGCCGCCTTTCATGTCTACAGCGCCGCGCCCATACATGATGCCGTCTTCGATGGCGGCTGAGAAGGGCGGGTGCTTCCAGTCGCTTTCATCGCCGGGCGGCACCACATCCGTATGACCGGCAAACATCAGATGCGGTCCGTTGCCGGATTTGCGCGCATAGAGATTTTCGATGTCGGGCGTGCCCTCTTCGCTGAAGACGGGGCGTTCGACGGAAAAGCCCAATGGCTTCAGCATCGCTTCGAGCGCCGTCAGCGCGCCGCCTTCGGCAGGCGTTACGGATGGGCAGCGGATCAGGGCGGCAAGATTTTCGGCGGGATTGACTGAAAGGCTCATGATGTCGGCTTCTTACTCAAGAATCGTCTGTTGTGTGAGACTAGATCGGGATGCGTCCGGATGGAACCACAAACCTTGGCTCTGACCATGGCAGAAAACTCACTCTTCACGCGCTTTTCCAACCTGGTTGCAATTCGGGAACGAAATTTCCTTGACCGGATGGCCCCTGTCATCGTTAGTTAAAAAAGAGTTGATAACGAGACCCGGGAAACGGGCCGGTCAGCGGGAACTTTTTCAAAATGGGAAACTGTGTATGCGTTTAATCACCACAACTGTAGCAGGCATGATGGCGCTCTTCGGAGCAACGATGGTTCCAGCCAAGGCTGCACAGTGGAGTGAAGCGGGCGGACTAACAAGCATCCCTTACGGACACAAAGACTATTGCGGGCGCAATCCACGCGATTGCCGCAGCCATAGTGTATTGCCGCCGATGCAGCTGACACCGCAGCGCCTGAAACTTTTGCAAAGCGTAAGCAGCTCCGTCAATCACCGTATCAAGCCGGTTTCCGATCAGGATAATTACGGCAAGCGCGACTACTGGACCATGCCGGTCAACGGCAAGGGTGATTGCGAGGATTATGTTCTGATGAAGCGCGCGCAGCTGATGGCGCGCGGCATCAGTGCCTCGCAGCTTCTGATTACCATGGTGCAGGGTAGCGAGGCGCATATCGTGCTGACCGCCCGCACCGATCATGGCGATTATATTCTCGACAATATGCGTGATGAGGTTCTGCCGCTCGAGAAGACGTCCTATCGTTATATCAAGATGCAGTCGCCTTCCAATTCCGGCCAGTGGGTTTCCATCGCCGGACGGTCGGTTGCCGTTGCCAATAATTGAACGTTGCCGGAGAGCTCGCTGAGCCTCTCGCAATTAGAGCCGTCGCTGAAGCCGCATCTTTGATGCGGCTTTTTGTTTGCGGGGTTTGCGGTGGATCGAGGCGTCTTTTTACCGGACCCGTTGAAGATTGGGAGCATTCGCACGAACCGGTCTGATGCGGCAGGATAAGGCCTTGCTCCATTAAAAATTGCTCATTGTTCACGTTTATTATACAATAAGCTCAAACACACTGTTCGAGATTGGTGAACAAATTAAGGGCTGTAACACGGCCGTGATGGAGAAATCGTAATCAATCATTTTGTTTTTAATTATTTTTTTTGTATTAATTGCAACGATTGTGGCAGGCGATGTGCACAAATCTGTGAAGTTTTTAAAATTTTCGTGACTGGAACTTTTCCCCATTGTTACCCATTTGGGATGTATCGGAACGACGAATTCATACGCCGCTCCATTTTGTTAGGAGATAGAAAATGAAGAAGCTTGTTCTTACCACTGCTGCCCTTGCCCTGAGTGCCGGTGCTGCTTTCGCTGAAAACCCACGCGTAGGCGAACCTGAAAATCTCTATGCAAATGACCGTACCCCGGTCGCATCGCAGTCCGTTGATTATACCGCGCCCGCAGCGATCAGCGCTCCGGTTTATCGCGATGGTTCTGCCAATCGTTTTGGCGATGCGAACCAGGGCTAATGGCTCTCCGGAGCTATAGCCTGCCCGGTTCTGATGGAGCGGGATATTTCCAAACACCCGCTTTGCATGTCGTCCCAAAGGTGTCGCCGGTGCAGGTTTTGAAGATCTGCCGGACACCGGAAGGGAAAGCCGCGAAGGCTTAGTCCAACTTGAAAGTCCCTGTTGCCTGAAACAAGGCTTCGAACGGCCAGATGCCGATGATGGGACAACATGATGCGAAGGAATAGGAAAATGAAAAAACTCGCTCTTGCCGCCCTTGCTGTCGCTCTAAGCGCTGGTGCAGCCTATGCCGAAAATCCTTATGTCGGCATGCCGGAGTCCCAGGTTATACAGGAGAAGGCCTTCAAGACCCCGAATACGGGTCCGCTCTTCGGCACGAAGGGTGATGTCGATTACACCGCAACGGCGACCATTCGCCAGTCGACCCCGGTTTATCATGATGGTTCGGCCAACCGCTTCGGTGATGCTTCGCCTTCCAGTTATGAAAATTAATGCCCTGGTAGCTTAGCAATCTCCCCGGAGGATGGCTGCGAGGCCTCCCCGGACCACGGCCCGGACCAGAGGCTTTGCGCCATCCGAAGGGGCGACCCATCTTGAAGCGCAAATGCTCGAATGAAAAAGGCGAAGCGCCAGCTTCGCCTTTTTTATAGGTGATGGCGAATTATAAGAAACTTCTTATTGTTCATATTTATAATACAATGTTCAATGCGCAAGGTTTGGGCTGTCGAGGGTGCTTCACAGAAGTGTGATCGCATAGTTCTTTTATAAATATATAAAATAGTTAGATAATTTTTTGCGTCAGGAATTTCAGCAACAAATTTCTAGCATTTCTCAGTTACCAATATCGCATTTTTGTGACTGGAATTTCTTCTAATTGTGTCTCATTTGGGCGACAGCGGAGTGATTGCGGGAAGCGCTGCGCTCTTTTGAACTGTCCCTGTCAGCCTGCGAAGGGCTGCGGCTGAATGCCGGTAACGGGACAAATTGTAAGGAGTACGAGTATGAAGAAACTAGTCTTTGCTTCCCTCGCTGTCGCTTTTAGCGCGGGGGCTGCTTATGCGGAAAACCCGTATGTGGGAATGCCGCAAGACCATATTGCTCAGGAGAAGGCTTTCAAAGCGCCTTCTGCCGGACCAGTTTTCGGCATCGGTCGCAATGTTGATAACACTGCAACGGCGACCATCCGCCGTGGATCGTCAACTCAAAGAGACGGTTCAGCCAATCGGTTCGGAGATGCTTCTCCGTCCAGCCATCGCAAATAAGCTGGCCGATGATCTTGGAGCGTTGCGGCCAAATTACAAAGGCTGCACGATAATGAAAAAGGCGAAGCACGAGCTTCGCCTTTTTGCTTTGTATTAGTCGCGCATCAGTCGCGCAGCAATTCATTGATCGAGGTCTTCGAGCGGGTCTTTTCATCGACGCGCTTGACGATCACGGCGCAATAGAGGCTGGGGCCCCAGTTTTCACCGGGTACGTTCTTGCCGGGCATGGTGCCGGCGACGACGACCGAATAAGGCGGGACTTCGCCATAGAAGACTTCGCCTGTGGCGCGATCGACGATCTTGGTCGATTTGCCGATGAAGACGCCCATGCCGAGCACCGAGCCTTCACGCACGATGCAGCCTTCCACGACTTCCGAACGTGCGCCGATGAAGCAATTGTCTTCGATGATGGTCGGTCCGGCCTGCATCGGTTCCAGAACGCCGCCAATGCCGACGCCGCCGGAGAGATGCACATTCTTGCCGATCTGCGCACAGGAGCCGACGGTTGCCCAGGTGTCGACCATGGTGCCTTCATCGACATAAGCGCCGAGATTGACGAAAGATGGCATCAGGATGGCGTTCGGCGCTATATAGGCCGAGTGGCGTACGATGCAGTTCGGCACGGCGCGGAAACCGGCCTTTTCGAATTCATTCGCAGTCCAGCCGTCGAACTTGGACGGCACCTTGTCCCACCAGGATGACTGGCCGGGGCCGCCCTTGATGACTTCCATCGGATTGAGACGGAAGGAGAGCAATACTGCTTTCTTCAGCCATTGGTTGACTTGCCAGTTGCCGTCCGCCTGTTTTTCTGCGACACGGGCCTCGCCGCGATCGAGCAGGATAAGCGACTGTTCAACGGCATCGCGGATTTCGCCACGGGTTGCCGTGCTGATACCGTCGCGCTCGTCAAAAGCCTTGTCGATGGTCTTTTCGAGGGAGGCGAGGTCTGGCTTGGTCATGGGGTGCAGTCTCCGTGAATGGGCAGCGGATGGCAAGCCGGTAGGTGATCCGGCCGATTGTCATGAAAGTGATTAAGCGAAGGCGCCAAATGGGTCAATCATGATCACGGCGCAATTGCGCGCTCTTGATCTCATTCTCGAACAATGTCCGACATGTTTGAGACAGATTAAACATTTGGCCTGAGAATGAGTTTGGTAACAGGTTTTAAGGAGCAGGTGAGAAGCATGAACCCGATGGAGAAGTCTGGCTGGACGCCTTTCCCGAATTCCGAGGAAGCGATCAAGCAGGCAAAAACCGTACCGCAAACGCCCCAGACGGAAGCGCCTGCCTATCGCCTTGCTTTCACGGACGACGATTTTTTGACGCGCCGTGACCTGCGCCCGGTGCGCCTGCAACTTGAACTGCTCAAGCCGGAGCTGATCCTTGCCGACCGCGGCATCAAATCGACGGTGGTGATGTTCGGCGGCGCGCGCATCCCAGAGCCGGGCGGCGAGGCATGGGCGGCGAAGAACGAGGTGCAGAAGAAGAATCTCGAAGCCAATTCTCATTATTACGAGGAAGCGCGTAAATTCGCGCGGATTTGCTCAGAATATTCGGCCACGACCTATTATCGCGAATTCATCGTGGTGACGGGCGGCGGACCGGGCGTGATGGAAGCAGGCAATCGCGGTGCCGCCGATGTCGGTGCACCGACCATCGGCCTCAATATCGTGCTGCCGCATGAACAGGCGCCGAACCCCTATGTGACGCCGGAGCTATGCTTCAACTTCCATTATTTCGCGATCCGCAAGATGCATTTCCTGATGCGCGCAAAGGCGATCTGCGTGTTTCCGGGCGGTTTCGGCACAATGGACGAGTTGTTTGAAGCGATGACGCTGATCCAGACCAACCGTATGGAGCGCATGCCGCTGATCCTGTTCGGCAAGGAGTTCTGGACCAAGGCGATCAATATCGAATTTCTGGCCGAGCAGGGTACAATCTCGCCCGCCGATATCGAGCTTCTGAATTTCGTCGAAACGGCGGATGAAGCCTGGGATCAGATCAAGGATTTTTACAAGCTCTGATCGAAGGTTAGACAGAGTTTTAAGGCAAATAGAAGGCCCGATCTGTTTTCAGGTTGGGCCTTTTTGTAATGAAAGAATGCTGCCGTAGATGTGTATATTATTTAAAAGTAATTATAAATAATTATAAATAATAATCATATGTTCTAATATGGAACAATTGATATTGCCGGAGTTAAAAATAAATTTATAATAAAAATACATGGTTTTGTGAGGGGTATCATGTATTCTAATATTATAATTAAAGGATCTATTCCCGTAACATATCCTATTTGTATTTAAGAGGTCGCAATGGAAGCGATCCTTAAGAATGTTTCCGGGTTGCTGCTCGGGATGATGGTCTTTGTTTGCCCGGCGCATGCCGCTGATGTGAAACAATCGGGTCTGCCGCTTGATTTCGGTGCGCTTGCTGGCGATGCCTTCGCCACTGCCGTGTCTGCGAATGGGGCGGTCATAGCGGGCAGGGCGCAGACATCCGGTGGCATTTCGGCGGTATCGTGGGCCGGGGGGATCGCCACGCCGACCGTCCTTTCTGTGACGGGCGGCAGCAATTCCGTCGTCAATGCCGTCTCGGCGGATGGCACATTCATTATCGGGCGGGCGACGATTGGCGCTGCGCAACACGCTGTGTCGTGGGCGGATGGCGCGACAATGGCCACCGACCTTGGAACGCTGGGGGGCGATTTTTCAGATGCTGTTGCCTTGTCCGCTGACGGCAGCATCATTATCGGCAATTCCACAAAGTCGGATGGCAAGAACCGGGCAGTGAAGTGGACGAACGGTGCAACATCTCCAGTCGATCTTGGAACGCTCAACAACAACACATCCTTTGCCAAGGCCGTTTCCGCCGATGGTTTGGTGATTGTCGGTTATGCGGAATATGCGCCCAATGTTTCTCATGCCGTGTCCTGGATGAACGGGGCGCTGACGCCGACCGATTTGGGAACGCTTGGTGGTGCAACGTCGACCGCAAATGTTGTATCCGCGAACGGGCGCGTCATTGCAGGGCAGTCGGAGACGAGCAACGGAGAACTCCACGCCGCGACTTGGACTGACGGTGCCTTGTCGCCGTCTGATCTCGGCACGCTTGGCGGCTACTATTCTGATGTTCTCACCCTGTCAGCTGACGGTTCCGTGCTTGCGGGCGTATCCAACAATGAGTTCGGCGAATTCCGTGCGGTATCCTGGCGGACCGGCGCGACCACGCCGACCGATCTTGGCACGCTCGGCGGGTATTCATCCGACGTTGCGTCTATCTCGGCTGACGGTTCAATCATCGTCGGGTCTTCGACCACAAGGGAGGGCAATTCCCACGCGGTTTACTGGGCGAATGGCGCCACCGTACCAACCGATCTCGGCACACTTGGCGGTGTGTCGTCGACGGCCATGGCCATGTCGGCTGATGGCACGGTCGTGGTGGGCACCTCGACGCTGGCATCCGGAGTGTCGCATGCGGCAGTCTGGAAACTGCTGATTTCGTCTCCGCCAGTGACGACACCGAAGCCCGATCCCGACCCGGGCGAGACAGGGCCGCCGCCTGTTACCGGAACGCCAAGACCGGGGCCCGGTTCGGGCGGAACCGAGCCTGAAACCCCAGGGTCGGAAACCGGGTCCGGTTCTCAGCCGGGATCGCCACCCGATGGGCAAAATCCTCCGCCACCTGTTACCGAAACGCCTGCACCGGCGCCCGGTTCGGGCGGAACAGAACCGCAGGTCCCGGGGACAGAAACCGGGTCGCCGCCGATACAATCGGTCGCCGTTGATGTGACCAACACGGCGAAAACTGTTGCTGCGCTGGCCGGGGATACATTTTCGGTGATGGAATCGCAGCGTGGAAAACTGGGGCGCTTGCAACGCTCTTGCGACGTCGCAAAGGCGGGGGAGAGCTGCTACTCGCTGTCAGCGGATATCGGGCGTTCGGGCGAGACCACCGATGCGCTTGACTGGATTTCCATGGCGCATGCCTTTACCGATAATTTTCTGGCGGGCATCACCGTGGCGCATTCTTTTTGGCGCGATATGCCGGATAGTTTCGACCGGGATAATGACAATATTGGCGGCGGTTTCTATGCCCGCTGGCGTGCGCCGACGACGACGGGCCACTGGTATCTGCAAGGTTCGGTTGCCGCCAGTCGCTACGATGTCGAGCGCACGCGGCAGATGCTGGATTATACCGAGGCTGGCATGGGCGAGAGCACGATCAAAGGCTGGGGTGCGTCGCTGGAAGCCGGGCGCTCGCATGAACTCTCCAGCGGTGCCGTCTTCGGCTATTATGCCGGACTGCGTTACAGCGATCTGAAGATGGACGGTTATACGGAAACCAACGCTTATTTCCCGTTCACCTATTCGGCTGTGAAGTCGCGCCGCACTGCGGTCTATCTCGGGGCAAACTATGCCATGCCGTTAAGCGACAAGGTGCGGTGGCTGATCAATGCAGAGATCGAACAAGACATCGCGCATGATGATCTGAGCGTGACGGCAAGTGCCGATTATATCGGGGCGCTCAGCTTCGATGCGGATGTGGCGCATACGCGTGGCAGCCTGTCGACCACTTTATCCTATGCGTTCAGCGAGGTTTTGAGTGTGGGCGTGACGCCTTATCTCGCGCGCACCGTAAACCGGGATATGGCCTATGGTGCGAGCATCGATGTTACAGGCAGATTCTAACCGGGAGGCAGGGGCTATGCTTCCGCCTGTTCCGGAACGGGAGACCGGGCGTCCTCCTCTCCCTGATAGGGGCGAGGGCGATGAACCAGCGTAACCAGCACCACCGAGATGATCATCAGAAGATACCATGAGCCGAGCTTGCCGAGCGAAACCGGCACCCAGCCATTGTGCTGGTTGGGGTAGAGCCAGGCCTTCGACCATGTGCCGATATTTTCCGCAAACCAGATGAACAGCGAGGTCAGCAGGAAGGCGACGAGCAGAGGCATTTTGTGCCGAAAACGAAACACGCGATAATGCATGCTGGTGCGCCAGAACAAGGCGAATGTCAGCGCAAACAGCGGCCAGCGAATATCCCAGATGAAATGATGGGCGAAGAAATTGACGTAGATCGCGGCTGCCAGCACCAGCGTTGTCCAGAGCGGCGGATAATGGTTCAGTCTGATATCGAAGATACGGTTGATGCGCGCCATATAGGAGCCGACCGCCGCATACATGAAGCCTGAAAACAGCGGTACGCCGCCAATACGGAAGAAGTTTTCTTCAGGATAGACCCATGAACCCGCATGGGTCTTGAACACTTCCATCGCCGTGCCGACAACGTGGAAAATCAGGATGACCTTGGCTTCCTCCCACGCCTCCAGCTTGAAGACGAGCATGGCAAGCTGGATGGCGACAGCGGAAAGGAACAGAAAGTCATAGCGGGTGACGATATTGGCGATACCGCCGATGCCGCTTTCCGGCCAAAGCCAGCGGGTGAGGATGATAAGGCCGAGCATGGCACCGCCGAACAGGCATGCCCATGCCTGTTTCAGCCCGAAGACCAGAAATTCGATCAGCCCATCGGTCAGGCGATTGCGCGGCAGCCGGTCGAGGACGCGGTGGGCCGCCGCATCGATTGATTTTTCGAGGCCGGTAAAATGCCTATCTGCCTGCAATAATTTGTTCCAGAAATTGGGTCAGGTTATCCGTCACATAATCGACCTGATCGGTAAATTCCGGGTCGCTTTCCCATATTTCCGAGAAGGTCGGCTCAAAATTATTCGGCACCACCAGGACGGTTTTCATGCCAAGCGCTTTCGGCACGACGAGATTGCGTGCCAGATCTTCAAACATCACGGCCTTGCTGGCATCGATGCCGAAAGCGCCGAGGAAGCGGTCATAGGTGACGCGTTCGGGTTTTGGCATCAGCCCGGCAGCAACAATGTCGAAGATATCGTCGAAATTATCCAGAATGCCGAGCTGGCGTGCAGCGCGTTCGGCGTGGCCGCGATCGCCATTGGTGAAGATGAAGCGACGGCCCGGCAGCGACTTGATCGCTTCGCCGAGCGCCGGATCGGGCTTCAGCCAGCTATAGTCGATATCGTGAACCTTTTGCAGAAAGTCGTCCGGGTCGATCTGGTGGCATTCCATCAGGCCTTTCAGCGTGGTGCCATAGTCGAGATAGAACTGTTTCTGGATGCGGCGAGCTTCCTCGCGTGGCAATTGCAGCAGGTTTTCGACATAGCTCGTCATCTTCACGTCGATCTGCGAGAATAGATTGGCGGCGTGGGGATAGAGCGTGTTGTCGAGGTCGAACACCCAGTCAGTGACGTGCTCAAAGGCTGGGGTGAAGGCCGAAGGATTGGAACTATTGGTCATGGGTCTTTATGGCACGATGAGCGTGCCGGCACCATGTTCGGTGAAGAGTTCCAGCAGGACGGAATGCGGCGTCTTGCCATTCAGGATGACAACACCTTCCACGCCACGGCGGATTGCTTCGATGCAGGTTTCGACCTTCGGGATCATGCCGCCGGAAATCGTGCCGTCCTTGATGAGCGCCTGCGCATCGGCAACGGAGAGTTCCTTGATCAGCTTCTTGTCCTTGTCCAGCACGCCGGGAACGTCGGTCAGGAACAGAAGACGGGTTGCGGCCAGCGCGCCTGCGATAGCGCCTGCAAAAGTGTCGGCATTGATGTTGTAGGTGTGGCCGTCACGGCCCGGAGCGACCGGTGCGATGACCGGGATCATCTCGGAACGCGCCAGAAGGTCGAGCAGGGTGCGGTCGACTTCCGCCGGCTCGCCAACAAAGCCCAGATCAAGCACCTTTTCGATGTTGGAATCGGGGTCGATAACGGTCTTGTGCGCCTTCTGCGCGAAGACCATGTTACCGTCCTTGCCGCACAGGCCGATGGCCCATTCGCCTTCGGCATTGATCAGAGCGACGATTTCCTTGTTGATGGAACCGGCCAGAACCATTTCCACCACTTCGACGGTCTTTTCGTCGGTGACGCGCAGGCCGCCCTCAAAACGGGATTCGATGCCAAGCTTGGTCAGCATGGCCTGAATCTGCGGGCCGCCGCCATGCACCACAATCGGGTTGATGCCCGATTGCTTCAAAAGCGCAATATCGCGGGCAAAGGCCTTGCCGAGCTCCGGATTGCCCATGGCGTGGCCGCCATATTTCACGACGACATGCTTGTTCTCGTAGCGCTGCATATAGGGCAGGGCGGCGGAGAGGAGTTGTGCTTGCATTTCGGGATTATCAAGGGTCGTCATCGCGGGCTCCATGGCTGGCGACAGGGCAGAAGAGGCAGGCTTTTCTAGACCGGTTTTGATTCAAATGGAATCCGCGAAAACGGTCTCGCTGCTTATTTTTCACGAATAGTTTGCTGGAAACGGCTTCTTATGTATGTGCCTATGTTCTATGCAAAATATGATTTTATAGTTTCACGGTTCCATGAAGAAAGTTGTTTCGATGCGCCGGTTTATTTTGACCGTTGTGGGGTCACTCCTTGCCCTCAATGCCGCCCAGAATATTGCGATGGCGGCATCCTCCACGCAAACCGTGGTCTTTGTTAGACACGGCGAAAAGCCGGAAAACGGGTTGGGCCAGTTGAACTGCCGTGGCCTGAATCGCGCGCTGAAACTGCCCGCGATCATCGCAAAACAGTTCGGCAAACCGGCTGCGATTTTCGCGCCCAATCCGTCGGAGGAGAAGGACGACAAGGGCGGAACCTATGCCTATGTGCGTCCGCTCGCCACGGTCGAACCGACCGCGATATCGCTTGGCCTGCCGGTGGATACGCGCTTCGGTTTCGAAGATATCGACAAGCTGGAAGAAGCGCTGGAAGCGCCTGCCTATCGCAATGCAACTGTTCTGGTTGGCTGGGAGCATAAGCAGATCGTCAAGCTGGTGCGCGACATCGTCAAGGAGAACGGTGGCGACAAGCATAGCGTGCCCAAATGGTCGGGCGACGATTTCGACAGTATTTATGTGCTGCGCATTACCCGCGACGGGGCAAAGACCGACGTGCAGTTCGAGCGCCGCAATCAGGGACTGAACGACCTGCCGGAAACCTGTCCTCTCTGAGGACAGGTCAGGCTGAAATCATGACTCTTTGATCACCAGAGCCACAGCTGCACGCAAATCGTCGAGGCCGAGGCCCTTTTCCGACGAGGTGGCGATAATGCCCGGAAAGCAGGCTGCACGACGGAAGGTGAGCTTGTGCGTATCCGCCATCAGGCGCGGCACGCCTGCCGGTTTGATCTTGTCGATCTTGGTCAGCACAATCTGATAGGACACGGCGGCCTTGTCGAGAAGGTCAAGCACTTCGGCGTCGTTCTTCTTAATGCCGTGGCGCGCATCGATCAGCACATAGACGCGCTTCAGTGTGGTACGTCCGCGCAGATAGTCGAAAACGAGTCGCGTCCAGGCATCGACATGGGCTTTTGGCGCTTCGGCAAAACCGTAGCCCGGCATATCCACGAGGGCGAGCGGCGGCAGGTCGCCGTTTTCGCCGGAATAACCGTCCGGCACGAAATAGTTCAGTTCCTGCGTGCGGCCCGGCGTATTGGACGTGCGCGCAAGGCCCTTCTTGTTGACCAGAGCATTGATCAGCGATGACTTGCCGACATTGGAGCGTCCCGCAAAGGCGATCTCCACCGGACCTTCCGGCGGCAGGAATTGCATCGACGGCACGCCACGGATGAAGATCCATGACTTCTTGAACAGCGCACGGCCTTGCTCGACCAGTGCCGCCTGCGCCGCGCGGGTCGCATCTGCCGCTGCCTGAGCCGCATTGATTGCCGCCTGCTTCTTATCCTGCTCGCTCAATGTTCTTATCCTGGTCGCTTTATTCTGTCAGTGACACGCATCAATGGTATGGGCCGCATTGTCAACATGACGGCATAAAAAACCCCGCCTAAGCGGGGTTTTTCAGATTTTACTTTTTGGCCTCTTTCGGCTTTCGCTTGAAGAGGTCCCTCAGATTGTCCCAAAGCTCGATCTTGACGCCCTGACGCTTCATGATGATGCCCTGCTGGGTGATCGAGAGCAGGTTGTTCCATGCCCAGTAGATCACGAGACCAGCCGGGAACGAAGCCAGCATGAAGGTGAAGATAATCGGCATCCAGGTGAAGATCGCAGCCTGCGTCGGGTCTGGCGGCGTCGGGTTCATGCGCATCTGCAGGAACATTGTGATGCCCATCAGCAGCGGCCAGACGCCGATCATCAGGAAGTGCGGTACTGCGAAAGGCAGAAGGCCGAACAGGTTGAAGAGCGATGTCGGATCGGGCGCTGCAAGATCCTGAATCCAGCCAAAGAACGGCGCATGGCGCATTTCGATGGTGACGTAGAGAACCTTATACAAGGCGAAGAACACCGGAATCTGCACCAGCACCGGCCAGCAGCCTGCAAGCGGATTGATCTTCTCTTCCTTGTAGAGCCGCATCATTTCCTGCTGCTGCTTCATCTTGTCGTCCGCGTATTTCTCGCGGATTTCCGTCATCTTCGGCTGAACCAGCTTCATGCGCGCCATCGACTTGTACGACTTGTTGGCGAGCGGGAAGAACAGGCCCTTGAGCAGAACGGTGACAACCAGAATGGCGACGCCGAAATTGCCCGAGAACTTGTAGATCCAGTCGATGAGGTAGAACATCGGCTTGGTGATGAAGTAGAACCAGCCCCAGTCGATCAGCAGTTCGAACTGCTTGATGCTGAGCTGCTTTTCGTAAGCCTGAATCTGCGTGACGACCTTTGCACCGGCGAAGACCTGGTTCTTCAGCGAATGCGACTGGCCGGCCTCAATGGTCATCGGCGCGCCGAGGAAATCGGTCTGGTAGCGCGGGCGATCATTGGTGAAGTGCGAGAAGCGGCCGGTGAACTTTTCGTCCTGCGGCGGTACGAGCGTTGCAGCCCAATACTTGTCGGTGATGCCGAGCCAGCCGCCCATGACGTCCTTGAACGAGATGTCCTTGTCGTCTTCGACCTTGGAATATTTGATTTCCTGTAGGCCGTCCTGACCCATAACGCCGATCAGGCCTTCATGCAGAACATAGGTAGCGCTGGCATGTTCCGGCTGGTTGAAGCGGGTTACGCGGCCATAAGAGGCCAGCGAAATCGGTGCGCCGGTATTGTTTGTGATCGTGTCGTCAACGGAGAACATATAGGCGTCGTCAACCGAGATGACGCGCTTGAAGGTGATGTTCTTCTCGTTGGTATAGCTCAGCGTGACCGGCGTGGATGGAGTCAGCTTGTTGTTGCCTTCCACGGACCAGACCGTGTTCGGACCCGGAACCGGGCCGGTCGTGTCATTGCCGGTGAAGCCGAGCTCAACGAAATAGCCCTGCTTCAGCGCCGATGGCGCGAGCAGTTCGATATTCGGAGAATTGTTGTCGACGGTTTCGTGATAATTTTTGAGGAAGAGATCGTCGAGACGCGCGCCGGTCAGGTTGATCGAACCGCGCAGCGAAGGCGTGTCGATCTGAACGCGCTCAGTCTGAGCGATTGCGGCTTCGCGGGTCAGCGTGCCGCCTGCGGCTGCCACATCACCATGGCCGGGAATTGTGCCCGAAGCGGCTGGCGCCTGTGGCGTATCGCCCGCACCGTTGCCTGCCTGGCCACCCTGGGCTGCCTGCTGGGCCTGCCGCTGCTGCTCCTCAATGCGTGCCTGCTCCCGCTGGGCTTCCGTTTTCGGACCCAGATAAAACACTTGCCACAGCGTCAGTATGAGGATGGACAGGGCAATGGTGATGAAGAAATTGCGTTTATTTTCCATTGACGGGTCCTGATTCCGGTCTTTCCGTTCGGCGTTTCCCTTCGCCTTTCCGCTCGCCCTTCGCCTTGATGCGGCGGGTGAGTTCATCGGTCAGTCGCGAAAAGGGCGCAGTGAGAGCTTGCTCGCGCGCTACGATCACATAGTCGGTCGAAGGCGCCATGTCACGCCCTGCGTGACAACGTACCGCTTCTCTCAGCCTGCGGCGGATGCGATTTCGTATCACGGCGTTGCCGTTCTTCTTGGTGACGGTGAAGCCGGCGCGGGGCTTGTCGCCAATTTTGGCGGCTGCCGATTCCTCTTCCGTCCGCACGCGGACTTCGAGAAGAAACAGCGGGCCACGCCGCTTTTCACCGTTCCTTAAAGCCAAAAACTCCGCTCTCTTACGAAGGCGGAGTATTTGTTTCGGCTTTTTCATGTCTTTGTTCACCGCGCTTGGCCCTGCTGTTATTCAGGCTCTGGCGGCCTGCAAATGGCTGCTTTCTGCGCTTCCGGTGCTCATGTACCTTAAAGTACACTCCGCTCCGGTTCTCGCAAGCCGCCATTTTCGTCTCGCCATAGCCAGAATCTCAACAGGCCCGGATTGCGCGGGCAAAGATTAAGCGGAAAGCCGCTTACGGCCGCGCGAACGGCGAGCGGCGAGAACCTTGCGGCCGCCGGTGGTAGCCATGCGTGCACGGAAACCGTGACGACGCTTGCGGACGATCTTGGATGGCTGATAAGTGCGCTTCATTTTTTTAATACCGCGGTGTGCGGCCCTTCTTAATTCTGTTTTTCAGTGGAACATGATCTGGTCCGAGACCGGTTACCCTTATTCGGGATCATGCTCTATTGAACAGGAGCTGGTTCTTTTCCCTGCGGCGGACAGCATAAACCATCCGTAGACCCGCGCGGGCGAACGTGACGCGGCTTATAGGGGGAGGGGCCTCAAGAGTCAATCCGCAGATGCGATCAAAGCTGTGCTTCGATAGAAGCTTTGTCGATGATCGACCAGACCCCTTTAATCAGTCCCTTCTCGAAGGTGTAAAAGACGTTTTCGGCGAAGCTGATCCTGCGGCCATTGACCGGCAAGCCGAGAAAGACGCCAACGGGCGTGCAATCGAAAGCCAGACGGGCTGCGACTGTCGGTGGTTCGCAGACCAGCAGGTCTATACTGAATTGGAGATCGGGGATCGCCTTGAAATCCTGCTCCAGCATGGCGCGATAGCCCGCCAGTCCGAAAGCTCTGCCATTATGCGAGACCGCCTGATGGACAAAGTGGCCGAGATTTTCCCAGTCCTGTCCGTTCAGGCAGGCGATGTAATCGCGGTAGATGTCGGCAAGCGGCTTCTCCATGGTCGGTCCTCCTGTTTTCGAATTTAAGCGATCACGCATGGCAACGCCATTGCCAAACGGCACTTGGGCTTCCATAAGAGAGCGCACATTTTTTCCAATGCGGAACACTTTCCGCAGCAGCATTCAGAGGAGTTCACCATGAGCATCCGTCGCATCGGAGTTGGTCCACGCATGAGCCAGGCCGTGGTCCACGGCAACACCGTTTATCTCGCCGGTCAGGTGGGTGAGCCCGGCGCCAGCGTGACCGATCAGACCAAGGCCGTTCTGGCCGAAGTGGACCGCCTGCTCAAGGAAGCCGGTTCGGACAAGTCGAAGATTCTTCAGGCGATCATCTGGCTCGCCGACATGAAGGATTTCGCCGAAATGAACGCTGTCTGGGATGCCTGGGTCGATCCGGCCAACACGCCAGCTCGTGCAACCGGTGAAGCAGCCCTTGCAACGCCGGACTACAAGGTCGAAATCATCATCACCGCTGCGATCTGATCCCAGCGCGAATGCTTGAGAAAGCCCCGCTGCGAAGCGGGGTTTTTTATTCGCGGATGCGTTGCGAAAAACCGTCGCGTCCGCCTGCCTGCGCTTTTGCGTCGATGGATGCGCGCTGGCGTACGTCTTCCAGTGAGCCGCCATTCTCGATCCAGCCATTGTCGAAAAGATAGCCGGGCAGATAGCCTGACAGCAGAATGCGATAGTCGAACGGGAATGTTGGATCGAGCAGCCGCGCCATGTCGAAGATCATGGTCGTGCAGTTGGTGGTCAGCGTGTTGTAGAATTCCGCCTTTGCGGCCAGCTGGTTGCCGCGCTCGACATAGGACAGGAACAATTGTCTGGCCGGGCCGGGCGGCAGTTTTACCTGATAGCGGTAGACGTCTTCCTTGCGGATATTGGTGCGCAGATAGATGATGTCCCGTTCCTCGGCGGCGATCATCGCCAGCTCGAATTCTCGGAAAAAGCCGCCAATAGACGAGAAGACCTCATGATGCTCGCGGCGGATTTCGCCGGAGAAGACCACATGACGCCCATCCGCAAAGCCGAATGAAAGCAGCGTGTGAGCGATGGCCGGGCTCGACCAGTAGGACAGGTAGATATCAACCGAAGTGATCTTGCTGAGATCGTAGGTTTCGTCTTTCCAATTTTCGGTAAAGTCTTCCGTCGTGCGCCATTCGAAATCGCGAACATTGGTGAGCGTGACGATATCGCCATCCACCTTGCCGGTAACGATGCGCGCGACGTCCGGCGCCCACATGCGGTCGAGGGAAGGGCGGATGGTCGTCCACCAGCCGAGGATGATGAGCGCGAGGAGGCAGAAGAACAGCCGTTTGCGCCAGCAGGAGAAGCGCCTTTCCCCGGCTATGGTCCAGAGGGTGAAGAGCAACCACAGCGCGATGATCGCCTGGCGAACAACGCTGCCGAAGGGCAACTGATACCACATCGCCAAACTCGCCCAGATCGCAAAGATAAGAGCGAAAAGGATGAAGATAAACTTGCCTGCGATGCGAACGGGCGCCGATTTCAAAATAGACGTCATGGGCCTCAGTGCTCGCCAGTTGTGGTAATCAATGTGGAATTGGCGGCGATACTGACATGATTTGCGGCGCAATGTCATTGCTTATCCAAAAAATGGATAAATTTAGTTCAGTACATTGGAATCTGTAAAAAGAAGCTCTTCTATTAGCCGTTACTTCTTTAAGGCGACAGCCTCTCCACGCGGGCGCGGCGCGGATGTCTTTCGATTGCGCCTGTAGGGACGCACCAGCCGCCACAGCAGCAGCGCTGCGACGATAGCGGCATAGATGATCGGCTCTGCGGGCCAGCTTTTCACGGATAGGATGAAATGGATCGCACCGCCTGCAATGGCGACATAGACGAGCTTGTGCAGGCTGGTCCAGCGGCGTCCGAGCCGACGGATCGACCAGTTGTTGGATGTCAGCGCCAAAGGCACCAGCAGCACGAGACTGATCATGCCGATGGTGATGAAAGGGCGGCGGAGAATATCGGCGACGATAACCGGAAAATTCAGCGCCTGATCGAGCACCATATAGGTCGCGAAATGCATAAGCGCATAATAGAAGGCGAGAAGACCGAGCGCCCGGCGATAGCGCAGCAGGCTGATGCCGGTCAGGTCGCGGATCGGGGTGACGAGCAATGTCAGGATCAGCAAGCGCAGCGCCCAGAGACCGAGCGTATGTTCGAACGTCTTGACCGGATCGGCGCCAAGGCCGCCGGTCGCGCCGAGATAGAAGGTCCAGACAGCCGGAACAAACCCCGCCGCATACAGCAACCAGACCTTCCAGCCATCAGTCTGGCGACGCGTCGGCTTTTTCGCGCCCCCTTCGGTTGCACCCATTCTCTCGGCTGCCATGTCAGTAATTCGCCTTCAGGTCCATGCCGGTATAAAGCGACGCGACTTCGTCCGCATAGCCGTTGAAGGGCAGGGTCGGGCGGCGGCTGGAAGCGAAGAAACTGTCCTCACCGATGCGCCGTTCTGTCGCCTGGCTCCAGCGGGGATGATCGACCGCCGGGTTCACATTGGCATAGAAACCATATTCATTGGCGGCCTGCTGCTGCCACGAGGTGGGCGGCTGCTTCTCGACAAAGGAGATACGGGTAATGGCCTTGATGCCTTTGAAACCATATTTCCACGGCACTACGAGCCGGATCGGCGCGCCATTGGCGTTGGGAAGCGTCTCGCCGTATAGGCCGACCGCCAGGATGGTCAGCGGATGCCGGGCTTCGTCCAGTCGCAACCCTTCGACATAGGGCCAGTCCAGCACCTGAAACAGCCCCTTCTGGCCGGGCATTTCCTCCGGGCGCACGACACCGGTGAAGGCGATATATTTGGCAGAGCCGAGCGGCTCCACCTGTGACAGCAGGCTTGCCAGCGGAAAGCCGATCCACGGGATTACCATCGACCACGCCTCGACACAGCGCATACGATAGATGCGCTCTTCCAGCGGCATCTTGTCGATCAACTCGCGCATGTCGAATTCTTTCGGCTGCTTCACCAGCCCATCGATGGTCAGCTTCCAGGGCAGCGGCTTGTAATCGCTGGAATTGGCGGCGGGGTCACTCTTGTCGGTGCCGAATTCATAGAAATTATTGTAGCTGGTGACATCGGCCTTCGGGGTCAGCTTTTCATCGACCTTATAGGCGGATGCGACAGCCTTGAGCGGATCTGCAAATGCCGACGACGCAAAGCCTGCGGTAGCAAGCGCGCCGAGGCCCGCCATAAACTGCCGGCGATGCAGATAGAGGTTCTTCGGTGTCACGGCATCATAAGTGAGACGGGCATGCGAAAGGCGGCTGAATTTAAAGCTGCTCATGGGCGTTGATCTCTTTCTCCCGCATAATAGCTGATTTTCTCGCCAAACACGTCAAAAGCAAGGAGTTTTCATCGCTTCGGTGTGGCTCACGCTTTAGTGATGGCGAATAAGCCTCACAATGAAGATGTAACAGAATTGTAACAGGTCGTAATTTTTCGTGCATTTCGCCACATTCCTGCTAAATCTCTGCTGTTAAGAGAGTTCCATTCGCCGCGAAGGCCGTGCTCAATCGCCTTGTTGAGGGGCCACTTTCAAACCTTCGTTAACGTCTCGTTGGCTATGTAGAGATCATGGTAAAGAAGATGTTTATTGCCGCTTTGGCGGCTGCGCTTATGGTATCGACCGGCTCGGCTTTTGCTGAGGGGCAGCCTGTGGCTGTTTCCACGAAAGGTCAGGGCAAGGCACTGAGCGGTATTGCCGCTTCAATGAAAGAAGAAGAAGGCGCCCCGAAGCTCGGTGAAGGCGTCACCATGCGCGAGAAGAAGATGGATACGGAAATTACGCCGGAACAGAATTTCTCCCGCAGCAGGCAGTTCATCCACCGCTTCTATACGCCGGAAAAAGCATCCAACGAACTGGTTATCCTGCTGCACGGTTCGGGCGGCAATGAAACCAGCCTTGTTCCTCTGGCGTCGAAAATCTGGCCGCGCGCCACGCTGCTCGGCATTCGCGGTCGTGTCATGCAGGACGGCGGCACGCGCTGGTACAAGCGCATCACGCCGGTCAAGTTCGACCAGAAGGATATCAAGCTCGAAGCCAATGCTTTCGTGACGTTCCTGACGCGGCTTGCCGACGACAAGGACCTCGATCTTACGCACGCGACTTTCGTGGGCTATTCGAACGGCGCCAATCTCCTGGCGGCAACCATGATGCTGCATCCTGATCTGGTGAAACGTGCCGTGCTGATGCGCTCGATGCCGGTGCTGGACAATGCGCCGGTTGCCAATCTGAGCAAGACGCGCGTGCTGACGATCACCGGCGAGGAAGACAAGCTCTACTCACCCTTTGCGCCCGCGCTTTCCGCGCTTCTGCGCTCCAGCGGCGCGCGCGTCGATGCGCGCACGATTGATGCCGATCACATGCTCGGCGACAAGGATGCCGCCGCAATCAGCCAGTGGGTCGCGTCGCTCGGACCAGACGGTGCGCCTGCGGTGTCGATGAGGAGACCGTGAGTTAGGGGAGTAGGCGAATAAGGGAATAGGGGAGTATGTTGGGCGAGAAGCGCCTGACACTCTTTTAAAATCTATTCCCCTACTGCCTTACTCCCTTATTCCCCTAATCCCTTAAAGAGACGACGCCACAATCCCCCACTTCCGAACCGAAAGCGAGGCGGTGGCCCTGATCGTCCCAGCCCATGCTGGAGATGGCGCCCTTGCCGGGGCGGCGCAGCAGAACTTCCTTTTGATCGGCAAAACGAACCAGCATGATCATGCCGTCATTATAACCAATGGCGACGATATCCTCGACCGGATGGCAGGCAACCGCCGTTACCATGCTGTCGCCGCGCAGGCCAAGCTCAAGCGGGGCCTTACCCATCGGGCCGTCCTTGCCCGCAAAAGGCCAGACGATGGCCGCAGGCGCGCCGGATGTTGCAAGCCACTTGGCCTTCACGCTCCACGACCAGTCCTTCACCTTTGCCGGATAGCCGGTCATGCGCATGTGCTTGGCGTCTTCCAGACGCCAGCCATGCAAGGCATTTTCCTGCATCGAGGTGATGAGAAAGCGGCCATCGGGCGAGAAAATGACGCCGATATGCGCGCCTTTCCATTCCAGTTCGACGGGCTTGGCGGCGGTGCCGGTCCAGATTAGAGTCGCCCCGTTGTAGCGGGCAATCGCAAGCCGCTGGCCCTTCGGCGCAAAGGCAATGCCTTCGACGCTGCGTTCCTGCGTGTATTCCTGCACTTTGCCGTCAGAGTTGCGCACCCATGCCGAACGGCCCGATGCAAAGCCGACCGTACCGCCGGGACCGGCTGCAACAGCCGTCATCCATTTGCGCGGGACCTTGGCGAGTTCGGTCACCGTGCCGCTGGCATCGGTGCGGCAGACGCGACCGTCTTCGCCGCCGGTGATGAGCGACTTGCCGTCAACGGCAACCACAGCGCTCAACAGTCCGTCATGGGCCGTCGAACTCTGGTTGCCGTTATCCAGCCGATGGATCGTCCCATCGGCCATGGCAAAGAAAGGAACGTCGCCGATGAAGCGCGCATGAAGACAATGACCTTCGAGGTCAAACGGGGCAACTGTAGGCATCAGTGTCCAGTATTTCTTATTTGACTTGGCAGTTTTCGAAACCGGCTTTCAATTCAGCCGGGTCGAGTTCGCGTCCGATGAAGACAAGACGGCTTTCCCGCTTTTCTTCCGGCTTCCATGCGCGCTGGTGATCGCCTTCGATGATCATGTGAACGCCCTGAACCACATAGCGGTCAGGATCTTCCTTGAAAGCGATGATGCCCTTGAGGCGCAGAATGTTCGGCCCCTGCGTCTGGGTGATGTTCTGAATCCACGGGAAGAATTTCGCCGGATCGATATCACCGGCCCGCAGCGAAACAGACTTAACCGTCACATCGTGGATCGGCGAGGCATGATCGTGGTGGTGATGATCGTGGTCACAGTCCGGGCCGCAGACATGATCGTGGTCATGGTGATGATGATCATGGTCGTGATCATGCGCATGGTGGTGGTGCCCGTGGTGGTCATGATGATGGTGGTCATGCCCGTGATCGTGGTCGCAATCCGGACCACAGACATGATCGGGATGATCATGGTCGAGGAAATGCGGATCGTTTTCCAAAACGCGCTTCAGGTCGAAGGCGCCACGGTCCAGAACGCGCTCAAGCGGGATCGAGGCGCGCTCGGTGCGATGGATGATGGCGTGCGGGTTGATGGCGCGAACCGTTGCTTCGATGGTGGCCAGTTCCTGCGGCGTCACCAGATCGGTCTTGTTGATCAGCACCACATCGGCAAAGGCAATCTGGTCTTCAGCTTCGCGGCTGTCCTTGAGGCGCAGCGGCAGATGCTTGGCATCCACGAGGGCGACAACGGCGTCGAGGCCAGTCTTGGCGCGCACATCGTCATCCATGAAGAAAGTCTGCGCGACCGGAACCGGATCGGCAAGGCCGGTGGTTTCCACGACGATGGCGTCGAAACGGCCCGGACGGCGCATCAGACCTTCCACCACGCGGATCAGGTCGCCGCGCACGGTGCAGCAGATGCAGCCATTGTTCATTTCGTAGATTTCTTCATCCGACTCGACGATCAGGTCGTTGTCGATGCCGATCTCGCCGAATTCATTGACGATAACGGCATAACGCTTGCCGTGATTCTCAGTCAGAATGCGGTTGAGAAGGGTGGTTTTTCCCGAGCCCAGATAGCCGGTCAGAACGGTAACGGGAATGCGGCCAGCTTCAGTGGTCGCCTCTGCTGTGGTTTGGGCTTCAGCCTGGCTCATGATCATGCCTCTAGACGTTGCGGCCCCGGATCGGTCGGTGCGCAAAGGCGCATGCCGGGACTTCGGATCGGACATTTCATATAAGGGAACGACGACAGTAATGCCATATGCAATGCTATATTATTACATATGCCCCTTCACATTCGCGCCATCGGTATGAACCCTAGGATTTGAACCGCACCAGATCGAAGCGATGGACATCGCGCAGCAGTTCGACAAAGCCGGATACGGCATTGGCGATCAGCTTTTCGCCTGCTTCCGCCGTTGCTGCGGCAGCGTTGCCTGCAACGCCTTCCGGGTTGAGATCGTGCATCTTCCAGCCAAATGCGTGCGGACCATAGGCGCGCAGGAACTTGAATTCCTCGGCGTAGCGTGACTGGGCGTTGCTGAAATTGCGTGCTTTCGACATATCCACCAGATCGGGCCGCAGCGCCAGCATCACCGAGGTTTCGATAAAGCCGCCATGAATATCGAGCGCCTTTTCTTCCGGCGTGATCAGGCCGTCCGGCAGGCCGAAGCGGGTCCAGCTGGTCGCGACTGCGAGCATGCCGAGCCGGACGCGCAATTCGGTCGCCACGATGGTCATCAATGGCGAGTTGCCGCCATGGGCGTTCAGCATCACCAGCTTGCGGATGCCGCCCGCATGCAGGTTTTCGCCGATGCCGATCCACTGGTTGACCGCTTCCGAAAAGGCGAGGCTCTGTGTGCCTTCGGTATCCATGTGTTCGATGGAATAGCCGACCGGCTGCACCGGCAGGAAATTGACGTTCAGACCAGCCGGTATCGCCTCGCCAACCCGCGCGGCAATGCCTTCCGCGATGATCGTGTCCGTCTCGAACGGCAGGTGAGGGCCATGCTGTTCGTGTGCGCCAAGGGGCAGGACGACAATCATATCGCTGTTCTGATCGCGCAGTTCCGTCATATTTTCCTCACTGTTTTTTCTGGTGGTCGAACCTAACGTCGGTTCGCCGGGGGGGCAACCCAAGCGGTAAAAACACCGCCCCTCACTTCAGCGAAATGTTTTTAACCTTGTTGTTTCATAAGTCGGACAATATTTTACGCTATAAACATCTCCGGCAATGTCGATCGAGCGACAGAATGAAGTCGCAACAAAGGGTGAGGTGGCGATGAACAAGGACAATAAAGCGGTTGTACTTTATCGGCTGCAATCCGTGGCGCGTCTTTCAAGAACAGTTCTGGCCACACGGCTTCTGGAACAGGGACTTTATGCCGGACAGGATGCGGTCATGCTGCAACTGGCCGCTGAAGACGGTCTCACACCCGGCGTGCTTGCGCAGCGGCTTGGCGTGCGCCCGCCAACCATCACCAAGACGATTGCCCGCCTGCAAGGGCAGGGTTTCGTTGCCAAGCGTGCATCCGATACCGACCAGCGCCAGTCGCATGTTTATCTGACGCAGGCGGGACTTGAGACGATCAAGGCCATCGAGAAATCCATTCGCAAGACCGACAAGGACATGCTGAAGGGCCTCGACAAGAAAGAGCGCAAGACGTTCCTGAAAATGCTGGGTCGTATGGAAGGCAATCTGGCGCTGCGCGGTCTGTCGCGTGTGGCGGAAGAACCGTCCGCCGATGCCATTGACGACGACGAAGCTGAATAAGCGGCGGCGGTTTCAGCTTGATGCCAAAAATACTTTCAATTCAATAATTGCAATGGCATAACCGTTTTAATGATGACGCCCTTGTGACATGTGACGCGGGGCTTTCGTAGCATGGACCGTTGGGGGAGGCGACTTGGCCCAGAAAATCAAGCTTTCGACCATCGCTGATGCGCTGGGTGTTTCGACGGCTACCGTTTCGCTTGCGCTGCGCGACAGTCCGCTTGTTGCCGACCAGACCCGTGAGAAGATCAAGGAACATGCCCGCGCCATCGGTTATATCTACAACCGCAGGGCAGCGAGCCTGCGCACGTCGCGGTCGGGGATTGTCGGTGTCGTGGTGCACGACATCATGAACCCGTTTTTCGCGGAAATTCTGAAATCCATCGAATCGGAACTCGACCGGTCCCGCCAGACCTTCATTTTGTCCAACCATTACGACCAGCTGGAAAAGCAGCGCACCTTCATGGACACGCTTTTGCAGCTTGGCGCCGACGGGGTGATCATGTCGCCCGCCATCGGTACGCCGCCGGAAGATATCCAGATCGCCGAGGATAACGGCCTGCCGGTCGTATTTATCGCGCGCAGCGTCGAGGGCGTGCATGCGCCCGTGTTTCGGGGCGACGATGCTTATGGCGTCGGCCTTGCCACCAATCACCTGATTTCGCTTGGTCACAAGCGCATCGCAATGATCGGCGGCACTGACCAGACCTCGACCGGTCGCGACCGTTATCGCGGTTATGTTCAGGCGATGGAGAAGGCCGGGCTTGAAGTGCGCGACGACTGGCGCATCGCGGGTCCGCGCACCAAACAGGGCGGGTTTGAAGTCGCGCCGCAGTTCCTTGCCTTGAAGGACAAGCCGACGGCTGCCGTGTGCTGGAACGACCTGACCGCAATCGGCCTGATGAATGGCATCGCGCGCGCCGGGCTTGTGCCGGGCGACGACATATCGGTCACCGGCTATGACGATCTGGAAGAGGCGGCGATTGCAACGCCTGCGCTTACGACCGTCTGGAACGGCCAGCGCGAGGTCGGACGCCGCGCCGCCCGCGCTTTGCTCGATCAGCTGAACGGTGTCGAGGTTGCCTCGACGCAGGAACTCATCAAGCCGGAACTGCATATAAGGCAATCGACGTCCAAGCCCAAACAGCCCTGATTTCCACGCTCCGGGTCCGGTTCAAGCTGACCGGCTACCGGTCTCCCACGAACTGCGAAATGCCCAGAGGAATATTGTCATGACCAAGCGCGACGCAACCGTTCTGGTGCTCGGTAACTTCAACGATTATGCCGTCGAACGCCTGTCGGGTGAGTTTTCGGTACGCCGCATCCCGCGCGGCGACGCGGCGCTCGTTGATGCGGCCTGGGCTGGCGATGTGCAGGGCATTGCCAGCATGTCCACCGTGGATGCCGCGCTCATCGACGCTTTGCCCAATCTGAAGATCATCGGCAATTTCGGCGTCGGTTATGATGCCGTCGATGCCAAACATGCCGCCACCCGCAACGTGATGGTCACCAACACGCCGGACGTACTGACCGACGAAGTGGCCGACACGGCGCTCGGCCTTTTGATCGATACGGTGCGCGAATTGTCGAAGTCGCAGGAATTCCTGCGTGCGGGCCGCTGGGAAAAGGAAGGCCGCTATCCGCTGTCGAAGCTTTCGCTGCGCGGACGCAAGGTCGGCATTTTCGGCCTTGGCCGTATCGGCAAGGCGGTCGCCCATCGTGTGGAAGCGTTTGGCCTGCCGGTTTCCTACCATAACCGCCGCAAGGCGGAAGGTGTCGCTTACGATTATTATCCAAGCCTGCTTGAGCTGGCCAAGGCGGTCGACACGCTTATTCTGGTTGCGCCGGGTGGTGCGGAAACGGCCAAGGCGGTCAATGCTGACGTGCTGCAAGCACTCGGTTCCGATGGCGTTCTGATCAATGTCGGTCGCGGCTCGCTGGTCGATGAAGACGCGCTGGCCAAGGCTTTGAATGACGGCACGATTGCGGCTGCGGGACTGGATGTTTTCTCCAACGAACCATCCGTGCCGCAGGGCCTGCTCGATGCGCCCAACACGGTTTTGCTGCCGCATATCGCATCCGCATCGCACAAGACCCGTCAGGCCATGGCCGATCTGGTGATCGATAATCTCATTGCGTGGTTCGATACCGGCAAGGCGATCACGCCGGTGCCGGAGACGGAATCCGTTAAGGGAGTAGGGGAGTAGGGCAGTAAGGGAGTAGGGGAGTATGTGAAGAAAGTGCTTGATAGACGCCTCGGCGTCACGCACCCTATTCCCCTATTCCCCTATTCCCCTATTCCCCTATTCCCCTATTCCCCTATTCCCCTATGCTCCCGCACCGCCTCGCCAAACGCCTCGAATATCTTCCGCGAGGGGGCATCGGACTGGACCCAATATTCCGGGTGCCATTGGACGCCGACGACAAAACCCTTGGCGTCCTTGACGGAGACGGCTTCCACGGTGCCGTCTTCGGCCACGGCTTCCACTTCAAGGCGCGGCGCAAGCCGGTCGATGGCCTGACGGTGCACCGAGTTCACCTTTACGCTGTCTTCTTTCAAAATTGCGCCAAGGCATGAATCCGGCTTGATCCGGATCGGGTGCTGGATCGCGAAACGCTCGGCCTGGCTTTCGGATTGCGGCGCACGGTGATCCATCCGGCCCTGCAATTCCTGAATTTCGGTGGCCAGCGTGCCACCCAGCGCCACATTCAATTCCTGAATGCCGCGGCAGATCGCCAGTACCGGCACGCCTTTTTCAATGGCCGCGCGGATCAGTGGCAGCGAGGTCGCGTCACGCGCATCGTCATAGGGTTCGAATGCCGCACTCGGTTCGACACCGTAAAGGGCAGGGTTGACGTTGGATTTCGAGCCGGTGATCAGCACGCCATCCACCGCGTCGAGAATGGCGTCGAGATCCATCTTGTCGCCGAAGCTTGGCACCAGAAGCGGCGTCACTTGCGCGACATCGATGGCCGCAGCCAGATATTGATCCGGCGCTGCATGCCAGGTGTAATTCTCGAAAGGTTTGACGTCAGTCGGTACGGCAATGAGGGGGCGGGACTTCGACATAGCACTCAAATCCATGAATTTGGCTCTCAGCCTTCTGCAATAGAGCACATCCTCAAAACTGTGAAACAGTTTTCGGATAAGATGTGCGTGAATGAAGGCTTCTGCAATTGGCAGGAAGTGTCGTCTTTTCATCACGCTCGCGCGGCTTTTGTGTATTGTCTTGATTTGAAGCGTTTTTTGCCTCTATGCACGGGTTAAATGCCGTTATGAATGTCCTGGAGCGGTTCCGGTTAAGACGATTTGTGGAACCGCTCTATCTATTTGTTTTTGAGCATTATCCTACGCATCGAAGCGGGATAAGAAATCAGTCCAGCGAATTGATTTCCCCGCGCAGACGCTACGCACTTTTGCTGGAAATGCTCTAATCGGGGTGAAAATGGATTGGCAGTTGAGGGGATGCATGACTGACGATCAGCTTTTTTCCGTCCGGGGCAAGGTCATTGCCGTGACGGGAGGTTCCTCGGGTCTGGGCCTGCGCATGGTGCAGGTGCTGGCGGGCCATGGAGCAAAAGTGATCTCCATTTCGCGCACGCATGCCGGTGAAAGCCTGTGTCCGTCGGGCGGCGAAGTTTTGGAAATCATGGCTGATGTAACCCATCCTGACGAAATCATACGCGCCTTCGATGAAGCCGAGCAGCGTTTCGGGCCGATTACGACCCTGTTCAACAATGCCGGTGTGGCCCATATGGCGCGGGCGCTTGATACCACACGCGATATGCTGGAGCATATTTTCGAGGTCAATGTGGCTGGCGCTTTCTTCGTGGCGCAGGAAGCCGCGCGCCGCATGATCGCTCATGGCGCAGGCGGTTGCATTATCAATACGACCAGCATTCTGGGCGACAGGCCGCAGAAGGGTGCGGCGGCTTATTCCATGTCCAAAGCCTGCATTACCCAGATGACGCGCGCGCTCGCGCTTGAATGGGCCGGGCACGATATCCGCGTCAATGCGATCTCTCCGGGCTGGTTTCCGACCCGAATCAACGAGGAACAGCTCAGCGGACCCGCCGCAGGCTACTTCAAAGGGCGTAATCCACTGCGCCGCCTTGGCGAACCGCAGGATCTTGACGGCGTGGTGCTGATGCTGGCCTCGGATGCCAGCCGCTATATGACCGGCACAATCGTCAATGTGGATGGTGGGCACAGTCTCTGAATGTGTCCATCCGAGCTAGCGATTTATCCGGCACTGGCGGGCTTTCATCCGGGTTTCCTCCAGTGCTTGTGAAATCCCGGCGATATTCTCTAGTTTTGCTGTAGATCACCCGTGAAGAGCTGATGCCGGGAAAGGCGAAATACAGCCCGTTTTCGCGCTCTGCTTTCGCGGTCAAATTGTTTGAGGCTCGTCGCTTTAAAAGCTTATGGTTGTATTGCTGTTCTCCAGCTTGCAGATAAGTTGTTCCCGTAAAAATAGTTGGGATACATCTTATGGTGGCGGTGGTAACAGCTTGTGGTTTCATTTCGCGAAAGATATTTTTAAGTCATTAGTGCAATAATCGCCCTCACGATAGGGACACAAGCAAGGACATGTGGCGAAGCCGTAAACCTGACATACCTGCAGACGTGCGGCTTTCTTTCATGCGATCACTTTATGGTAATCGCACTACGCTCTGGTTTGGCTTGCTGGCCCATGTGGTGGCCTGTGTCGTCATTTATGTAAAAACACTCGACTGGCATTTCATCGGCTTTGCCGGGCTTTTTGCTGTGGTCGCTCTCGGTCGTCTCTACGATATGCGGCAGTTCGATCGCGCCAGGCTGACCCAACTCACATCTGCCGATCTCGACCGCTGGGAATTGCGCTATCTCATAGGCGCTTCGCTGGTCTGCGCAACGCTCGGCATGTTGTGCTTCTTCTCGATCTTCGTGCTGCGCGATCCCTTTGCCGAACTGGCGAGCCTGACCATCTTGCTGGCTTCCGTCGTTTCCATCGTCGGGCGCAATTATGCCTCGGCGAAGGCGGTCGTTCTGATGTCGATCTGCACGCTCATTCCGGTTCTGGCCGGGCTCGTGCTTGCGGGGACTCCCTTTCACATCATTATCGGCCTGCTGCTGATCCCGTATTTCCTGTCCAATATCGAGATGGCGAACGGCCTGCGCGAATTTCTCTTCGCTGCCGTCATGGGCAAGCGGCGCCTGTCGATTGTGGCCGGTCGGTTCGATGCCGCGCTCAACAATATGCCGCAGGGCCTTCTCATGCTCGATGGCCAGAGCCGCATTGCGGTCATCAACAACAAGGCCAAGGCGATGCTGCGGATCGCCGAACACACCAAGCTGCACGGGCGCAGGCTGGAAGTGCTGCTGCGCTATTGCGCGCGGGAAGGGCTGTTTCCGCACAATGACATGACCAATGTACGCGCCCGCATGACCGACCTCGTTGCCGGGCGCAAGACACGCGACATTTTTCAACTTTCCGGCGAGCGCTATATAGAATGTATCGGCAACCAGACTGTTGGCGACGGCGCGGTTCTCATGTTCGAGGACGTGACGCAGCGTGTCGAGGCGGAAGCCCGCATTCAGCATATGGCGCGGTTCGATGGTCTGACCGGCCTTCCGAACCGTAATTATTTCGAGACCATGGTGCGCACGCTGCGCGCCCACCAGCCGTCCGACAGTTTTGCCGCTCTGGTCGTCATCGACATCAACCACTTCAAGCATGTCAACGATACGCTTGGCCATCACACGGGCGATGTGTTGTTGCGGCTGTTTGCGGAGCGGCTTTATTCGCTCGACCAGCAGCGCTTTGTGGTGTCACGATTCGGCGGCGACGAGTTCGTGGTGTTTGTGTTCAATCTTCAGACGCAAGCCGAAATTACCAGCGTGATGGATCATATCACCTCGGTCGTGTCCGGCGTTTATGATCTTGATGGCGATCATGTGCATATCGAGATCAGCGCCGGTATCGCGATTGAGAATATCGCAAGCTGCGATGTCGGAAATATGCATATCAATGCCGATCTGGCGCTTTACGAAGCAAAAGGTCATGAAGACCGGCAGTGGGCGGTTTTCGTCGGCGCGATGGATACCAAATATCGCAGCCGCCAGAAGCTCAAGGCCGATCTCCGGCAGGCCATCGGGAATAATGAAATCAAGGTCGTCTATCAGCCCATCGTCAGTGCGCAGTCTCTGCGCATTGTTGCTTGTGAAGCACTGGCGCGCTGGGAGCATCCGGAGCTGGGCAATGTGCCGCCTGCGGAATTCATCCCGCTGGCTGAGGAAATGGGGATTATCACCGATATCACCCGCTTCATGCTGGAACAGGCCTGCATGGATTGCCTGACCTGGGGGGACCGTATCGGTGTTTCCGTCAATCTGTCGGCCATCGACCTGAAAAGCAGCGAGATTGCCCGCGATATCGCCGCCGCCTTGCAGAAATCCGGGTTGCCTGCACACCGTCTCGAAGTCGAGGTGACGGAAAGCGCGATCATTGCCGACCGCAACAAGACATCCATGGTTCTGCAGCGGCTGAAGAATGCGGGCATCAACATTGCGCTCGACGATTTCGGCACGGGCTATTCCAGCCTGAGCTATCTCAACACGCTGCCGCTGACCAAGGTGAAGGTGGACCGTTCCTTTGTGCGCGACATCACCACCGACCGCCGGTCGCTGATGCTATTGCGCGGTGTGACGCAGCTTTCGCACGAGCTTGGTCTCGGCGTGACCGTCGAAGGCGTGGAAACCGAAGAACAGCTGGCGCTGATCCGCGTTGCCGCCGGTGCCGATCTGGTGCAGGGTTATCTTCTCGGCATGCCGCTGCCCGCCGACACGATCGGCTCGATGACGACGAAATCCGTCACATGGCGCGAGGGCGGCCGTACGGTTGCCTGATTTTTTGGGTCGAGGCCGCGCCCCGTGACAATTGCGCGCGACGGATGCGCTGAACTTCGCTTCAAGAATGAAAAACAGGTTGCCGGACCGGTCATCCAATTACGGCAAACACGGCAAAAGGCCCTGAAATGCAGTTTAACGCGCATTTATCATACGGTGGCCCACCAAAAACGCTATTTCAATGTGGCGAATCTGTGGCAATATTATGTCTCAAAAATGGCGCGGCGGGGTATATGCGGTTGAACTTATACCTTTACATGAAGGGAAAGCTGCTTATTCTGCGCGCTGAATTGAAGTGCATGATTTGCATGATTTGGTGGTGCGGAAATCGCTTATATGACTGATTCAGCTGTTTCGGGGGAGAAGCCGCCGCTATCCAATTTTGCGCGACAGCTGCTGCATTTTCTGGATCGTGTCGAGTATAGGCGAATTGTCCATGCGGAGGATCTGGAAGAGATCGGTCGGCTTCGTTATCGCTCCTATCGCACCCGCAATGTGATGGACGAAGCCGAAGTACCGTCCATCATCGATGATATCGACCGGGACAGCCACGCTTTCGTCTATGGCGTGCATGTCGACGGGCAGCTTGTCAGCACATTGCGCATTCATCACATCACGCCCGATCATCGCAAGGGAACGAGCTATGCTCTGTTTCCCGATATTCTCGATCCGCTGCTCAATAGCGGCATGCATTTCGTCGATCCGACCCGCTTTGCCGCCGATCCCGAATTGCTGAGCGAATATCCAGCCATCCCCTATATCACACTGCGCATTGCGGCGATGGCGTCAGAATTTTTCGTGGCAGATCAATGCCTTGCCTCGGTGAAACCTGAGCATATGGCCTTTTACAAGCGCATCTTCGGCACGACGATGATGGCCGATGCGCGCGAACATGCGGGCTATGGCATCAAGGTCGGGCTGGGTGCAGCGCCGATCCGCAATATTCGCGATGCGGTTGCGGTGCGCTTCCCGTTCTTCAAGTCATTACCGCGCGAGCGGCAGGCGATGTTTGCCGATATGCGGGGCGGCTCCGTGCCGCTGACCATCATGGCGACCGCGAAATATACCGGCCTCGGCGCATAAACTGTTCTAAACATTTAAATGTAGCGCATCGCGTGAATTCGATTTACGAACACTGCGGAACCGCTTCATGCGGAGAGAGGGTTGGCTGCGACGAAAAGACTTGCCGTATAGGCCGGGCTTTTGTTGCGGACACGTTGAAGATTGCAGGTGTTTTCGCTTAACATCATGGATGTTGGGTGGAAAATCTGAATGGGTGGAACGAAAATGGCAGAACATCATACGACGGCTCCGGCTGAACTTGGCGCACCGATGGACTATGCTGAGCATGAGAAAACTTATGCCGGTTTCACGGGCCTGGTTAAATGGGGCACGGTGGCGCTCGTCGCCCTTATGATTGCCATGGCGTTCGGCTTTTTCGCTGGTGGTTTCTTTTCCGCGACCATTCTATTTGTCCTAGTCTGCGTCGCCGCCTGGTTCATCCTCTAGCGCATTGACGCGGGCTGGATGACGACATCCGGCCTTGCGAAAATGCAGCAAGATCTAAGAGCGAACCGGGATTAACCCCGCATGATTTGATCGAATGCCTTGGCGTGGGTTACCATGCCGAGGTTTTATGCATGTCTTAGCACTACAGTCGCATTCTTCGCCATGCCGGGCTGCAACCTGCAATTTCCTGCGCACCGATGCTCGCGTACCCAAAAGTACGCTCCGCTCCGGTGCTCGAAAATCACTCGTTTCGCCACGGCCTGACGAATTTGCAACTGTCGTGTCAATATCAGTTCTTATGAAAGAGCCTCATTTGAGAGGCTCGCAATTCTGCCCGACCGCAAGGCCGGATCAAGCCCGGATCAAGACCATGAAAGGGAAACCAGCTTGGCCCAGACGTTATTTATCCCGCTAGAGAGTGACCCCAACGAGACACGCGTTGCGGCATCGGCGGAGACGGTGAAGAAATTCATCGCGCTCGGCTTCGATGTCGTTGTGGAAAAAGGCGCCGGTGAGAAATCGCGCATCCCCGATGCCGAGTTTACGGCAGCCGGCGCCCGCATCGGCACGGCAGCGGATGCCAAAACGGCAGACGTTGTCCTCAAAGTGCGCCGTCCTACGGATACGGAACTCAAAGGGTATAAATCGGGCGCGGCGCTTTTTGCCATGCTGGACCCTTATGGTCATGAAGACGCGGTGGCAGCACTTGCCAAGGCTGGCGTTTCGGCTTTCACGATGGAATTCATGCCGCGCATCACCCGTGCGCAGGTGATGGACGTGCTATCGAGCCAAGCGAACCTTGCCGGTTATCAGGCGGTGATCGACGCGGCGGAAGTCTATGACCGCGCCATGCCGATGATGATGACGGCAGCGGGTACGGTTCCAGCCGCCAAGGTGTTCGTGATGGGGGCAGGCGTTGCGGGTCTTCAGGCCATCGCAACGGCACGACGTCTCGGTGCGGTCGTGACGGCAACCGACGTTCGCCCGGCCGCCAAGGAACAGGTCGCCTCGCTCGGCGCGAAATTCATCGCCGTCGAGGATGATGAGTTCAAGGCTGCCGAAACCTCTGGCGGTTATGCCAAGGAAATGTCGAAGGAATATCAGGCGAAGCAGGCCTCACTCGTCGCCGACCATATCGCCAAGCAGGATATCGTCATCACCACGGCGCTCATTCCGGGCCGTCCGGCCCCGCGTCTGGTGTCCAAGGAAATGGTTGCTTCCATGCGTCCGGGTTCCGTGCTGGTCGATCTCGCGGTCGAGCGCGGCGGCAATGTCGAAGGCGCTGTCGCCGGTCAGATCGCCGAGGTCAATGGCGTCCGGATTGTTGGTCATCTCAACGTTTCGGGCCGCATTGCCGCGAGTGCCTCGCAGCTTTATGCACGCAACCTGATCGCTTTCGTGGAAACGCTGGTCGACAAGGAAACCAAGCTTCTCAAGATCGATCCGGAAGAAGAACTGGTCAAGGCGACGCTTCTGACCCATCAGGGCAAGATCCTGCACCCGGCCTTCGCCAAGGCCGATGCCGCGCCTGCTGCTGTCGCTGAAAAACCGGCTGCAAAGCCGAAAGCCGCACCAAAGCCGAAGGTCGCAAAGGCAGAAGTCGTTGGCGATGCAGCGAAACCTGCTGCACCGAAAGCGGCGAAAAAAGCGCCTGCAAAAGCACCGAAGGCCGCTGCAAAGTCTTCGTCTTCCCCCAAGTCTCCAGTTGATGGAGGAGAGGCATAATGGCCGAAACTAGTCTCGATAAAGCTCTTGAGAGCTTGAACCAGGCCGCGGATGCCGTCCGTCAGGCTGCGGAAAATGCCGGTGGTCTGGGCGATGCTGCGGCGGCTGCCGCGCATGCCGCATCGGGCGGCGCGATCGATCCGTTCGTGTTCCGCTTTGCGATTTTCACCCTGTCGATTTTCGTCGGCTATTACGTGGTCTGGTCGGTTACGCCTGCGCTGCATACGCCGCTGATGGCCGTGACCAACGCCATCTCATCGGTGATCGTGGTGGGCGCGCTTCTGGCGGTTGGCCTTTCTCTTTCGGGCTGGGCAACCGGCTTCGGTTTCATTGCGCTCATTCTGGCGAGCGTCAACATTTTTGGCGGCTTTCTGGTCACCCAGCGCATGCTCGCCATGTACAAGAAAAAAGAAAAGTGAGGCTGAACCATTATGAGCGTTAATCTCGCAGCCTTCCTTTATCTCGTGTCCGGCGTGCTGTTCATTCTGGCGCTGCGCGGCCTGTCGCATCCGACGACCAGCCGTCAGGGCAATATGTACGGCATGATCGGTATGGCGATTTCCATCGTCACCACGCTTCTGCTAGCGCGTCCAAGCTTCGGCGGTCTGGCACTGATCGTCGTCGGCATCGCCATTGGCGGCGGTATCGGTGCCGTCATCGCGCGCCGCATCGCCATGACGGCCATGCCGCAGCTTGTTGCCGCGTTCCACTCGCTGATCGGTCTTGCCGCCGTTCTGGTGGCCGCTGCCGCACTTTACTCGCCGCATTCCTTCGGTATCGGCGAAGTGGGCCAGATCCACGGTCAGGCGCTGATCGAAATGTCGCTGGGCGTCGCCATTGGCGCGATCACCTTCACCGGCTCGATCATCGCCTTCCTCAAGCTTGACGGTCGCATGTCGGGCAAGCCGATCATGCTGCCGGGACGCCATGTCATCAACGCGGCTCTTGCCGCAGCCATCGTGCTGCTGGTTGTTGTGCTGGTGAATACCGAAAGCCATTTCGTGTTCTGGCTGATCGTGCTTCTGTCGCTGGTGTTCGGCGTGCTGATCATCGTGCCAATCGGTGGCGCGGATATGCCGGTCGTGGTCTCCATGCTCAATTCCTATTCGGGCTGGGCAGCGGCAGGCATTGGTTTCACGCTTGGCAACCTGGCGCTGATCATCACCGGCGCGCTGGTCGGCTCTTCGGGCGCGATCCTGTCCTACATCATGTGCAAGGGCATGAACCGTTCGTTCATCTCGGTCATTCTCGGCGGCTTTGGCGGCGATACGTCTGGCGGCCCGGCTGGCGAGGTTGAACAGCGTCCGGTCAAGCAGGGTTCTGCCGACGATGCGGCCTTCATCATGAAGAACGCTTCCAAGGTCATCATCGTGCCGGGCTATGGCATGGCGGTGGCGCAGGCCCAGCACGCGCTGCGTGAAATGGCTGACAAGCTCAAGGCGGAAGGCGTGGAAGTCAAATACGCCATCCATCCCGTGGCTGGTCGTATGCCGGGCCATATGAACGTGCTTCTGGCCGAGGCCAACGTGCCTTACGATGAAGTGTTCGAGCTGGAAGACATCAATTCGGAATTCGCGCAGGCCGATGTGGCTTTCGTGATTGGCGCCAATGACGTCACCAATCCGGCGGCGAAGACCGATCCGAAGTCACCGATCTTCGGCATGCCGATCCTTGATGTCGACAAGGCAGGCACGGTTCTGTTCATCAAGCGCGGCATGGGCTCCGGCTATGCGGGCGTGGAAAACGAACTGTTCTTCCGCGACAACACCATGATGCTCTTCGCCGATGCGAAGAAGATGGTGGAGAGTATTGTGAAGGCGTTGGATCATTAAGAAGGGAATAGGGGAGTAGGGGAATAGGTGAGTATGTTTGACTTGCAAATATACGGACCGTATTGCCTTACTCCCTTACTCCCTTACTCCCTTACTCCCTTACTCCCTTACTCCCTTACTCCCTTACTCCCTTACTCCCTTAACATCGCATCCTGCAAAGCGCGCAGTTCCGCGATCTTCGAGCCGGGCTGCGGGGCAGCATTGGCGTAGGTGATGAGTTCGCCCTTCTTAATGGGCGCGATAACCGAGCCGTTCTGAAGTAGCCCGCAGGGAATGGCCTTTGCCGCACGCGCTTCCGGCGTCGTCATGATCCACGAGCGATAGCAATATTGGCCAATGGCATCGAGACGGTCGCCGGGCTGCAAATCCTTCTTGGCCACGGCGCAGACTTCCGCCACCGGCTTCGGCAGCGGCACCATGTCGGTCTTGCCGTGCAGCACCACGCGCGCCACGGTCAGCGGCACTTCCAGCGAGGTGAGGTGGAAGGGGCGGTGGAAGGTGAAATACGGGCCTTTGCCCATCTTCAAATCTTCCAGACGCTCGACGAGACGGGGATGCTCCATCTTGGCGATCACGAAGACGCCCGGCGATACGCCGCGCCCGATGGAATAATCGACCACGCCGGATTTGTTGAGAACGCCGCCGTCTTCCTTCGGGATCAGGGTGCGATTCAGCTCGTCGATTGCGGCCTTTGGGCCGTGCATGCCCGCAATGTCCGGCACAAGCCCGGTGGCGTTGGCGATGGCCGCCATTTCAACCATGGTCTTGGAACCGTCGACGAATTCGACCAGCAAGCGAACATTCATGTTCCGGCGGTCTGCTTCTTCCTGATAATCGTCGGGGATCGCGTCGAAATTGAGCGGATTGTTCTTGCCCTTGCCAGCGGCCACGACCTTGTGACCCATGGCGGACACGAATTCGATCAGCTCCATGCAGGATGACGGTTCATCTCCAGCGCCCAGCGAATAAATCACGCCCTGCTTGTCGGCCTCGGCCTTGAGATAGGGGCCGATGGTGACATCGGCCTCGACATTCATCATCACGAGATGCTTGCCGTTGCGAATGGCCTTTATGCCGGTTTCAGCGCCCACTTCCGGAATGCCGGTGGCGTCGATGACGACATCAATCAGCGGGTTGGAGAGGATCAGGTCATTGTCACCAGTGACGGCGATCTTGCCGCTCTCGATGGCGCGGGTCATCGCGGCTTCGCTGTTGGCTTCCTGCGCATTGTCTTCATCGCCATAGGCGGTGCGCACGGCCTTGAATGTGTTGGGCAGCCTGCGGGCGGAAAGTGCGCCGACTTCGATGCCCTGCATCCGCGCCACCTGCGTGACGATATCGGTGCCCATTTCGCCAGCGCCAATCAGACCGATGCGGATCGGCTTGCCGGTTTCAGCCCGCGCTGCAAGATCGCGTGCCAGTCCAACCAGTGCCACATTTGTCGTCATGAAACTCTCCGCAAAATGTCAAAGCCACACAGGCGAGATAAATTTGTCACGCTTGTGTTGATATAGGTGCGTAATAGACGAACAGTCTCTATATCAACACCGACAGGCGCGCACCCCCAATCAGCGCGACAAAATATGCATCCCTTTATAGGGCCACTGGAGCCAAAATGAGCAGTGTATCCCCCTTTGATCTTGTGATCTTCGATTGCGACGGCGTTCTCGTCGATAGCGAAGTTCTGTCCTGCCTCGCTTTCGAGCGGGTCTATGCCAGCCACGGCATGGAGCTGCCGCAGGGCACGGTGGCCAAGGGCATCGGCATGAAACAGGCCGATATCATGAAGATGATCGAGGATATGACCGGCCATCGCCTGCCAGATGGCGTCGATGGCGAGTTCTGGCCAGCAACGCGCACACTTTTTGCGGAATCGCTGGAGCCGACCGTGGGTATCGCCAATTTCCTGCGCGAACTGCCGCAGAAGCGTTGCGTGGCATCGTCCTCGCACCCGGAGCGTATTGCGTTCAGTCTGGAGAAGACCGGCATCAGCCATTATTTCGGCGATGCGGTTTATTCGTCCAGCATGGTGAAGCGCGGCAAGCCTGCGCCCGATCTGTTCCTGTTCGCCGCCGACAAGATGGGCGTCGATCCGGCGCGCTGCGTGGTGATCGAGGATTCGCCCTTCGGTGTCGAAGGCGCGATTGCAGCGGGCATGACCGCCTTTGGTTATACAGGCGGCGCGCATACCTATGACGGCCATGCCGAGCGTCTGTCGTCCAAGGGTGCGCATCAGGTTTTCACGCATTGGGATGATATCGCCCGGGAAATTCTGGTTGCTGCCTGAAGTTTATAAGGTAAACAAAGGGCAAATCAGTTCAGCAGGAATAGCCAGCCAATGAAAGACGCAATCACGCTCGACCAGTTGCGCGAAGCAATCGGCACGGAAATCGGATGTTCCGAGTGGCGCGAAGTCACGCAGGAAATGATCAACCAGTTTGCGGATGCAACCGACGATCACCAGTTCATCCATGTCGATCCGGAACGCGCGGCCAAGGAAACGCCTTTTGGCGGCACCATTGCGCATGGCTTTCTGACGCTGTCGCTTTTGTCGACGCTGGCTTATGAAGCGCTGCCGATGCTGGAAGGCGCGACCATGGGCATCAATTACGGCTTCGACAAGCTGCGCTTCCAGTCGCCGGTCAAGACCGGCGCACGGGTGCGCGCGCGCTTCAAGCTGGCCGATGCGGATATTCGCCCATCGGGCCGCGTCGTGAATTATTACGACGTGACGCTTGAAATCGAAAACTCGCTCAAGCCTGCGTTGACGGCCACCTGGCTGACGATAGCCGTCGTGGAGCCGCCGCAAGACTGAGCATCAGGCCGCTTCGCGATATTGCACCGGCAGCCGTCCTTCTTCATCGAGAGGGGCGGCTTTTCCTTTATGCGTGGTCATCAGCTCGCGAAAGAAAAACGGGCCATGCAGGAACATGCCTAGGTAGTAAAAATTCTTCTTCTCGGCGCCGCGCACATAGAGAAGGTGCATCAGGAAGAAGTTGCCCTTGGAGCGCTTGTAGCGGTTTTCGCTGTGCACATTCTTGAAGCGGATGCGATGAATGAGCGGCGGGTTTGCCGTCTTGATCTTCAGGGCGCTGGCCGGGTCTGAACCGTAGAAATGGATGATATCCGTCAGTACCTGAAATTCCGACCACAGGACCGGGCTATCTTGAAGCACGACGCGCACATCCTCGCGCAGCGCTTTCGCCCGTGGATGCAGCGCGATCATCATCAGGCAGGAGCCGACGGCCAGAAGCGATACCGGCTGCCTTATCAGAAGCTCGGGACGCTGGCGCTGAACGGCGGCAAGCGCCTCGACAGCTGGCACGGTGCCGAGACTATGCGCGACGATGATGACCTCGTCGGCCTGACTTTCTTCGATCTTGCGCATCAGCGCGTCAGCGAAGGCCGTCCGACGCTGGTTCAGCTTCGCATTGCGGTCGTGAATGCGGTCATAGGCTGCCGACCAGTCGTCGAGCAGATAGGACATGAAGAACTTGTCGCCGGGCTTGCGCACCAGAAGCGTTGCAAGGAAGGCGGCGAGCGGGGCAGACCAGAGAAGATGCGGTACCGAAAAGCCAACCAGCACCGGCGCAGTGGCGATAAGGGCTGCAACGGCCAAAATGGCAAGCGACAGCAGGAAGGGCCACAGGAAGAACAGCACGAAGCGCCAGCTCGTTGTCAGGTAGCGCCAGAGCGTGCCCGTAAACAGGATGTTCATGAAGGCGAAGAAGCCGGTCAGCATTCTCTTCGGTGTCGAGCGCGCGGCATAATCATCGAAAATATCCGCGGTGCCGAACTGGCAGAACTCGGTCTCCGTACGCCAGCCATTGCCTTGTGTCACGGCCATTGTCGTGCCGCTATCGTTTGGTTCGTCCGTCATGGGCGGCAGCTTCGTCTTGGCGTTCCACAGCCGGTCGAAATCTTTCAACACTTGCGCGTGGCGCACACGGACGGCTTTGGGGTGCAGGCCTTCATAGCCTGTGAACTGGATAACGAGTCGCTTGCGGAGGGACATGAAACAAACAAATGGAATCAGAAAAGGGAAACGCCGCCGAAAGATCGGCAGCGCCGTACAATGTCTCCTTCTGGACGACTAATGAGGCCGAATTACGCGGGAAACAGCGGGTCCATTAGCGCATTCGGCCCGCGCGAACCATAGTGAATTGGTGTAAGGACGGTATTTCCTAACAGCGGTGGGCAAAGTTGCATGTTGAGGTGGACAGCCGGGGCTCTTTCTGGTATTAGCCAGCACCAATTTGCAGCGTTTCCGTTGCGAAGCTTGGGAGCCTTAGGGCGTTGCTCGGCCGGTCAGACCGGCTGAAATCGTTAAAAGACCCCCGAACGGCCTCAGGCTTAACCGAAATTCTAACCGATACGGGAATACACGTGCAGGTACTCGTCCGCGATAATAATGTTGATCAGGCTCTCCGCGCTCTCAAGAAAAAGATGCAGCGCGAAGGTATCTTCCGCGAAATGAAGATGCGCGGCCACTACGAAAAGCCATCTGAAAAGCGCGCTCGCGAAAAGGCAGAAGCCGTTCGTCGCGCTCGCAAGCTCGCTCGCAAGCGTGCGCAGCGTGAAGGCCTCGTTGGCGGCGCCCGCGGCGCTCGCTGATCGACCTCAAAACAGGCGCCGCTTTTGTGGCGCCTTTTTGTTTTCCGGTGTGGCTTAAGGCTGCGCCGGATTTTGCGCGTCTTGATTTCAAAGTTTTTGTTGCCGAAACAACTCGGTTTCATCCTTTTATTAAAGTTTAGCGTCGGCCCCAAAAAAGTTTCTAGACTTTGCCGGGCCAGTTATGTGTAAAAACATATAATTAGGATATTCAGCTTTCGGGCCGGGTATCGAAAGGCGATACAGACTTTTTGCTGCCGCCTTTTCGCTGTCTTTATCTGACAGTTGAAGCGCTCATGCGCCGAAACCGGAGCCGGGGCGGGATGGAGAGAAACGGGTCGTCAATGCCCGGTTCGATGGAACTAAAAGGAACACTGTCGTTGCCAACACGCTTCAAGGTGATGCAATCGTCCGGGACAAAGGTTTCGGGTTTCGAGACATTGGGTGGAAACCCCGCGGCTGGAATCGGTCGTCACGGTTTTTTGATTGCCGCCACGCTGTTGGCTCTGGCTGTGGCCGGTTGCCAAAGCTCGACCACAACGGCGCTGAGCACAGTTGATCGGGCACAGGGTTCGAGCGAGAATATCAGCTCGCTTACGAGTGTGATCCAGTCCAATCCGCGTGATCCCGAAGGCTACAATGTTCGCGGCTCCGCCTATGGCAAGGCCGGGCGCTACAAGGAAGCGATCCGCGATTTCGATCAGGCGATTGCGCTCAATCCGAATTTCTATCAGGCCTATTCCAACCGCGCGCTGGTCTATCGCTATATGGGCGATACCAACAAGGCTGCGCAGGATTACAGCAAGGCGATCCAGCTCAATGGACAATATGACGCCGCCTATATCGGTCGCGGCAATGTCTACCGTCAGGCGGGCCGTCTCGATCAGGCGCTGAGCGATTTCAATCAGGCCATCGCCTTGCAGACGACCGACGGTCGCGCCTATCACAATCGCGGCCTGATCTATCAGGCCAAGGGCCAGCACAAGCAGGCCATCGAGGATTTCTCCAAGGCGATTTCGCTCAACTCCACGGCCCCGGAGCCATATAATGGCCGCGGCCTTTCCTATGTGGCGTTGAACGACTTCGACAATGCTTTCGACGATTTCAACACCGCGATTACGCTGGATCAGGGCGTTGCCGAAAGTTGGGCCAATCAGGCGCTGGTTTATGAGCATCGCGGCGAGAAGGCGAAGGCTGCCAGCTCCTATGCAAAGGCTGTGCAGCTCGATCCGAAATACCAGCCGGCGAAGGACGGTTTGTCACGCACACGCGGATAATTCGCAAAAACATTTCCAAATGAAAGGCGGCGCGTCCCAAAATGGGGTGCGCCGCTTTTCTTTATACAAGCCCGCGATATATTACTGCCTATGTCGCTCTTCGATCACATAGGCTTCAAAGCCAAAGATATTCGCCGCAGCCTTTCATTCTATGAAAGCTGCATGCCAGAGCTTGGGCTGGAAGTTATTGCGCGTTCGGGCAGCGGCTTCTTCGTTAGCGGCGGGGAGAGGGCGCCCGTGCCCTTCCTCTGGATACATGGCGCGGAAGCCGGTGCGGCTACGGACGCTGCCGACACGAAGCCGGGCGACCGTCTGCACCTCATGTTCACGGCTGGAAGTCGCGATGCGGTGGAGGCGTTTCATCGCGTGGCGTTGAACGCTGGTGGCAGCGACAGCGGCGGCCCCGCTTATCAGGGGCCGGAAGAGATGGGCTATTATGCCGCTTTGGTCTTCGACCCCGACGGAAACACGCTGGAAGCGGGTTTCCGTGAGAGGAAGCGATAAGTGAGATTGATTTGATCAGGCGCGCAGGTTGCGCTTGTCGAGGCGGCTGACCAAACGGTCGCCGATCCACTGAATGCCGCAGACCATAATGATCAGGATGATGACGACGGCGATCATGATCTGCGTTTCGAAACGCTGATAGCCGTAACGGATGGCAAGATCGCCCAGACCGCCCGCGCCGATGGCGCCAGCCATGGCCGAAGCGCCCACCAGCGTGATGATCGTCACGGTGAAACCCGCAATGATGCCGGGCAGGGCTTCCGGCACCAGCACTTCGCGCACGATTGTCCAGCGACTTGCACCCATAGAGCGCGCAGCTTCGACCAGACCATTGTCCACCTCGCGCAGCGATACTTCCGCGATGCGCGCATAATAGGGGATGGCCGCAATCGACAGCGGCACGATGGAGGCCCATGTGCCGATCGACGTGCCGACGATGAAGCGGGTCACCGGGATAAGCGCCACCAGAAGAATGATGAACGGCACCGAGCGGAAGCCGTTGATGATCGCGCCCAGAAAGGTGTTGACCGTCAGGTTCTGGGCAAGGCCGCCGCGCTCGGTCAGGATCATGATGAGGGCAAGCGGCAGACCGACGACGAGCGAAATCAGGCTCGAAAAGCCGGTCATGATGATGGTCTCCCAGAAGGAGCGCCAGAGAAGATCAAGCATTGCCTGAGACATAGCCGAGTACCTCCGTGGCGTCTGCATGGGTGTTGAGATAGCCGATAGCGGCTTCGAATTTCGCTTTGTCCTGAGCGGGCAGGCTGATGAAGAGCGTGCCGACGGGCTCACCCTGGATCGTATCCATGCCGCCATGGATCAGCTGCGGCACAAGGCCGGTGGCCGCTGCCACATCGTTGAAGAAAGCGCCGCGCGCAGCTTCGCCTGAAAGCTTGACGCGAAGGATGGCCCGATCTCCCGCCTTGTCGGTCAGGCGCGCGCGCCACGAGGTAGGCAGTTCAGGCGTCAGCACCTGCAACATGCTCTGCGTGACGGGCGAATGCGGATTGGCGAAAACTTTCCAGACCGGACCCTCTTCGGCAATCGCGCCGTGATCGAGCACGATGACGCGGTCGGCGATGCGGCGGATGACCTCCATCTCATGGGTGATGAGCAGGATGGTCAGGCCAAGCTTGGTATTGATGTCCTTCAGCAGCGCCAGAATGGACTGGGTGGTTTCCGGGTCGAGCGCCGAGGTCGCTTCATCGGAGAGCAGAACGGCAGGCTCTGCGGCAAGCGCGCGCGCAATGCCGACACGCTGCTTCTGGCCGCCGGAAAGCTGCGCTGGATAATGGTTCGCTTTGTCGGAGAGGCCGACGAGTTCGAGCAGTTCGGCGACGCGGCGGGCGCGCTCGGCTTTGGGCCTGCCTGCGATCTTTAGCGGCAGTGCGATGTTTTGGGCAACGGTCTTGGCCGAGAGCAAATTGAAATGCTGGAACACCATGCCGATGCGACGGCGCAGCGGGCGCAGTTCGGTTTCGCCGAGGCCGGTGATTTCGCGCCCCTCGATGCGGATCGAACCGGAGTCGGGCTTTTCGAGGCCGTTGACGCAGCGGATCAGCGTGGACTTGCCCGCGCCGCTGCGACCGATAATGCCAAGGATTTCGCCGCGCGCGACGGAGAGCGACACGCCATTGATGGCTGCCGTGTTACCGAACATTCGGCGCACGTCTTTCATATCGACGATGGGCGCTGATGCGGTGGAGGGCGGTTCAATGGTCACGGCGGGGGTCACGGGGGTCACATTCGTTTCTTCTATAGTTTGGTGCGCTGCTGCGAACAGCGGCAAACTGCAATCGGATAAGGCGTCAATGACGGATGATGCCTGTTCAGGCTAAGGCCTGTTCTGGCCAAGCTTGGCCTGTTGCCGATGCTTTTGGGCAATTTTTTTCCATACGTCAATAAAAGCCGCGCCGGAAACACGTTCCGGCGCGGTGTATTGAAAATGAAAAGCTTAGTTCCAGGCCGGGATGCCGGTGCCCTTATAGGCGCGGTCGAGTTCGGCCTTCACAGCGTCGTTCTGGAACGAAGCGACCAGGTTCTTCACCCATTCGGCGTTTTCGTCTTCAGTGCGGACCGCGATGAAGTTGTTGTAAGGATTGTTTTCCTTCGACTCCCAGCCGATGGCTTCTTCCTTCTTCAGATCCGCCTTGGCAGCCCAGTCATTGTTGACGATGGCAGCGTCGAGATCGTCGATGGAACGACCGACCACACCGGCGTCGAGTTCCTTGATCTCAAGCTTCTTCGGGTTTTCGACAATGTCGATCGGGGTGGCGAGAATGCCTGCATCCGGCTTCAGCTTGATCAGGCCCTTTTCTTCGAGAACGCGAAGCGCACGGCCTTCGTTCGACGGATCGTTCGGCACGCCGACGACGGCGCCTTCCTTCAGTTCGTCGAGGCTCTTGTGCTTGCGCGAATAGATGCCGATTGGCCAGACGGCGGTGTAGCCAGCAACGCTGATCTTGTAGCCGTGCTGCTTGATCTGCTCATCGAGATAAGGCTTGTGCTGGAAGGCGTTGGCGTCGATTTCCTTGCGCTCCAGAGCTTCATTCGGCTGGTTATAGTCGTTGAAGGTCACGCGCTCAATATTGAGGCCGTGCTTCTTGCCTTCTTCGGCAACGACTTTCCAGACGTCTTCGTCTTCGCCGCCCATGATGCCGACCTTGATTGTCTTGTCTTCTGCATGGCTCGGAGCCGAGGCAAAGCCTACGGTCAGCGCGGCTGCGGTGAAAAGAAGGGCTTTCAGACCGGCGCGGCGGCTGAAGGCATAACGGGAAAGGGCTGACGACATCTTTGTTTTCCTTAGCTGAACATTTTGGAAAGCCGGTCCCGGATTGCGATCATTAGATGATCATTCTCCCCAGCCCTCCCTGATGCCGATAATTCCCGTTTGCATGGAATTAAACAAGGAAAATTTTTTCTGAAAATCGTGCGGCTGCAAATCTGAAATTGCGTTCACAGGCGAGTGAGCGGATTGCCATTTCCGCTCATTGTTCTCTCAGGAATCTGGTTCTAGAGCGGTTCCGTCAAAGCTGAATCGCTGGAACCGCTCTCGTTATTCGCTTGGGCATTGTCCAGGCGCAAAAACCGCTTCGCACTTTTTGCTGGAAATGCCTATCGATTATCCGCGATAATCATCTGCGCGGCCTTCTCGGCGATCATCAGCGTCGGCGAATTGGTATTGCCGGAGGTGATGGTCGGCATGATGGACGCATCGGCAATGCGGAGACCCGCAATGCCATTGACCCGCAGGCGCGGATCGACAATCGCTTCGCTGTCCTGCCCCATGCGGCAGGTGCCGACGGGGTGGAAAATGGTGGTGCCGATATCGCCTGCCGCCTTTTCCAGTTGTTCCTGCGTTTCGTAAGCAGGACCGGGCTTGAACTCTTCCGGGCGATATTGCCGCAAGGGCGCTTGCGCTACGATATGGCGGGTGAGGCGAATAGCATCGGCAGCAACGCGGCGGTCACTTTCCGCGGCCAGATAATTGGGCCGGATCGCCGGTTGCGCGCGGTGGTCCGGCGACTTGACGTGGATCGAGCCGCGACTGTCGGGGCGCAGATTGCACACGCTGGCCGTGAAGGCGGGGAAGGGGTGAACGTTCTCGCCGAATTTTTCGAGGCTGAGTGGCTGCACATGATATTGCAGATTGGCGGTTTCATAAGACGGGTCCGACCGGGTGAACACGCCAAGCTGGCTCGGTGCCATCGACATGGGGCCGGACTGGCGCAGCAGATATTCCAGCCCGATCATCGCCTTGCCAAAAAGCTTGTTAGCCTTTTCATTGAGGGTCGGGATGCCCGTGACCTTATAGGCACAGCGCAATTGCAGGTGATCCTGCAGGTTTTCGCCGACCTGTTTGCGCTCCAGCGCAACCGGAATGCCTGCCTGTTGCAGCACGTCACCGCGTCCGACGCCCGACAGTTCCAGCACATGCGGGGAGCCGACGGCACCGGCGGCCAGTATCACTTCGCGCCTTGCCTTGACGGTGCGGGTCGCGCCGTTCTGGTCGAAGGTCACGCCATTGGCGCGCATTTCCGCAATCTCGATGCGGCGCACATGCGCGCCGGTTTCGACGCGCAGGTTTTTGCGGTTCAGTGCCGGGCGCAGAAAGGCCTTAGCGGAATTCCAGCGAATGCCGCGCTTCTGGTTGACCTTGAAATAAGACACGCCTTCATTGTCACCGCGATTGAAGTCGTCGGTGGCGGGAATGCCCGCCGCAACGGCGGCATCGCGAAAAGCGTCGAGAATATCCCAATGCAGGCGGGCATTTTCGACGCGCCATTCGCCGCCCGCGCCGTGCAACGCGCTGGCACCGGCGTAATAGTCTTCGGATATCTTGAAGAGAGGCAGCACGTCGTCCCAGCCCCAGCCTTCGCAACCGGCTTGTCGCCACAGATCGTAATCGCGGGCCTGACCGCGCATATAGATCATGCCGTTGATCGACGAGCAGCCGCCCAGCACCTTGCCGCGCGGATAGCCGAGCGCGCGACCGTTCAGGCCGGGTTCGGCTTCCGTGGTGAAGCACCAGTCGGTGCGCGGATTGCCGATACAATAGAGATAGCCGACCGGGATATGAATCCACGCATAATTGTCCTTGCCGCCCGCTTCGAGCAGCAGGACGGAACGGTCCGGGTTCTCGGATAGTCGGTTCGCCAGCGCACAGCCTGCCGTGCCCGCGCCAACCACGATGTAATCGTAGGTGTCGGTCATGATTGTATATCCAGTAAAATGTGGAGCCGCGATCAGCGGATACAGCGACTCATTGAGTAGTGTTTACCCGAACAGTTTCTTTCCCAAACGCGAGGCATAGAACTCTCCGACGATACCTTTACGGAAGAGGATGACGCATGCCATGAAGATGATGCCGGTGACGATTGTGACGGGGAAGTCGGACGTTGCGAGATAGTTCTGCAAGGCGACGACGAAGGCTGCACCGACGATGGGCCCGATCAGCGTGCCGATCCCGCCAAGCAGCGTCATCAGGATCACTTCACCCGACATTTGCCAGCCGACATCGGTGAGCGTTGCAAACTGGAAGACGAGCGCCTTCAGACCGCCTGCAAGGCCCGCAAGA
>NZ_JABXGB010000017.1:0-108980 GCF_022627935.1 Ochrobactrum sp. C6C9 | reverse complement strand
CTCAGCAATTGCATCGTCCACAGCCATCAGGCGGGTGGAAACCGGCGCGTTCTGGAGAATGATCTCATTGGCCATGTTTTCAACCTTGGCCAGCTCCTCAGCCGAAATCGGCTTCGGATGCGAGAAGTCAAAGCGCAGGCGATCAGGCGCAACGAGCGAACCCTTCTGCGCCACATGGCTGCCCAGCGTTTCGCGCAGCGCTTCATGCAGAAGATGGGTTGCCGAGTGATTAGAGCGAATGCGCGTGCGACGATCCGAATCGACCTTCAATTCGACGGCTTCGCCGGTTTTCGCAGTGCCCTTGGTCACTTCGCCGATATGAACGAAGACGCCTTCGCCCTTTTTCTGCGTGTCCTTGATGGTAATGACAAAACCTTCGCCGGAAATCGTTCCGGTATCGCCCTGCTGGCCGCCGGATTCACCATAGAACGGCGTCTGGTTGACCACGACCGATACGGTCTCGCCTTCGGACGCCGACTGCACTTCCGAGCCGTCGCGCACCAGGGCGGCGATAACGCCCTCAGCGCTTTCGGTTTCATAACCCAGGAACTCTGTCGCGCCGACCTTGTCCTTGATACCGAACCAGATCGTTTCGGTTGCGGCTTCGCCCGAACCGGCCCAATTGGCGCGCGCTTCTGCCTTCTGGCGTTCCATGGCAGTGGAGAAGCCGTCGGTATCGACAGTAATACCACGCTGGCGCAGTGCATCCTGTGTCAGATCGAGCGGAAAGCCATAAGTGTCGTAAAGCTTGAAAGCCGTTTCACCGTCGAGGCGGTCGCCTTCGACCAGCTTTTCGGAGGCGTCGGACAAGAGGCCGAGACCGCGTTCCAGTGTCTTGCGGAAACGGGTTTCTTCCAGCTTCAATGTTTCGGAAATAAGCGCTTCGGCGCGGATCAGTTCCGGATAGGCCTGACCCATTTCCCGAATGAGCGCAGGCAGCAGACGCCACATCAACGGTTCCTTGGCACCCAGAAGCTGGGCATGACGCATGGCGCGGCGCATGATGCGGCGCAGCACGTAGCCGCGACCTTCATTCGACGGCAAAACGCCATCGGCAATCAGGAAGCTCGAAGCGCGCAGATGGTCAGCAATAACGCGATGGCTGGCACGGAAATCCCCCTCAGCCTTGACGCCTGTCGCTTCTTCCGATGCGCGGATCAGCGCCTTGAACAGGTCGATGTCGTAATTGTCATGCACGCCCTGTAGCACGGCGGCTACGCGTTCCAGACCCATGCCGGTATCGATCGAAGGACGCGGCAAATCGATGCGCTGCTCGGGCGTCACCTGCTCGAACTGCATGAAAACGAGATTCCAGATTTCGATGAAACGGTCGCCGTCTTCGTCTGGCGATCCGGGAGGTCCACCCCAGATATGATCGCCGTGATCAAAGAAGATTTCCGAGCAAGGGCCACACGGGCCGGTATCGCCCATCGCCCAGAAATTGTCGCTGGTGGCAATACGGATGATACGGTCATCGCTCAGGCCGGCGATCTTCTTCCAGTAATTCGCCGCATCCTCATCCGTATGATAGACGGTGACGAGGAGCTTGTCCTTCGGCAGACCGAATTCCTTGGTGATCAGGTTCCAGGCGAAGCTGATAGCGTCTTCCTTGAAATAATCGCCGAACGAGAAATTGCCCAGCATTTCAAAGAAAGTGTGGTGACGCGCAGTGTAGCCGACATTGTCGAGATCGTTATGCTTGCCGCCGGCGCGCACGCATTTCTGCGAGGTGGTTGCGCGATTATAGGCGCGATGTTCCAGCCCGGTAAAAACGTTCTTGAACTGCACCATGCCCGCATTGGTGAACATGAGCGTCGGATCGTTGCGCGGCACGAGCGGACTCGACGGAACGATTTCATGTCCGTTCTTGCGGAAGTAATCGAGGAATGTGGACCTAATCTCGTTGACGCCAGCCATAATTCACCCTTGGGCTTTTCCTGCCCTGCATTGATGCAGCCTGTTAACAGGCAGCATCGATTGTCTTTTGCACCTGCAAACCGCATTAAATAACGGAAACCGCAGGCATTACTCCCTCCCCGCGTTACAAAGACGTGAAGTGGAGTTCTTCGGTTGACCGCTTTTAACGATGTGCTGCTTTTCTGTCCAGATAAGCAGCGTGCGCCATAAAGGCAAATTCAGCACCTGAAACCAGCTTTTGCCGGTGCGGTTGAATCCCTATCAAGCTGCGACTGAAAAAAGTGAAGCCCTGCGCAACAGCACAGGGCCTCCAACTTTCAAGCGGAACTTGAGGTTCGAACCGAACCAACAGCGGAGATTACATCTCCGCAGCGTCGGACCCGCTATCTTCTTCCGGGCCGCCATCTTCAAGGAACTGTTCCGCGATCAAACCGGCATTCTGGCGAAGCGTCGTTTCGATTTCGCGCGCTACTTCAGGATTCTCCTTGAGGTAAAGCTTCGCGTTTTCACGGCCCTGACCGAGACGCTGCGAATTATAGGAGAACCAAGCGCCGGACTTTTCGACCACACCGGCTTTCACGCCAAGATCGACCAGTTCGCCCGTCTTGGAAACACCGGCGCCATACATGATGTCGAACTCAACCTGCTTGAAGGGAGGAGCAAGCTTGTTCTTCACAACCTTCACGCGGGTCTGGTTGCCGACAACCTCATCGCGCTCCTTGATGGAACCGATGCGACGGATATCGAGACGAACCGAAGCGTAGAACTTCAGTGCATTACCGCCGGTAGTCGTTTCAGGCGAACCGAACATGACGCCGATCTTCATACGGATCTGGTTGATGAAGATGACCATGCAATTCGAACGCGAGATCGAAGCGGTGAGCTTGCGCAGCGCCTGGCTCATCAGACGGGCCTGGAGACCGGGGAGCGAATCGCCCATCTCGCCTTCGATTTCCGCACGCGGCGTCAGCGCTGCAACGGAGTCCACGACGAGAACATCAATGGCACCGGAACGCACGAGCGTGTCGGTAATTTCAAGCGCCTGCTCGCCGGTGTCCGGCTGCGAGATCAGCAGGTTTTCCAAATCCACGCCAAGCTTACGTGCATAGACAGGGTCGAGCGCATGTTCAGCGTCAACGAATGCGCAGATGCCGCCCTTCTTCTGCGCTTCAGCAATGGTGTGTAGCGCGAGCGTGGTCTTACCGGAGCTTTCCGGCCCGTAAATTTCGACGATGCGGCCCTTGGGCAAGCCGCCTACACCCAGCGCGATGTCCAGAGAGAGCGAGCCGGTCGATACGGTTTCGATCTCGACCACCTTGTCGTTCTGACCCAGGCGCATGATCGAGCCTTTGCCGAACGCTCTTTCGATCTGTGACAGCGCCGCATCAAGTGCCTTAGTCTTGTCCACTGAATTATCCTCAACAAGTCGCAATGAATTCTGAGACATCTTACACCATCCTCTTGTCCCGCTAGAAGCCCGGCAGGCTCATCGCCAATATCTATTTGTATCTGTTTTGTTCTCGTTTGGCAATAAGGCTAACAGTCTGAAATAAAACAATATTACTATTTTGTTCCATTATTGTTCTCTATAATTAGAGAGACGTAAAATAAAAAGCCTATCCACGCTTTAAGCAGCTCCGCCACTTTCGGCGGAGCAACGATTCGGCCCGAACATAGAAAAACGCAGCCCTCTCGCGAGGAACTGCGTTCGTTAGATGGGACCACAGCGGCCCGATTCTGTCTGCCCAAGGGTTAGCTTGCGCCCCGCAGCGGTGAAATTTGAATTTCAACGCGACGGTTCTGAGCACGACCTTCAGGCGTCGCATTGGTCGCGACCGGCTGGCTTGCGCCATAACCGATGATCGCAAAGCGGCGTGGGTCGATGCCCTGCGAACCGAGATAGCTTGCCACCGATCCGGCACGACGCTGCGACAAATCCTGATTATGGCTGGCGCTACCCGTCGAGTCGGTGTGACCCAGGACGTCAACCAGGGTCTGGTTGAACTTGCGCAGCACGATGGCCACCGAGTTCAGCGTCGGATAGAACTGGCTCTTCACCTGATCCTGATCCGTATCGAAGGTGATGCTCGACGGCATGTTCAGGATGATCTGATCGCCGTTACGCGTCACGGATACGCCGGTGCCCTGAAGCTGCGCGCGCAGCTCATTTTCCTGGCGATCCATATAGTTGCCGATAGCGCCGCCACCGAGCGCGCCAATACCTGCGCCGATCAGCACGGCGTTGCGCTGTGCACGGCTGGAACCGCCAACCATGAGGCCACCCAAAGCGCCGACGGCAGCGCCGATAGCAGCACCGCCCGCCGTGTTCGACATCTTCTGTTCGCCCGTATAAGGGTCAGTGGTGCAGCCCGCCAGCAAGGTGGCTCCAATCAGGCCGATACCGATTTTTTTCAACATGCAAAGGTCATCCTCAATTTGCGATTCCGCGCGCATGATAGTTGCGATTAAGGCCGGACGGTGTTCCAAATTTCGTATTTGAATCCCCCGTCCTCACCTTTTAGCTAATCCCGCCACAGGAACGCAACTGTGCCGCATAACGATTGGCCATGGCCTGGGCCCTCTTCGCGCCATTGAGCGCCGTCGCATTCCCACGCCAGGCCCCACGCGCATAGCCGCCATGGCCGCTGTAATAAGCCAGATAGAGGCTATACGCATCCGCGCGGTTGATGCCGTTCTTCTGATAGCTTTGATAGTGATACCAGCCGATGAAATGGATAGCGTCGGCAAAATTGGTGCGCGAAGCGGTCCAGCGCCCAGTCTCCCGCTTGTAGCGATCCCAGGTCCCGTCGAGCGCTTGCGAATAGCCATAGGCGCTGGATGCGCGCTTCCATGGAATGATCCAGAGAATCTTCGTGCGGGGCGGTCGTGCATAGGGCTGGAAGCCCGATTCCGTATAGATCGTCGCCATCAAAACCGGAACCGGCACGCCGAATTCACGCGAAACGCGCGTGGCGGCACTCTGCCAATTGTTAAACCAACCGTCACGCTGATCGAAGACTGCGCATACATTGCTGACCTGCCGCGGGGCGGTCGCACAGCCTCCAAGGATCACGAGCGCTACGAGACACAAAACGCGCATCATGGGAAACCTCGTCAAATTATAAAGATTGATAAAATGTAAAAGTAAACGTCCTATTAACCGGACTGCGCGGCGGGAACGGCCAGAACACTCAACATCATCGGAATGATGTTGAGTGGTTGCCTTATAACCGTGATTCCTCTCGCCTTGGCGATCGGCTATATGAAGTTCGACCCGAAGATCATGCCCTATTTGGGGATCTGGGCCGTCAACAATCTCGTCTTCGTCGCCTTTGCGGGAGAAGTGTTGTTTCGCGGCATGATCAGGGGCGCCTGCTTGCCTATTCGTACTATCGGGGCTGGCACCCAGCCTTTGCGATTACGATCACGGCAATCCTGTACGGCATGCTGCACTATTGCATTGAGCGACAAGCGGGCAGGCCTATCGGTTCCTGCCCTGACGCTCCTGGCGCAGACGTGCCCAATAGTCGAGCCGTTTGCGGATATCGCGTTCAAAGCCGCGCTCCGGCGGATCATAGAATTTCTGCCGTCCGAGACTTTCGGGGAAATAATCCTGACCCGAAAAAGCATCAGGCTGATCGTGGTCATAGGCGTAACCGTCGCCATAGCCCTCGTTCTTCATCAGCTTGGTAGGAGCGTTCAAAATATGCTTTGGCGGCACCAGAGAGCCATTTTCCTTGGCTGCGCGCATCGCAGCTTTATAAGCCAAGTAAACGGCATTCGACTTTGGTGCGGTTGCCAGATAAACGCAGGCCTGCGCCAGCGCCAGTTCACCTTCCGGCGAACCCAGATAGTCATAGGCATCCTTGGCCGCGTTGCAGATGACGAGCGCCTGCGGATCTGCCAGCCCGATATCTTCAACCGCCATACGCACCAGGCGCCGCCCGAGATAAAGCGGGTCTTCCCCTGCATCGAACATGCGCGACAGATAATAAAGCGCCGCGTCGGGATCAGACCCGCGCACCGATTTATGCAGCGCCGAGATCAGATTGTAATGCCCGTCCTGGCTCTTGTCGTAGACCGGCGCACGACGCTGCACCACGTCCTGAAGTTTTTCTACCGTAAAGACCTCGTCTGGCCTTGCGGCACGCCAGATTTCCTCGGCCAGCGTCAATGCAGCACGGCCATCCCCGTCGGCCATACGGATAAGGCTCGCCCTCGCCTCCTCATCCAGCGGCAGCGGACGGCCTTCCTGCTCTTCGGCGCGGATCAGCAGCGTCGCAATACTCTCCGCGTCATGCGGATGAAAGGTCAGCACCCGCGCGCGCGACAAAAGAGCGGCATTGAGTTCGAATGATGGATTTTCGGTGGTCGCGCCAATCAGGATGACGGTGCCGTCTTCCATCACCGGCAGGAAGGAATCTTGCTGCGCACGATTGAAGCGATGAATTTCGTCGACAAACAGCAAGGTCTGCCGCCCGGACATGCGCCGCGCGCGGGCCGTCTCAAAAACTTTCTTGAGATCGGCAACACCGGAAAAGATTGCAGAAATCTGCTCGAAGGCAAGATCGGTTTCGCCAGCCAGCAGTCGGGCAACGGTGGTTTTACCGGTTCCGGGCGGCCCCCAGAAAATCATCGAACCGAGCGAACCGGATGCGATCATGCGCGTCAACACGCCTTCCGGCCCGGTCAGATGTTCCTGACCGGTGACCTCAGACAGATGCTTCGGACGCAGACGGTCGGCCAGCGGACGATTACGGTCCGCATTCGGGTCTGACGCCGATGAAAAAAGATCGCTCATTCGATGACTCTGTCGAAAAATAAATGCCGCTTCAGTGTCTAAATCAAAAAGCGGCAGGCCGTGGGGAAAATGGTGATTTCGAGAACCGGAGCGCAGCGTACATTAGGGTACGTGAGCCTAGGTAAGCGCAGAAATTGCCATTTGCAGCCCGGCATGGCGACTTTTGGATCAGACATGAAGGCATAAGCTTACCTGAAGCGGCATGCAACTTTCTGTAGCCGGTTTATCGAACGAACTGGCGCAGGAGCGTGCCGTTGCGTTCGATTTCCATACGCCATGCCAGACCGCGGCCCGCATTCAGGACCGAAGAAAGATCGGTTACGCTGCGGATCACATTGCCATTCAGGTTGCGAATGATATCGCCGGGGCGTAAGCCCAGCCGTGCGGCTGGCGAGCCGGAATAAACATCCATCACCGCCACGCCGTTTGCATCGCGCTTCAGGCGCAATTTTGCGGCAGTGGACGGCGTCAGCTCCTGCACAGCGGCACCGGCAAATGGGTTATCACCCTCAATAACCAAAGGCGCGGTTTGCTTCACCTCGGGTGCTTTGGTCAGCTTGACCGGCAGGGTCAGATTTTCGCCACCACGCAGGATCGCAATGGACACCGTGCTGTCGATGCCGGCGGTCGAAAGACGATAGCCGAGCACATCCTGATTATCGATGCGCGTACCCTGCACGGAAAGCACCACATCGCCAACCTTCAAGCCTGCGGCTTCAGCCGGTCCGCCTTTGGCAACCGCCGTAATCAGGGCGCCATAAGGCTTCTCCATGCCGAGGCCTTCGGCTATATCCGCCGTCACGCCCTGAAAGGTCGCACCGATATAAGGGCGTTCGAAGCTGGTGCTGCCGCTTTGCGCGGCCTGAATCACAGCGCGCACCATATTAGACGGAATGGCGAAGCCAATGCCGACAGAACCGCCGGAACGCGAATAGATCGCCGTATTGATCCCGATCAGCCGCCCGCGCATATCCACCAGAGCACCGCCGGAATTGCCGGGATTGATCGCAGCATCTGTCTGAATAAAGAAATCGAAGTCGGAAATACCGACCTGCGTGCGCGATTGCGCCGAGACGATGCCGCTCGTCACGGTCTGACCGACGCCAAACGGGTTGCCGACAGCAAGCACAAGATCGCCCACTTCCACTTCGTCAGAATTACCCAACGACAGGACCGGAAATTTCTCCTTGGATTCGATTTTCAAGACGGCCAGATCTGTGGTCTCATCGCGCAGCAGAAGCTTGCTTTCGAATTCCCGGCCATCGGACAGCGCGACCTTGATTTCGTCCGCGTCCTTGATGACGTGATTATTGGTCACGACGATGCCCGACGCATCGACAATAACGCCGGAGCCGAGTGACTGCTGGATGCGGGGCTTGGTGTCGCGAAACTGCCTGCCGAAGAACTGCTCAAAGAAGGGATCGCCCGCAAATGGCGACTGCGCCTGAGCCTGCACCTGTCGCGCAGCGTAGACATTGACAACGGCGGGTGTGGTTTCCTTGACCAAAGGGGCGAAGGAAAGCTGCATATCAGCCCGGCTGAGCGGTATCTGCTTTGCCGGTGCTGGCGCATCCTGCGCTATGGCTGGCAGTCCTGCCATGCCAATCGATGCCAGAATGATGCCCGTGATTCCGAAACGTCGCCAATTCATGCACAAACTCCGCGCTTTCCCAGCCTTCCCGTTCAACTCCCAATGGAGGAATACGGGGCTCGTTGTCCATATGTAATGAAGTGAGGCCAAGGATAAAGGGCCACATTGTGACCACATGCAAAAAGCCGGTGCAATTTTCCGTCACATCAACGTGTGGCCGCATATGCAAGCAGCAGCGCAAATAAAAAGGGCCGCACAAGGCGGCCCTTTTTAAATCTTTATCAGCGTGAATTACGCAGCGTCGGCTTCAGCAGCAGCTTGAGCTTCGACGCGGGCGCGGTCAGCCTTGCCCTTTGCATCGACATCGCGTTCCACGAATTCAACAACGGCCAGAGGCGCGTTGTCGCCAGCGCGGAAGCCAGCCTTCATGATGCGGATGTAGCCGCCGTTGCGGGTTGCATAGCGCGTAGCCAGCGTATCGAACAGCTTAGCCACGACCTTAACGTCGCGGATAGCCGAGATAGCCTGACGGCGTGCATGCAGATCGCCGCGCTTGCCGAGCGTGACAAGCTTTTCAACGATTGGACGGATTTCCTTGGCTTTCGGAAGCGTGGTCACAATCTGTTCGTGCTCGATGAGCGAAGCCGCCATGTTGGCGAACATTGCCTTGCGATGCGAGGCAGTGCGGTTCAGCTTACGCTGTCCATTACCGTGGCGCATGGCCTTCTCCTTTAATTCGTAACGTACCGGGATATGCCGGTCTTATTTTCGATTAACGCATTGTCCGACGCGAAACCGCTTCGCACTTTCGCTGGAAATGCTGGTCTTTAATTCAAGCATTATCCCGCGCGAAACCGCTTCGCACTTTCGCTGGAAATGCTTAGTATTGGTCTTCGTAGCGCTTTGCGAGATCTTCGATATTTTCAGGCGGCCAGGACGGGATTTCCATACCAAGATGGAGACCCATCGACGCGAGAACTTCCTTGATCTCGTTGAGCGACTTGCGGCCGAAATTCGGAGTCCGCAGCATCTCGGCTTCCGTCTTCTGGATCAGATCGCCGATGTAGACGATGTTGTCGTTCTTCAGGCAGTTTGCCGAACGGACAGACAGCTCGAGCTCGTCCACCTTCTTGAGCAGAGCCGGGTTGAAAGCGAGTTCCGCAACCTGTTCCTGCGGAGCTTCCTTCTGAGGCTCTTCGAAGTTGACGAAGATCGCCAGCTGGTCCTGGAGAATACGAGCAGCATAAGCCACTGCGTCTTCACCCGTGACCGAACCGTTGGTCTCGATGTTCAGCGTCAGCTTGTCATAATCGAGAACCTGGCCTTCACGGGTGTTCTCGATCTTGTACGACACCTTGCGAACCGGGGAATACAGGCTGTCGACCGGGATAAGCCCAATCGGAGCATCTTCCGCACGGTTGCGGTCGGCAGGCACATAGCCCTTGCCGGTGTTGACAGTGAATTCCATGCGGATTTCAGCGCCTTCATCCAGCGTGCAGATGACGTGATCCGGGTTCAGGATTTCGACATCGCCGACAGTCTGAATGTCGCCAGCCGTAACGACGCCTGGGCCTTCCTTGCGGACGACCATGCGCTTCGGGCCCTCACCTTCCATACGGATGGCGATTTCCTTGACGTTCAGAACGATATCCGTAACGTCTTCGCGGACGCCCGGAATAGAAGAGAATTCATGCAGAACGCCGTCGATCTGTACGGCGGTCACGGCAGCGCCGCGCAGCGACGACAGAAGCACGCGACGCAGAGCATTGCCGAGCGTCAGACCGAAACCGCGTTCTAGCGGTTCAGCAACGACGGTTGCATGCGTGCGGGAGCCGTGGGTGATAAATTCCACCTTGTTCGGCTTGATCAGTTCCTGCCAGTTCTTCTGGATCATGTAAGTATCCCTCTATCAATCGTCGCTACCATCCTATCGTAGCGATCAAGTGTAGAAACCGCAGAGGAACCCTGAATTGCTCCAGGGTTCGTGCGGCATGTGAACGAGGATTAGACCCGGCGCTTCTTGCGCGGACGGCAACCGTTGTGCGGGATCGGCGTAACATCGCGGATCGACGTGATCACAAAGCCGGCAGCCTGAAGGGCGCGCAGCGCGGATTCACGGCCAGAACCCGGTCCGCAAACCTCGACTTCGAGGGAGCGCATGCCGTGTTCCTGAGCCTTCTTGGCGCAATCTTCGGCAGCGATCTGTGCGGCAAACGGGGTCGACTTACGCGAACCCTTGAAACCCTGAGCACCTGCGGAAGACCAGGCAATCGCATTGCCCTGAGCGTCCGTGATGGTGATCATGGTGTTGTTGAACGTCGAATTTACGTGGGCAACGCCCGACGAGATGTTTTTACGCTCGCGACGGCGAACGCGCGTGGCTTCCTTGGCCATGATAGTCCTTTCAATCGATCTCTACACCGCCGTAATTCCAGCGGCTACACCGGTCCTCACGAAAGGACCAGTATCAAACCCAACCGGCGCACCGGAAAGGCCCGACGGAACGAAACGTTCCGTCGAAATTACTTCTTCTTGCCTGCGATAGCCTTCGCCGGACCCTTACGGGTGCGTGCGTTGGTATGCGTGCGCTGGCCGCGAACCGGCAGCGAACGACGATGACGCAGGCCGCGGTAGCAACCCAGGTCCATCAGGCGCTTGATGTTCATCGAAACTTCACGACGCAGGTCACCTTCGACCTGGTAGTCAGCATCGATTGCTTCGCGGATCTGAAGGACTTCAGCATCCGTCAGCTGGTTAACGCGACGTTCGTCGGCAATGCCAACCTTCGTTACGATTTCCCGAGCAAATTTCGGTCCAATCCCGTGGATGTACTGAAGCGCAATAACAACGCGCTTGTTCGTCGGGATGTTGACGCCAGCGATACGTGCCACGTCTGTTCTCCTTAATGTTAATCACTTCCGCCTGAAAGACTAATCCCCCAGACAGCATAAAATGACCGGTATCGGCCTCTTTTCGATTTCCGCCGCTACCTGCCATTCAAAACCAAATGAAGTGGCGCAGTCTTTGACGGAATCGCCCGAAAAAGTCAACTCTTAAACGTTCGTAAAGCCGTTAAACCGGCCTTACAGACAATCGAATCGACTTCTGGAAGCAATAAACGGGCAGAAAACGCTAACCGCTTTTCTGCCCGTGTTTGAATCTGCGCATCGTGCTTTCCAAAAAACGATCCCGATTTTTGGGCCGATGCGTTCGTCCAAGCCTTCACGCCGGAACGAGAATTCTCTCGATTTCGGCAGTCACTTCTTCAACCGGCGCCATGCCGTTGAGGACACGCAGTTCACCGGTTCCGGCGTAATAGCTCGAAAGCGGCGCGGTCTTTTCGCGATACTCGATCAGACGCTTGCGGAAAGCTTCCGGATTGTCGTCCGAACGCACCTGACCGCCCTTGGCGATCGTTTCGGCCACGCGGCTCTCCATCCGCTTGACCAGGGCATTCTCATCAACCTTCAACTCGATGACTGCATCGAGCTTCAGGCCTTTGTTTGCGAGCATTCCGCCGAGAGCTTCAGCTTGCGGAACCGTACGCGGGTAGCCGTCGAGAATGAAACCGTTCGCGCAATCCGGAGCGTCGATGCGCTCCGACACGATCTGGTTGACGATCTCGTCGGAAACCAGCTGACCGGCATCCATGACCGCCTTGGCGCGCTTTCCGACTTCGCTCTGCTGAGCGACTGCCGAACGCAGCATATCGCCAGTCGAAAGCTGCGGAATTCCATGCTTCTTGGTAAGAAGTCCAGCCTGCGTCCCCTTACCTGCTCCGGGCGGCCCAAGAAGTATCAGTCTCATTTATTGCGTTTCCCACCTCTGAGTTTGGACTTCTTGATCAGCCCTTCATACTGATGGGCGATAAGATGTCCCTGAACTTGCGCAACCGTATCGAGCGTAACGCTCACGACAATTAGCAGCGATGTACCGCCAAGATAGAACGGCACGCCGGTCGCGGAAATCAGGAATTCCGGCAGAAGACAGACAAGCATAATATAGATGGCGCCGACAACCGTGATGCGGGTCAACACATAGTCTATATATTCCGCAGTCCGCTCACCGGGGCGAATGCCCGGGATGAAGCCGGAATGCTTCTTGAGCTGGTCAGCCGTGTCCTTGGGATTGAACACGATGGCCGTGTAGAAGAAGCAGAAGAACGCCATCAAGCCAGCGTAGAACAGCATGTAAAGCGGCTGTCCATGGCCCAATGCGTTGAGAACCGTGGTAGCCCAGGCAGGCATTTCCGTCGTGTTGGCAAAGCCAGCAACGGTCGCGGGCAGAAGCAACAGCGACGATGCGAAGATCGGCGGAATGACGCCTGCAGTATTGAGCTTCAGCGGCAGATGCGACGTGTCGCCCTGGAACATACGGTTGCCAACCTGACGCTTCGGATACTGGATCAGAAGACGGCGCTGAGCGCGCTCGACGAACACGATGACCGCAATCAAGGCGATTGCGAGCACGATGACGCCCAGAATGAGGCCCGTCGACAGAGCGCCGGTACGGCCCAGTTCCAGCGTGCCGGAAATGGCATGCGGAAGGTTCGCGACGATACCGGAGAAGATGATGAGCGAGATACCGTTGCCGATACCGCGTGCCGTGATCTGCTCACCGAGCCACATCAGGAACATGGTGCCGCCAACGAGCGTAATCACCGATGAAACGATGAAGAACGGCCCCGGATTCATGACAATGCCGTTACCCGACTGCAAGCCCACCGAAATGGCATAGGCCTGCACAAGCGCCAGAAGCACGGTGCCGTAACGCGTATACTGATTGATGATCTTGCGACCCGCCTCGCCTTCCTTCTTCAGCGCTTCAAGCGACGGAACAACCGACGTCATGAGCTGCACGATGATGGAAGCCGAGATGTAAGGCATGATGCCGAGCGCGAAAATGGCCATACGACCAACGGCGCCACCGGCGAACATGTTGAAAAGTCCGAGTACACCCTGACTATGCTGCTGGAAAGCCTGCGCAAGAGCGTCAGGATTGATTCCCGGAAGCGGAATATAGGTGCCGAACCGATATACGAGCAAAGCGCCCAGTGTGAACCAGATGCGCTTCTTGAGTTCATCAGCTTTCGAGAAAGCCGAGAAATTGAGATTGGAAACTAGCTGTTCAGCAGCCGATGCCATTAAATTTCTCCGGTGAAAAGTCTCCGGTCCCCTACTCCCATCGACACGCGTTTAATCAACCCGCGTCCTTCCGGACAAGAAGACCCAACCCAGATATGCGCATTGGCATAAATGTGCAAGCGGCGGCCCAGTTTTTATCGCAGTTCCAAATGGAAAAATGCACTGCATCTTTCCCGGAATTGCCCTGGGCCGCCGCTTATAATTTTGATGCAGAAGCCTTATTCGGCAGCTGCTACTTCAGGAAGCTTAATGCTACCGCCAGCCTTTTCGATCTTCTCGACTGCCGACTTGGAAGCGCCAGCAACCTCAAAGGTTACCTTTGCCTTCAGTTCGCCATCCGAAAGAATGCGAACGCCGTCCTTGGCGCGACGAATCACACCAGCAGCCTTCAGCGCTTCGAGGTTCACAACAGCCTTGGCGTCCAGCTTGCCGGCGTCGATAGCGGCCTGAACACGGCCGAGCGACACAACGTTGAAGCTCTTTGCAAAGATGTTGGTGAAGCCGCGCTTCGGCAGACGACGGTAGATTGGCATCTGGCCGCCTTCGAAGCCATTGATCGAGACGCCCGAACGGGACTTCTGACCCTTGACGCCGCGGCCAGCGGTTTTACCTGTGCCCGAGCCGATACCACGGCCAACGCGCTTGCGCGCCTTGACGGAACCTGGCTTGTCACGCAGATCGTTGAGTTTCATGTCTCTATCCCCTGCGTTATCAGGCCTCGTCCACGATGCGGACGAGATGCTGAACCTTGGCGATCATGCCACGAACCGAAGGAGTATCCTCCAGCGTGCGGCGGCGGTGCATTTTATTAAGTCCGAGGCCGATCAGCGTTGCACGCTGTTCGGCTGGACGACGGATAGGGCTTCCGATCTGTTCGACCGTAACCGTCTTACCCTTCTTCTCAGCCATCACTCAAATCCTTTGTCTATGGCGTATCCGGTGGCCTGTTTCAGTGTCGAATGCAAATTCTTGCAGAAACTGTCAGACCCCGGACTAACACAAACTATCGGCTATTCTTCCGAACCGACCACATCATGGCGGCGAGCCTGAAGGGTCGAGTACTTGATGCCGCGCTGTGCCGCGATATCCTTCGGATGCATCTGATGCTTGAGAGCATCAAACGTCGCGCGAACCATGTTGTATGGGTTCGACGAACCGAGCGACTTGGCGACAACGTCCTGAACGCCGAGCGTTTCGAACACTGCACGCATCGGACCACCGGCGATGATACCCTTACCGGCAGGAGCTGCACGGAGCAGAACCTTGCCAGCACCGTGACGGCCTTCGACGTCATGATGCAGAGTACGACCCGAACGCAGCGGAACGAAGATCATGTCGCGCTTGGCAGCTTCGGTAGCCTTACGGATAGCTTCCGGCACTTCACGTGCCTTGCCATGACCGAAGCCTACGCGGCCCTTCTGATCGCCAACGACGACGAGAGCAGCAAAACCGAAGCGACGGCCGCCCTTGACGACCTTGGCTACGCGATTGATGTGAACGAGCTTGTCAACGAACTCGCTGTCGCGCTCCTCGCGACCGCGGTCTTCGCGGTTACGTTCTCTCTGTGCCATATCCTGATTTCCTTTTTTCTTTTCCGGAAGCACAAACTTCTATTAGAAGCTGAGGCCGCTTTCGCGGGCAGCTTCGGCGAGAGCCTTCACGCGGCCGTGGAAAATAAATGCACCACGGTCGAACACTACGTCCTTAACGCCAGCCTTGACGGCGCGCTCAGCAACCAGCTTGCCAACGGCAGCTGCTGCTGCCTGGTCTGCGCCGGTCTTGAGCTTGCCCTTGAGGTCGCCATCGAGGGTCGAAGCGGCCGCAAGCGTAACGCCGCGGACGTCGTCGATGATCTGGGCGTAGATGTTCTTCGAAGAGCGGTGTACGCTGAGGCGTGGTCGGCCGTTGGCGGCAGACTTGAGCTGACGGCGCACGCGAGCAGCGCGACGCTGCAAAGTTTCTTTTGGCGATGCCATGACGCGCTTCCCTTACTTCTTCTTGCCTTCTTTGCGGACGATCTTCTCGCCAGCATACTTGACGCCCTTGCCCTTGTAAGGCTCGGGGCCGCGATATTCGCGGATCTCAGCCGCGACCTGACCGACCTGCTGCTTGTCGATACCGGTGACGACGATTTCCGTCGGCTTCGGCACGGCAACAGTGATGCCAGCAGGCACGTCATAGACCACTTCATGGCTGAAGCCGAGAGAAAGCTGCAGGTTCTTGCCCTGCATGGCAGCGCGGTAACCGACGCCGCTGATTTCGAGCTTCTTCTCGAAGCCGTCCTTCACGCCAACAAAAATGTTGGAGATCATCGTGCGGGACATGCCCCACTTCGAACGAGCTTCCTTCGACTGGTCGCGCGGATCGACGCTGATAGCGCCGTCTTCCATCTTGACCAGAACTTCATCGTGCACGACGAAGGAGAGTTCACCCTTCGCGCCCTTGGCCTTGACGATCTGCCCATCAACACTGGCGGTCACGCCTGCCGGGACCGGCACGGGTTTTTTACCGATACGAGACATTTTAATACCTGTCTTTTATCTGTTCGCTGTCAACCGCATCAGAAGATGCGGCAGAGCAGCTCACCACCAACGTTTTGTTCACGGGCTTCATGATCCGCCATTACGCCCTTCGGCGTGGAGAGGATCGAGATGCCGAGGCCGTTTGCAACCTGCGGGATCGACTTGACCGACACATAAACGCGACGGCCAGGCTTCGATACGCGGCTGATCTCACGGATAACCGGAACACCTTCATAATACTTCAGCTCGATTTCGATCTCGGCCTTGCCGTTCACGAATTCGCTCTGCGAGTATCCGCGGATGTAACCTTCAGACTGAAGAACATCGAGAACGCGAGCGCGCAGCTTCGAAGCCGGGGTCGTAACCTTGGTCTTCTTGCGGCCTACTGCGTTGCGGATACGGGTCAGCATATCGCCGAGAGGATCTGACACAGACATATGCTACTCCTTACCAGCTCGACTTGACGACGCCCGGAATCTGTCCGAGCGAACCCAACTGACGCAGCGCAATACGCGACATCTTCAGTTTACGGTAATAACCACGCGGACGGCCCGATACTTCGCAACGATTGCGAATACGAACCTTCGACGAATTGCGCGGCAGTTCGGCAAGCCGGATAGTGGCGCGGAAGCGCTCCTCCAGCGGAAGGCCCTGATCCATTACGATCGCCTTCAGACGTGCACGCTTTTCAGCATGACGCTTAACCAACTTTTCGCGGCGCTTGTTTTTTTCGACTGCGCTAGTCTTGGCCATGTTATCTATACCTCGCTACGCTTGCCGTTACTGCCGAAACGGGAAGTTGAATGCACGCAGAAGAGAGCGCGCTTCATCATCCGTCTTGGCGGTCGTGCAAACGATGATGTCCATGCCCCAGATCTGATCAACCTTATCGTAGTTGATTTCGGGGAACACGATGTGCTCCTTGATGCCCATGGCGTAGTTGCCACGTCCGTCGAAGCTCTTCGGGTTCAGGCCGCGGAAGTCGCGAACGCGAGGAAGAGCGATCGTCACCAGACGATCAAGGAATTCATACATGCGGTCCTGGCGAAGGGTAACCTTCGTGCCAATCGGCATGCCTTCACGCAACTTGAAGGTTGCGATCGAGTTACGGGCGCGTGTGATGACGGCCTTCTGGCCGGCAATCTGGCTGAGGTCTTCAGCGGCAACCGAAGGCTTCTTCGAATCGCCGGTGGCTTCGCCAACGCCCATATTGAGGACAACCTTCGTGATGCGTGGAATCTGCATCTCGTTGTCGTATTTGAACTCTTCAAGGAGCGCTTTACGGATATTATCCTGATAAAGCTTCTTGAAGCGTGGAAGTGCCTTAGCTTCAGCCATCGATCAGCGCTCCAGAACGTTTTGCGACACGAACCTTCTTGCCGTCCTCAACGCGGAAACCGACGCGGGTCGGCTTGCCATCCTTGGGATCAGCAATTGCCAGGTTGGACAGGTGGATCGGCGCTTCCGTGGAGATAATGCCGGCTTCCTGGGTCTGGGTCTGGCGCTGATGACGCTTCACAATATTAATGCCACGAACGAGCGCCTGCTCGTCCTTAGGCATAACCTTAAGAACCTCGCCCTTACGGCCCTTGTCCTTACCGGACAGCACGACAACGCTGTCGCCTTTGCGAATCTTTTGCATCGTTGTGCTTCCTTACAGAACTTCCGGAGCCAGCGAGATGATCTTCATGTGGTTCTTTGCGCGAAGTTCGCGCGGAACCGGTCCGAAGATACGCGTGCCGATAGGCTCTTTCTTGTTATCGATGAGAACAGCTGCGTTGTTATCAAAACGAATTACGCTGCCGTCCGGACGACGGATGTCCTTGGCGGTGCGTACAACAACCGCCTTCATCACGTCACCCTTCTTGACGCGGCCGCGCGGAATAGCTTCCTTGATCGACACCACAATGATGTCGCCAACGGAAGCATAACGCCGCTTCGAGCCGCCCAGCACCTTGATGCACATGACACGACGTGCGCCGGAGTTATCCGCCACGTCGAGGTTTGTTTGCATCTGAATCATGACTGGCCGCCTTCTTTTCCTTCAGCTGGTTAAGGGCTCCTGCCCTACCTAAGCTGCGTGTTTGTAATTTAGCCCGCTGCTTCGTTCGTCAGAACGACCCAGCGTTTGTCCTTCGAGATCGGAGCCGATTCCTGAATGGAAACGGAATCACCAACCTTGAACTGGTTGTTTTCGTCATGCGCCTTGTACTTCTTCGACTGACGCACGGTCTTCTGGAGGAGCGGATGCGAATAGCGACGCTCAACCTTAACCACAACAGTCTTGTCGTTCTTATCGCTGACGACAACGCCCTGCAGAACGCGTTTAGGCATGATATTTTTTCCTTATGCCTTGCTTTCGGCCGCCTTCTGGCGGGCAATAGTCTTAATACGCGCGATGTCGCGGCGAACCTGCTTCACGCGCGCGGTCTTTTCGAGCTGGCCGGTAGCCTTCTGAAAGCGCAGATTGAACTGTTCTTTCTTCAGTGCGGCCAACTCGTCGTTCATCTGATCGGTGCTTTTCGCCCGAACGTCTGCGGCTTTCATCGTTGCCTCTCCTTATTCAGCAATGCGCTGGATAAAGCGCGTCTTGATCGGCAACTTTGCTGCGCCGAGTCTGAGGGCTTCGCGTGCCACATCTTCGGGTACGCCGTCAAGCTCAAACATCACGCGACCTGGTGCCACACGGCATGCCCAGAAGTCAACCGAACCCTTACCTTTACCCATACGGACTTCGGTAGGCTTCGAAGTTACCGGCAGGTCAGGGAAGATGCGGATCCACACGCGACCGGCACGTTTCATGTGACGGGTGATCGCGCGGCGAGCCGCTTCGATCTGACGTGCGGTGACGCGTTCCGGCTCGAGAGCCTTCAGACCGAAAGCACCGAAATTCAGATCCGTGCCGCCTTTCGAGTTGCCGTGGATACGGCCCTTGAACTGCTTGCGGAACTTGGTGCGCTTAGGCTGCATCATTGTTCTCTACTCCAAATTTCTCGCCCGCGGCCCGCTTTTTAAGCGTTTTCGCGGCGGCGGTTCGACGAGGAACCCTGATTGTCACCCTCGACCGCACGACGTTCGGAAGCCATCGGATCGTGTTCAAGGATCTCGCCCTTGAAGACCCAGACCTTCACGCCGCAGATACCATAAGCGGTCTTCGCTTCTGCTGTACCGTAGTCAATATCGGCGCGCAGAGTATGAAGCGGAACGCGACCTTCACGGTACCATTCCATGCGAGCGATTTCCGCACCACCCAGACGACCCGAGCAGTTGATACGGATACCTTCGGCTCCAAGACGCATTGCCGACTGAACGGCACGCTTCATGGCGCGACGGAATGCCACACGGCGTTCGAGCTGCTGAGCGATCGACTGAGCGATCAGCGTAGCGTCGATTTCCGGCTTGCGAACTTCAACGATGTTGAGCGAAGTATCGGCATTGGTCATCTCGGAAAGCTTCTTGCGGAGCTTTTCGATGTCTGCACCCTTCTTGCCGATGATGATGCCCGGACGAGCCGAGTGGATCGTCACGCGGCACTTCTTGTGCGGACGCTCAATTACGATCTTCGAAATCGCAGCCTGCTTGAGTTCCTCGGTGAGGAACTCGCGGATCTTCACATCTTCATGCAGCAGCTTGCCGTACTCACCGGTATTTGCGTACCAACGCGAATCCCAGGTGCGGTTGATGCCGAGACGAAGACCGATCGGATTAATCTTCTGACCCATTATGCGGCCTCCCCTTTTTCCGCGACTTCGCGGACAACAATGGTGAGATGCGAAAACGGCTTCTCGATACGGCTCGCGCGGCCACGGCCACGGACGTGGAAGCGCTTCATGACGATCGACTTGCCCACATAGGCTTCGGCGACGATCAAAGCATCGACGTCGAGGTCGTGATTATTTTCAGCGTTTGCAATCGCCGACTCTAGCGTCTTCTTAACCGTATCGGCGATCCGCTTGCGCGAGAACGTCAGATCGGCAAGTGCCGCATTCACTTTCTTGCCGCGAATCATGCTCGCGACAAGGTTAAGCTTCTGCGGGCTGACGCGGAGCGTACGGGCGACGGCTTTCGCCTCGTTATCCTTAAGCTGGCGGGGAGCCTTGGCCTTGCCCATCGTTACTTCCTCTTTGCCTTCTTGTCCGCGCCGTGACCGTAGTAGGTACGCGTAGGCGCGAATTCACCGAACTTGTGTCCGACCATTTCTTCCGAAATCGACACCGGCACATGCTTGTTGCCGTTGTAGACGCCGAAAGTCAGACCGACAAACTGCGGCAGGATGGTGGAGCGGCGGCTCCACATCTTGATAACTTCGTTACGACCGCCTTCGCGTACCTTCTCAGCCTTGTTGAGAAGATAGCCGTCGACAAACGGACCTTTCCAAACTGAACGAGCCACTTTAGACTACCTCTCTTACTTCTTGCGCTGATGGCGCGAACGCATGATGAACTTGTCAGTCGCCTTGTTCGAGCGCGTCTTCTTGCCCTTCGTAGGCTTGCCCCACGGAGTGACAGGGTGACGACCACCCGAGGTACGACCTTCACCACCACCATGCGGGTGATCGACCGGGTTCATTGCAACACCGCGAACGTGCGGACGCTTGCCACGCCATACCGAACGACCGGCCTTGCCGTCGTTGATATTGCCGTGATCCGGGTTCGAAACTGCACCAACCGAAGCGAAGCAGGCGCCGGAAACCAGACGCTGTTCACCAGAGTTGAGGCGCAGGATCGCCATGCCCTGGTCGCGACCGACGAGCTGGGCGTAGGTGCCAGCCGAACGTGCGATCTGACCGCCCTTACCAGGCTTCAGTTCGACGTTGTGGACGATCGTGCCAACTGGCATCGAAGCAAGCGGCATTGCGTTGCCCGGCTTAACGTCGACGGAATTACCAGCAATCACCTTGTCGCCGACAGCAAGACGCTGCGGAGCCAGGATGTATGCGAGTTCGCCGTCTTCGTAACGGATCAGCGCGATGAACGCGGTGCGGTTCGGATCGTATTCCAGGCGTTCGACGGTGCCCACGACGTCAAGCTTGCGACGCTTGAAATCGATGAAGCGGTACGAACGCTTGTGACCACCGCCCTGAAAGCGAACAGTGATACGACCGGTGTTGTTACGGCCACCCTTCTTGGACAGACCTTCGGTCAGGGACTTGACCGGCTTGCCCTTGTAGAGTTCCGAGCGATCCACGATGACCAGCTGACGCTGGCTCGGCGTGGTCGGATTAAAATGCTTGAGTGCCATTGTTTCTTACTCCAAGGCCTCTCAGAGACCGGTCGAAACGTCGATGCTCTGGCCTTCAGCCAAAGTAACGATCGCTTTCTTGACGTCGCTCTGGCGCCCGATAATGCCGCGGAACCGCTTGACCTTACCCTTGCGCACTGCAGTGTTGACTGCGGTAACCTTGACGCCGAACAGCGCTTCGACTGCAGCCTTGATTTCCGGCTTCGTTGCCTTGCGGGCTACGTTGAAGACGACCTGGTTGTGTTCAGAAACCAGAGTAGACTTCTCGGTGATAACCGGGCTGACGATCACGTCGTAATGGCGAAGATCAGTCATTTGAAACGCTCCTCGAGGGCTTCGACAGCCGCCTTGGAAAGCACGAGCTTGCCACGGCGAAGAATGTCGTAAACATTGATGCCCTGCACTGGCAGAACGTCGATGTTCGGGATGTTCGAAGCCGCACGCTGGAAGTTCACGTCGATCTCTGCGCCGCCGATGAGCAGTGCATTTTCAAGACCGAGCTTGGCGAACTGAGAAACAAGCTGCTTCGTCTTGGCTTCGGAAGCCGCCAGATCATCGATGATGATCAGGTCGGATGCCTTTGCCTTGGCGGAAAGAGCATGACGCAGGCCAAGAGCGCGAACCTTCTTCGGCAGGTCGTGTTCATGGCTACGGACAACTGGTCCGTGAGCCTGACCACCACCGCGGAACTGCGGAGCACGAGCCGAATGGTGACGAGCGCGACCCGTACCCTTCTGCTTGTACATCTTCGCGCCGGTGCGGCTTACGTCGCCACGGCCCTGAGCCTGATGGGAGCCCTGCTGGCGGCGAGCCAGCTGCCAGCGCACAACGCGCTGAAGAATGTCGTCACGCGGGTCGAGGCCGAAGATATCTTCGTTCAGCTTGACCTTGCCGGCATCCTTGCCTTCAAGAGTTGTAATCGTGAGATCCATTATTCGGCTCCCTCAGTCGCGGCGGCTTCAGCCTTGGCGGCACCTGCACGCAGAGCGGCCGGCTTCGGCGCGTTCTCAGGCAGCGAGACCTTGACTGCGTCGCGGACGATGATCCAGGCGCCCTTGGAGCCCGGAACCGCACCGCGGACCAGAATGAGGCCACGATCAGTGTCCGTCGAGACAACTTCAATATTCTGCGTGGTCACGCGGGTCTGGCCCATATGACCAGCCATCTTCTTGCCCTTGAACACCTTACCCGGGTCTTGACGCTGACCGGTCGAGCCGTGAGCGCGGTGGGTAATGGAGTTACCGTGGGAGGCGCGATGACCAGCAAAATTGTGACGCTTCATAACACCGGCAAAACCTTTACCGATCGAAGTACCCGTCACGTCGACCTTCTGGCCGGCGACGAAGTGTTCGGCGGTGATTTCCGCGCCGACTTCGAGGAGGTTGTCCGGAGAAACGCGGAATTCCGCAAGCTTCGCCTTGGGCTCGACCTCGGCCTTCGCGAAATGACCGCGCATAGCCTTGGACGTGTTCTTTACCTTGGCGATACCAACGCCAAGCTGAACAGCCGTGTAACCATTCTTTTCAACTGTACGCTGAGCTACCACGTGGCAATTCTCCATGCGGAGAACCGTCACCGGCACATGCTCGCCGGCGTCGTTATAGACGCGGGTCATGCCCAGCTTCTGTGCAATAACACCTGAACGCATCGGGTTCGTTCCTTCCGTCCTCAAGCCGATTAAAGCTTGATCTCGACATCGACACCGGCGGACAGATCGAGCTTCATCAGCGCGTCAACAGTCTGCGGGGTCGGGTCAACGATATCGAGAAGACGCTTGTGCGTGCGCATCTCGAACTGCTCGCGGCTCTTCTTGTCGATGTGCGGCGACCGGTTTACCGTGAACTTCTCGATCCGTGTTGGAAGCGGGATCGGTCCGCGCACATTTGCACCGGTACGCTTGGCAGTCGACACGATTTCCCGCGTCGAAGCGTCAAGGATCCGATGATCAAACGCCTTAAGGCGAATGCGGATATTTTGACCGTTCATTTCATCTGTTCCTTGTTACGCGGAGCGTCTCCGGAGAGACGCTCCTGCACAAACCTTAATTACTCGATGATCGAAGCGACGATGCCTGCACCGACGGTGCGGCCACCTTCACGGATAGCGAAGCGGAGCTTCTCTTCCATGGCGATCGGGACGATCAGCGAAACGTCAACGGTAACGTTGTCGCCAGGCATAACCATTTCCGTGCCTTCCGGCAGGGTCACAATACCGGTCACGTCAGTCGTACGGAAGTAGAACTGCGGGCGGTAGTTGGTGAAGAACGGCGTATGACGACCACCTTCGTCCTTGGTCAGAATGTAAGCTTCTGCCTTGAACTTGGTGTGCGGCTTGACCGAACCCGGCTTGCAGAGAACCTGACCGCGTTCAACGTCGTCACGGCCAACGCCGCGAACCAGTGCACCGATGTTGTCGCCAGCCTGGCCCTGATCGAGCAGCTTGCGGAACATTTCAACGCCGGTAACCGTCGTCTTCGAGGTTGCCTTAATGCCGACGATTTCAACTTCTTCGCCGACCTTGACGATACCGCGCTCAACGCGACCCGTCACAACCGTACCGCGACCCGAGATCGAGAACACGTCTTCGATCGGCATCAGGAACGGCTGGTCAACCGGACGTTCCGGGGTCGGGATGTAGTTGTCGACAGCGTCCATCAGGTTGCGGATTGCGTCTTCGCCGAGTTCCTTCGAGGAATCTTCGAGAGCTGCAAGAGCCGAGCCCTTGATGATCGGAACTTCGTCGCCCGGGAAGTCGTACTTCGAGAGAAGTTCGCGCACTTCCAGTTCAACCAGTTCGAGCAGTTCTGCGTCGTCAACCTGGTCGCACTTGTTCAGGAACACAACGATTGCCGGAACGCCAACCTGACGAGCGAGCAGGATGTGCTCACGGGTCTGCGGCATCGGGCCGTCAGCTGCCGAAACAACCAGGATCGCGCCGTCCATCTGTGCAGCGCCGGTGATCATGTTCTTCACATAGTCAGCGTGGCCTGGGCAATCGACGTGTGCGTAGTGACGGTTGGCAGTTTCGTACTCAACGTGAGCCGTCGAGATCGTGATACCGCGGGCGCGTTCTTCCGGTGCAGCGTCGATCTGGTCATACGCCTTGAATTCACCGAAGAACTTCGTGATCGCTGCAGTCAGCGAGGTCTTGCCATGGTCAACGTGACCGATGGTGCCGATGTTAACGTGGGGCTTCGTACGTTCAAACTTACTCTTTGCCATTTGAGCTCTCCGTAAATTTAGCCTGCTCAGGCATTCTTTTGATTGGGAGCGTAACCTTCAGATTACGCATGTCTTTCTCCCGGAACCGGTATCCACTTCCGGGAGACATGCGCTCCGATTACGCAAACTTCTTTTGGATTTCCTGTGCGACCGCCGTCGGAACCGGCTCATAATGGTCGAACTGCATCGTGTACTGTGCACGGCCCTGGGACATCGAACGCAGCGAATTCACGTAGCCAAACATGTTGGCCAGCGGAACGTTTGCATTGACGACCGTGGCGATGCCGCGGGCTTCGGTGCCGGAAATCTGACCGCGACGCGAGTTCAGATCGCCGATAACGTCACCAACGTAATCTTCCGGCGTAACAACCTCGACCTTCATGATCGGCTCGAGGAGTTGAGCGCCAGCCTTCTGCGCACCTTCACGGAACGCTGCACGGGACGCGATTTCGAAGGCGAGAACAGACGAGTCAACGTCATGGTACGCGCCGTCGATCAGGGTGGCCTTCACGCCGAGCATCGGGAAGCCGGCGAGCGGACCCGCACCCATGACGCTTTCGATACCCTTCTGGACACCCGGAATGTATTCCTTCGGAACCGATCCGCCGACGATCTTCGATTCGAAGATGAAATCGTCGCCATCATGCGGTTCGAAGATGATCTTCACGCGAGCGAACTGACCCGAACCACCCGACTGCTTCTTGTGGGTGTAATCGATTTCAGCCTGACGGGTGATCGATTCACGGTAAGCAACCTGCGGAGCACCGACGTTGGCTTCAACCTTGAATTCGCGCTTCATGCGATCGACGAGAATGTCGAGGTGAAGTTCGCCCATGCCGGCGATGATGGTCTGACCGGATTCTTCATCCGACTTTACGCGGAACGAAGGATCTTCAGCTGCCAGACGATTGAGCGCGATGCCCATCTTTTCCTGGTCGGCCTTGGTCTTCGGCTCGATCGCGATTTCGATAACCGGATCCGGGAATTCCATGCGTTCAAGGATAACCGGCTTCAGCGGATCGCAGAGCGTATCGCCAGTGGTGGTTTCCTTGAGGCCAGCCAGAGCAACGATGTCGCCAGCAAAGGCTTCTTCGATGTCTTCACGGCTGTTCGAGTGCATCTGCAGCATACGGCCGATAGGCTCACGCTTGCCCTTGACGGTGTTTTCCAGCGAAACGCCCTTGGTCAGCTTGCCAGAGTAGATACGAGCAAAGGTGAGCGAACCGACGAACGGGTCGTTCATGATCTTGAACGCAAGCATCGACAGCGGAGCTTCATCCGAAGATTCGCGGGTCGTTTCGGTTTCCGTCTTGACGTCAATGCCCTTGATGGCAGGAACGTCGGTCGGAGCCGGCAGGAACTCGACAACAGCGTCAAGAAGCGGCTGAACGCCACGGTTCTTGAATGCGGTACCGCAGAGGATCGGATGGAACTTGACGTCGATCGTGCCCTTGCGGATCAGCGCGCGCAGCTCATCATTGGTCGGCATGGTGCCTTCCAGATATGCTTCCATCGCGGCTTCGTCGATTTCCACGGCCAGCTCGATGAGCTTTTCGCGGTATTCTTCAGCCTTGTCCTTGAGGTCTGCAGGAATTTCGCCAACTTCGGCAGCTGCGCCGATGGTGCCATCCCAGGTCAGGGCCTTCATTTCGATCAGGTCGATAACGCCGGTGAACTCGTTTTCAGCGCCGATCGGCAGCTGAACCGGAAGTGCAACAGCGCCAAGACGCGAGCCAACCATTTCTACGCAACGGTAGAAGTCAGCACCGATCTTGTCCATCTTGTTGACGAAGACCATACGGGGGACGTGGTACTTTTCAGCCTGACGCCACACGGTTTCCGTCTGAGGCTCAACGCCAGCGTTGGCGTCGAGCAGCGCGATCGCGCCGTCGAGAACGCGGAGCGAACGTTCAACTTCAATCGTGAAGTCGACGTGGCCCGGAGTGTCGATGATGTTGAAGCGGCGCTTCTTGCCATCCCGGCCCTGCCAGAACGTGGTCGTAGCAGCGGACGTGATGGTGATACCGCGTTCCTGTTCCTGCTCCATCCAGTCCATGGTCGACGCACCATCGTGGGTTTCGCCGATCTTATGGTTCTTACCGGTATAGAACAGGATGCGCTCGGTCATCGTCGTCTTACCGGCGTCGATGTGAGCCATGATACCGAAATTGCGGTAGTCTTCGATTTTGTATTCGCGGGCCATGATAGTCGCTCTTTGAATAGGTTTCGACGATTACCAGCGGTAATGCGAGAAGGCGCGGTTGGCTTCAGCCATGCGATGCGTGTCTTCACGCTTCTTCACAGCAGAACCACGGTTGTTAGCAGCATCAAGCAGCTCACCGGACAGACGATCAATCATTGTCGTCTCGTTACGGCCACGAGCAGCATTAATGAGCCAACGGATGGCAAGCGCCTGGCGGCGTTCTGGACGCACATCGACCGGAACCTGATAGGTTGCACCACCAACGCGGCGCGAACGGACTTCGATGTGCGGAGCTACGTTGTCGAGCGCCTGATGGAACAGCGCGACCGGCTCGGACTTCGCCTTGGCTTCGATTGAATCGAGCGCACCGTAAACGATGCTTTCAGCAACCGACTTCTTGCCATGCAGCATGACTGCATTCATAAACTTCGTGATAACGAGATCGCCGAACTTTGGATCCGGATTAATCTCACGCTTCTCAGCCTTATGGCGTCTGGACATTTCGTCTCTTCTTTCAATTACATCGGGCTCAGCTCGCCTTCTGGCGGCCGGTATCCCCGGAAAATCTTACTTCGGACGCTTTGCACCGTACTTCGAACGGCGCTGCTTGCGGTTCTTGACACCCTGGGTATCGAGAACGCCGCGGATGATGTGGTAACGCACACCCGGCAAGTCCTTTACACGACCGCCGCGGATCATGACGACCGAGTGCTCCTGCAGGTTATGCCCTTCACCAGGGATATAACCGATAACTTCGAAGCCGTTCGTCAGACGAACCTTGGCAACCTTACGGAGAGCCGAGTTCGGCTTCTTCGGGGTCGTCGTATACACGCGGGTGCAAACGCCGCGCTTTTGAGGGTTTGCCTGCAGTGCAGGAACCTTATTGCGCTTTACCGGCGCAATGCGCGGCTTGCGGATAAGCTGGTTTACGGTTGGCATACAACCTTCCTCTATAAAAAATCTCGTATCCACGCCCATATGGGCCGTTTCACCGCCATGCTGATGCACGAATTCGGGACAAGTCACGACAACCGGTGACCACCCCGAACAAAAGCAGAGGAAGCTGACGCTTCATGCGAACGGCAAATTGCATTTCGATCGTAAAACGAACCCTGTTTGAGACGAACTTCAGGACGCGTCGTCCCGAACAAGCCTGCCTCACATCGGCTCAGATGGGCTGCTGATACGTCTTTAGCGACGTTTCGTCAAGGGAGTTGGGCCAAGTTTCTTCGCCAAAGGGCAGGAAACCGGCGTTTCGGCCTTCGCCGGACAGGTTATTGCGCTGTAATCGGCGCGAAATCGCACTTATTTCGCGATCAAAACCGTCATTTTCACGTGGCACCATGGTGTTGGCGCCCGTGAGCCGTTATTGAAACACATCCGAGTCGAAACGCAACCCAATATTAAGAGATTCTCAATGTCTTCCACCACTGCATCCACCGGCGACGATTCGCCAACCGTCCACCTGGTCATCGCCGACGTCTGGAACGAGGGTGAAGAATCCCCCGTCGAAGTGCATCTGCTCTTGAAGGCGGACGAAGACGAAGATCTGGTTCAGACCGTTCTCGGCATTCTCGCTGAGGAAGGTTATCATGAAGCCGAACTTCTTGAGATGGGCACCCTCACCGAAGAGCCTGCTGAAGAGCCGCACAAAAGTGCATGGGCAACCGCTCTGAGCGGTGAAGTCGCGCTGATCGAATTTGACGGCGACGACGAAGAAGAAGAGTAAGATTTAGCGAAAGCGTTTCCGGTACGGGTGCGAAGCACTCCGCGGAAAATGCTTCCGTGAACAAGGCGCATTCCGAAAACCGGATGCGCCTTTTTCTTTTGCTTTCATAGCGCCCCATCTCCTGCTCAAAGGGACAAACAAAAAGGCCGCCTCGAAGGGCGGCCTTTTCAGTTTTGTATCTACCGATTACTCGGCAGCGTTGTTGGTCATGTCCACCAGCATCGCATTGGCTTCCGACGAACCGGAAGACTTGCGGCGCTCGTCGATGATCAGCTCGTCGCGAGCTGTCGCGATACGACGGATCTGGTTGGTCATGCCGCCAGTACCGGCCGGGATAAGACGGCCGACGATGACGTTTTCCTTGAGCCCCTGCAGCGTGTCCATCTTGCCGGCAACCGCAGCTTCGGTAAGCACGCGGGTCGTTTCCTGGAACGACGCAGCCGAGATGAAGGACGGAGTCTGCAACGAAGCCTTGGTGATGCCGAGGAGGACAGGATTGCCGTAACCCGGCTTCTTGCCTTCTTCGACCAGACGTTCGTTGATCTCGTCGAGTTCGATACGATCCACGTGATCGCCGGTGATGTAACCGGTATCGCCGGATTCGGTGATCTCGACCTTCTGCAGCATCTGACGGACAATCACTTCGATGTGCTTGTCGTTGATCAAAACGCCCTGCAAACGATAGACTTCCTGGATTTCGTTCACGAGGTACGAAGCCAGAGCTTCGACGCCCTTGATCGCCAGAATGTCATGCGGTGCCGGGTTGCCGTCGAGGATGTACTCACCCTTTTCGATGACGTCACCGTCCTGAAGATGGAACGGCTTGCCCTTCGGAATGAGGTACTCGACCGGCTCGACCGTGTCGTCGTTCGGCTCGATGATGATGCGACGCTTGTTCTTGTAGTCGCGACCGAAACGAACAGTACCATCGATCTCTGCGATGACGGCATGGTCCTTCGGACGACGTGCTTCGAACAGTTCGGCAACGCGCGGCAGACCACCGGTGATGTCCTTGGTCTTGGCGCTTTCCATCGGCAGACGGGCGATAACGTCACCAGCCTTCACATGCGCGCCCGGTTCGACCGAAAGGATCGATTCCACCGAGAGCATGAAGCGGGCATCACCACCCTTCGACAGCTTGAGGATCTTGCCGGCCTTGTCCTTGATGACCATGGCAGGCTTGAGATCCGAACCGCGCGGGGTCGAACGCCAGTCGATAACGACGCGCTTGGTGATACCGGTCGACTCGTCAGCCGATTCCGAAACCGAAAGACCATCGACGAGATCTTCGAACTCAACGTAGCCTTCAACTTCGGTCATGATCGGACGGGTATACGGATCCCACTCGGCAATACGCTGACCGCGCTTGACCGTGTCGGCCTCGTCAACGAACAGACGCGAACCGTAGGTCACGCGATGGACCGCACGTTCCTTGCCCGTGTTGTCGAGGATCAGCACAGCCATGTTACGGCCCATCACTACGAGGTTGCCATCGGAGTTGCGAACCACATTGCGGTTGCGCAGCTTGACGGTGCCTTCATACGAAGCTTCCAGATAGGACGAGTCGACAACCTGTGCCGTGCCGCCCAAGTGGAAGGTACGCATGGTGAGCTGGGTGCCCGGCTCGCCAATCGACTGAGCGGCGATAACGCCGACAGCTTCGCCCTGGTTGACCGGAGTACCGCGTGCGAGGTCGCGACCGTAGCACTTGGCGCAAACGCCGTTACGGGTTTCGCAGGTCAGTGCCGAACGGATGCGGATCGACTGGATACCAGCCTTCTCGATGATCTCGACGTCCTTTTCCTCGATCATGCGGCCAGCTTCGACGATGACTTCGCCGGTTGCCGGATGCAGGATCGGATCAAGAGCCGTTCGGCCCAGAACGCGCTGACCAATCGAAGCCACGATCTGGCCGGCATCGACGATCGGCTGCATGGTGAGACCGATTTCGGCGCCGCAATCGACTTCCGAAATGATCGCATCCTGTGCAACGTCAACGAGACGACGGGTCAGGTAGCCCGAGTTAGCCGTCTTCAAGGCGGTGTCTGCCAGACCCTTACGGGCACCGTGGGTCGAGTTGAAGTACTCGTTAACGGTAAGGCCTTCCTTGAAGTTCGAGATGATCGGGGTTTCGATGATTTCACCTGACGGCTTGGCCATCAGGCCGCGCATACCGCCAAGCTGACGCATCTGGTTGACCGAACCACGGGCACCCGAATGCGACATCATGTAGACCGAGTTCATCTGCTTCTGGCGACCGGTCACCGGATCGAATTCGACGGCCTTCAGGCGCGCCATCATCTCTTCGGTGATCTTATCGGTTGCCTTGCCCCAGGCGTCGACGACCTTGTTGTACTTTTCGCCCTGAGTGATCAGGCCGTCATTGTACTGCTGTTCGTATTCGGTCGTGAGCGCTTCGGTGTCCGCAACGATCTTCGCCTTGGTGTCCGGAATGACCATGTCATCCTTACCGAACGAGATACCCGCACGGCAGGCATGGGCAAAGCCGAGCTGCATGATGCGATCGCAGAAGATAACCGTCTCTTTCTGACCGCAATGGCGGTAGACGTGGTCGATCATCTTGGAGATGTTCTTCTTGGTCATCTCCTGATTGCAGATATCGAACGGCACATTGGCGTTCTTCGGCAGCAGTTCACCCGTGATCATGCGGCCAGGCGTCGTGTCGTAAATCTTCGACACAGGCTTGCCTTCGGCATCGACCGTCTTGAAACGACCCTTGATCTTGGTGTGCAGCGTGACGACCTTGGTTTCCAGAGCGTGCTGAAGTTCGCCCATATCGGCAAACATCATGCCCTCGCCCGGCTCCTTGTCTGCCACGATGGACAGATAATAGAGGCCGAGAACCATGTCCTGCGAAGGAACGATGATCGGCGCGCCGTTGGCCGGGTGCAGGATGTTGTTGGTCGACATCATCAGCACGCGTGCTTCAAGCTGGGCTTCAAGCGACAGCGGCACGTGAACAGCCATCTGGTCACCGTCGAAGTCGGCGTTGAAAGCCGTACAAACGAGCGGATGCAGCTGGATTGCCTTGCCTTCGATCAGAGTGGGTTCGAAGGCCTGGATGCCGAGACGGTGCAGCGTCGGAGCGCGGTTCAAAAGAACCGGATGCTCACGGATCACTTCGTCAAGGATATCCCAGACTTCCGGACGTTCCTTTTCAACCAGCTTCTTCGCCTGCTTGACGGTGGACGAATAGCCCTTGGCGTCAAGGCGAGCGTAGATGAACGGCTTGAACAGTTCGAGCGCCATCTTCTTCGGCAGACCGCACTGGTGCAGCTTCAGTTCTGGACCGGTCACGATAACCGAACGGCCAGAATAGTCGACGCGCTTGCCGAGCAGGTTCTGACGGAAGCGACCCTGCTTGCCCTTGAGCATGTCGGACAGCGACTTCAGCGGACGCTTATTGGCGCCCGTAATCACGCGGCCACGACGACCGTTGTCGAACAGCGCGTCCACAGCTTCCTGCAGCATGCGCTTTTCGTTACGGATGATGATGCCCGGTGCGCGCAGTTCGATCAGACGCTTCAGACGGTTGTTACGGTTGATGACGCGGCGGTACAGATCGTTCAGATCCGACGTCGCGAAACGACCGCCGTCCAGCGGCACGAGCGGACGCAGATCCGGCGGGATGACCGGCACGATCTTCATGATCATCCATTCCGGACGGTTTCCCGACTCCAGAAAGTTTTCGACGATCTTCAGACGCTTCATCAGCTTCTTCTGCTTCAGGTCCGAGGTGGTCTCGGCCAGATCGACGCGCAGATCGGCGGCAATCTTTTCGAGTTCCATCGAAGCCAGAAGCTCGTAGATAGCTTCTGCACCAATAAGAGCCGTGAACTGATCTTCGCCGAATTCATCGACGGCGATCATGTATTCCTCTTCCGAAAGAAGCTGATGCTCCTTCAGCGAGGTCAGGCCCGGTTCGGTCACGATGTAGTTTTCGAAATACAGGACGCGCTCGATATCCTTGAGCGTCATGTCCAGCAGCGTGCCGATACGGCTCGGCAGCGACTTCAAAAACCAGATGTGAGCAACCGGAGCTGCGAGTTCGATATGGCCCATACGCTCGCGACGAACGCGAGAGAGCGTGACTTCCACACCGCATTTTTCGCAGATGATGCCTTTGTATTTCATACGCTTGTACTTGCCGCACAAGCATTCATAGTCCTTGATCGGGCCGAAGATGCGCGCGCAGAAGAGACCATCGCGTTCTGGCTTGAACGTGCGGTAGTTGATCGTCTCCGGCTTCTTGATCTCGCCGTATGACCAGGACAGAATCTTCTCAGGGCTGGCGATCGAGATTCTGATGGAATCGAACGTTTGCGCTGGAGCCTGAGGATTGAAAAGATTCATGACCTCTTGGTTCATGCCGTTCTCCTTAAGGGCGATCCGCCGCCCTGTGTGTCGTCGATGACAGGCTGAAAATCCCTGCCATCTGGAAAAGAAATCGCGGTACTACTCAGTTTTTGAACTGGCTTGCCGTAGTCTCGTTCCCTCCAGCGGCTCAGAAAACCACTCTGATGAAACGAATATACGAGCGCGCCACGGCAAGACCATGGCGCGCCTCGATATTTTTACTCTGCAGCGTCCGGCAGGGCCGGCTGTTCAGCATCACGCGTGTCGTCGAGTTCGACATTGAGGCCGAGCGAGCGCATTTCCTTGACGAGAACGTTGAAGCTCTCTGGAATGCCCGCTTCGAACGTGTCGTCTCCGCGCACGATGGCTTCGTAGACCTTGGTACGGCCTGCCACGTCGTCCGACTTGACCGTAAGCATTTCCTGCAGCGTGTAAGCCGCACCATATGCTTCCAGTGCCCAGACCTCCATTTCGCCGAAGCGCTGGCCACCGAACTGGGCCTTGCCGCCCAGAGGCTGCTGCGTAACGAGCGAGTAAGGTCCGATCGAACGTGCGTGGATCTTGTCGTCGACCAGGTGGTGGAGCTTCAACATATAGATGTAGCCCATGGTCACCTGACGGTCGAACGGCTCACCCGTACGTCCATCGTAAAGCGTCGACTGACCCGAGGTCGCAAGACCGGCATCCGTCAGCATCGCATTGATGTCGGCTTCGACGGCACCGTCGAAGACCGGGGTTGCGATCGACACGCCGCGCTTCACCTGATTGGCCAGCATGACAACGGAATCGTTGTCATAAGACCGGATCGGTTCGTTGCGGTCGTTGTCCGGATAGATGTGCTCCAGCGTCTCGCGCAGCGGCTCAATATTGGCCGTCTTGCGGTAAACGTCGAGAAGCTCACCGATCTTCTTGCCCATGCCAGCGCATGCCCAGCCGAGGTGGGTTTCCAGAATCTGGCCCACATTCATACGGCTCGGAACGCCAAGCGGGTTCAACACGATGTCGGCATGCGTACCATCTTCGAGGAACGGCATGTCCTCGACTGGCAGAATGCGCGAAACCACGCCCTTGTTGCCGTGACGGCCAGCCATCTTGTCGCCTGGCTGGATCTTGCGCTTCACAGCGACAAAGACCTTGACCATCTTCATGACGCCTGGAGGCATCTCGTCGCCGCGCTGTACCTTTTCGACCTTGTCCATGAAGCGTGCTTCGAGCAGCTTCTTGGATTCGTCGTACTGGCCACGCAGCGCTTCCAACTCGCCCTGAAGCTTTTCGTCTTCAACGGCAAACTGCCACCACTGCGAACGCGGATACTCGGTCATGAGTTCGCGGCTGATCGTCGTGCCCTTCTTGAAGCCCTTCGGGCCGGCAGCGGCAACCTTGCCATCGATCATGTCGGCCAGACGGCCATAGACGTTACGGTCCAGGATAGCCTGTTCGTCGTCACGGTCCTTGGCGAGACGCTCGATTTCCTCGCGCTCGATAGCCATGGCGCGTTCGTCCTTTTCAACGCCGTGGCGATTGAAAACGCGAACTTCCACAACCGTACCGTAGGTTCCGGGCGGCATACGCATGGAGGTGTCACGAACGTCGGACGCCTTTTCACCGAAGATGGCGCGCAGAAGCTTTTCTTCCGGCGTCATCGGGCTTTCGCCCTTCGGCGTGATCTTGCCGACAAGAATGTCACCAGGATGCACTTCAGCACCGATGTAGACGATACCGGCTTCGTCGAGGTTCTTCAGCGCTTCTTCCGAAACGTTCGGAATATCGCGGGTGATTTCCTCAGGTCCAAGCTTGGTGTCACGGGCGGCAACTTCGAATTCCTCGATATGGATCGAGGTGAACACGTCGTCCGAAACGATCTTTTCCGAGAGAAGGATCGAATCTTCGTAGTTGTAGCCATTCCACGGCATGAACGCGACGAGCACGTTACGGCCGAGAGCCAGATCGCCGAGATCGGTCGACGGACCATCAGCGATGATGTCGCCCTTGCCGATCGGATCGCCGACGCGAACGAGCGGACGCTGGTTGATACAGGTCGACTGGTTCGAACGCTGGAACTTCTGCAGACGATAGATATCGACGCCCGACTTGGACGGATCGAGATCTTCCGTAGCGCGGATAACGATACGAGTCGCATCGACCTGATCGACAATACCCCCTCGACGCGCTGCAATTGCTGCACCAGAGTCGCGAGCCACAATCGGTTCCATACCCGTACCGACGAACGGCGCTTCAGCGCGAACGAGCGGCACAGCCTGACGCTGCATGTTCGAGCCCATGAGAGCACGGTTGGCGTCGTCGTTTTCAAGGAACGGAATGAGCGCTGCTGCAACCGAAACGAGCTGCTTCGGCGAAACGTCCATCAGGTCCACGTTTTCACGTGGGGCCATCATCACTTCGCCGGCATGACGGCAGATGACGAATTCGTCAACAAAACCGCCCTGCTCGTCCAGCTCCACGTTTGCCTGGGCAACCGAGTGCTTGGCTTCTTCCATTGCCGACAGATAGACAACGTCGTTCGTTACCTTGCCGTCGATCACCTTACGGTACGGGCTCTCGATGAAGCCGTACTTGTTGACGCGGGCAAAGGTTGCAAGCGAGTTGATCAGACCAATATTCGGGCCTTCCGGCGTTTCAATCGGGCAGATACGGCCATAGTGGGTCGGATGCACGTCGCGGACTTCGAAGCCAGCGCGCTCACGGGTCAAACCGCCCGGTCCAAGAGCCGAAAGACGGCGCTTGTGGGTGATTTCCGAAAGCGGATTGGTCTGATCCATGAACTGCGACAGCTGCGACGAACCGAAGAATTCACGAACGGCAGCCGCTGCGGGCTTCGCGTTGATGAGATCCTGCGGCATGACCGTGTCGATTTCGATCGAGGACATACGTTCCTTGATCGCGCGCTCCATGCGGAGCAGACCGACGCGGTACTGATTTTCCATCAGCTCGCCGACCGAACGCACGCGGCGGTTGCCGAGATTGTCGATGTCGTCGATTTCGCCACGACCGTCACGCAGTTCGACCAGCATCTTGACCACGGCCAGGATGTCTTCCTTGCGCAGCACGCGCACGGTGTCTTCCGCATCAAGGTCCAGACGCATGTTCATCTTGACGCGACCGACGGCCGAAAGGTCGTAACGTTCTGCATCGAAGAACAGCGAGTTGAACATCGCTTCGGCGGAATCCATCGTAGGCGGTTCGCCCGGACGCATCACGCGATAGATGTCGAACAGTGCATCCTGACGGCTTTCGTTCTTATCGACAGCCAGCGTGTTACGGATGTAACCGCCGATGTTGATATGATCGATGTCCAGGATGTTGATCTCGGTTTCACCGGTGTCGAGCAGCGTCTTGAGGACCTTCTCGTCGATTTCGTCACCAGCTTCGAGATAGATCTCGCCGGTTGCGTAATTGACGACGTCTTCCGCCAGATAAGCGCCGAACAGGTCGTCTTCGGTGGCCTTGATGGCCTTCAGACCCTTTTCAGCGAGCTGCTTGGCCGAACGGGCCGTGAGCTTCTTGCCGGCTTCCAGAACAACTTCGCCCGTATCCGCGTCGATGAGATCAGAAATGATCTTCATGCCCTTGAAGCGTTCGGCCGAATAAGGAATGCGCCAGTTGTCGCCATCACGCGAATAGGTGACGGTCTTGTAGAAGGTCGACAGAATCTCTTCGCCGTCCATGCCGAGCGCCATGAGCAGCGTCGTTGCCGGCAGCTTGCGGCGACGGTCGATACGCGCGTAGACGATGTCCTTGGAATCGAACTCGATGTCGAGCCAGGAACCACGGTAAGGAATGACGCGAGCAGCGAACAGGAGCTTGCCCGAAGAATGGGTCTTGCCCTTGTCATGATCGAAGAAGACGCCCGGCGAACGGTGCATCTGCGAAACGATCACGCGCTCCGTGCCGTTGACGATGAAGGTGCCGTTGTCGGTCATGAGCGGCATATCGCCCATGTACACGTCCTGCTCCTTGATGTCCTTGATGGACTTCGCGCCGGTATCTTCGTCAATATCGAATACGATAAGACGCAGCGTCACCTTGAGCGGCGCGGAATAGGTCAGGTCGCGCTGACGGCATTCGTCAACGTCGAACTTCGGTGGATCGAATTCGTAACGGACGAATTCGAGCATGGAAGCGCCGGAGAAATCCTGGATAGGGAAAACAGACTTGAAAACCGCCTGCAAACCCTCGTCAGGACGCCCACCGGATGGTTCTTCAACCATTAGGAACTGGTCGTAAGATGCCTTCTGAACCTCGATAAGGTTCGGCATCTCGGCGACCTCTGGGATCTTGCCGAAAAATTTGCGTACGCGCTTGCGACCATTGAATGAATGGGTCTGAGCCATCGTCGCTCCTCGTTCTATAGCCTTGCGGCTTGCTCACGCCTTGCGGCCTTTATCGTGCGCCGCCTTTCGGCGGTCCTTCAAGCGCATGACACTTCAAATCGGATAGATTTGAAGAAAGGATCATGCGCAAACTCTCAAATTAGAGCGGCCTTTACGCGTCGTACCGACGCGTGGCGCTCTAATGGGCTAAAACCCGTTTTCTGAAAGCCGTTCTGGCGTTCAGAAAAAGGGTTTCCAGTCAGTCGATCCACCGTTTCACGGGCGGAAACTGGCGGATGGAAACCATCCGCCAGAATAGTCCGAACTTACTTGAGTTCGACCTTGGCGCCAGCAGCTTCGAGCTGTGCCTTGATCTTCTCAGCTTCGTCCTTCGAAGCGCCTTCCTTGACAGCCTTCGGAGCGCCTTCGACCAGGTCCTTGGCTTCCTTGAGGCCGAGACCGGTGATTGCGCGCACTTCCTTGATCACGTTGATCTTGTTAGCGCCGCCGTCAGCGAGAACGACGTCGAATTCGGTCTTTTCTTCAGCAGCAGCAGCCGGAGCGGCGCCACCAGCAGCAGCAACTGCTACAGGAGCAGCAGCCGAAACGCCCCACTTCTCTTCGAGAAGCTTCGAAAGCTCAGCAGCTTCGAGAACGGTCAGTGCCGACAGGTCATCAACGATCTTTGCGAGATCAGCCATTTTGGTATTTCCTTAGTTTCAAGGTTTGAACAATTGACAGCGAAAAACGGCCTTACGCCGCCTCGTTCTTCCGGGCGTGCGCGCCAATAACGCGAGCGATTTGGCCCGCTGGAGCGCTGGTAAGTACTGCGAGACGCTGAGCCGGGGTCTGGATCATTCCAACCAGCTTTGCGCGCAGTTCGTCGAGCGACGGGAGCGAAGCAAGCGACTTGACGCCATCGGCGTTAAGCGTCGTTGCACCCATTGCACCACCGAGGATAACGAGCTTGTCGTTAGCCTTGGCGAATTCGACGGCTACTTTCGGAGCAGCAATCGGGTCGTTTGCATAAGCAACAACCGTCTGACCTGTAAACAGATCAGAAATGCCTTCCGATTCCGTGCCCTGAAGAGCGATTTTGGCAAGGCGGTTTTTCGCGACTTTAACGGACCCACCTGCATCACGCATCTTCGAGCGAAGATCGCTCATCTGCGCAACGGTGAGACCGGTATAGTGGGCCACGACGACCGAACCGGACTCTTTAAAAGCGCCGTTCAGCCACGAGACAAATTCGCGTTTTTCCGCTCTATCCACTGTCTCTCTCCAGTAGGCAGGACCACATGGCCCTGCCGGTTGCCTTTGCCGAACGAACTTCACAGTTGGTCCGGCGCTCGAGGATCCTGTCCCCTTCAGCTATCCTGGAAACCAGGCATCACTCAAAGGCAACTACGGTTCAAACCTTGCATGCACATTCGTGCGAAACAGGGTTATTCCACGTCTCATGCAGGCCGTATGTTTAAGGATTATCACCCGAAGATGATGATCCGCCTGCAATCTCGGACAGGATAACCGGACTTTCGTCCGGCTATCCGGATCTTGCGATCCGGAATTCTTGCACTTCGGTCTGCCTTCGCATCCCCGGCGTGCCACCGTTTCACCTCCCCCGAAGGAAAGGCTTAGGCTCCGGCGAACCGGAGCCCAGATAGATTAAGCGACGACCTTGACGGTTGCCGGATCGACCTTGACGCCAACGCCCATGGTCGAGGAAAGCGAAACGCGCTTGACGTATTCGCCCTTGGCAGCCGACGGCTTTGCCTTGATGACGGCATCAGCGAAAGCCTTGATGTTTTCTTCGAGCTTCTGCGAGTCGAACGAAACCTTGCCGATACCGGCATGGATGATACCAGCCTTTTCGACGCGGAATTCGACTGCGCCGCCCTTGGAAGCAGCAACAGCAGCAGCAACGTCGGTGGTGACGGTGCCAACCTTCGGGTTCGGCATCATGCCACGCGGGCCGAGCACCTTACCGAGACGACCGACGAGCGGCATCATGTCCGGTGTTGCAATGCAGCGATCGAAATCGATCTTGCCGCCATTGACGATTTCGAACAGTTCTTCCGCACCGACGATGTCGGCGCCAGCCTTCTTGGCTTCTTCAGCCTTGTCGCCACGTGCGAAAACAGCAACGCGAACCGTACGGCCAGTGCCGTTCGGCAGGTTGACAACGCCGCGAACCATCTGGTCAGCGTGACGCGGATCAACGCCGAGGTTCATCGCGATTTCGATGGTTTCATCGAACTTTGCGACAGCACGTTCCTTGACGAGACCGATAGCAGCCGACAGATCGTACAGCTTGTTACGATCGACGCCTTCGCGGATCTTGTTAATGCGCTTGGAAATCTTCGCCATCGTCTCAGCCCACCACTTCCAGGCCCATCGAACGGGCAGAACCTTCGATCATGCGCATCGCTGCTTCAATGTCAGCGGCGTTCAGATCTTTCATCTTCGCTTCAGCGATCGTGCGAACCTTGTCGCGGGAGATCGTGCCGGCGCTTGCCTTGCCCGGGGTCTTCGAACCGGACTTCAGGTTAGCGGCCTTCTTGAGGAAGTAGGTCACCGGAGGGGTCTTCATCACAAAAGTGAAAGACTTGTCCTGGTAATAGGTAATCACGACTGGAATCGGCGAACCCTTTTCCATTTCCTGCGAGGCAGCGTTGAACGCCTTGCAGAATTCCATGATGTTGATGCCGCGCTGACCCAGAGCCGGGCCGATCGGAGGCGACGGATTGGCCGCACCGGCTGCTACCTGCAGCTTGAGCTGGCCTGCAATTTTCTTAGCCATTACTTTCTGCCTTTTTTACAATGCCGGAAAACCGGCTTCTCGATTGACGCCGGGAAACCCGGCTTTCGACTGACGCCAACCAGACAAATGTCGGACTGGCGGGCAGTTCGGTGGTGCGGAGATCGACGACCGGCTAAGCCACCTTCCCTTCCACCACTTCCACTCCGGTTGGAATTTTGATCCCGCTTATGCCCTCAGGCTCAATTCAGGATCTCGCTCCGGAGTGAAATGCCCTTATGGGCAAACGATCAGAGCTTATCGACCTGACCGTATTCCAGATCCACAGGCGTCGCGCGCCCAAAGATGGAAACTTCGACCTTGAGACGCGCGCGCTCTTCGTCGACTTCCTGAACGATACCGTTGAACGATGCAAACGGACCATCGGAAACGCGAACCTGCTCACCGATTTCGAAGGAGACCGAAGTCTTCGGACGATCAACGCCATCCTGAACCTGGTTCAGAATCTGATCGACTTCCTTCTGGGAAACCGGGACCGGTTTGGAGTCACCGAGGAAACCGGTGACGCGCGGCGTATTCTTGATCAGCGAAAAGACAGCGTCGGTCAGCGTGGCACGCACGAGCACGTAACCCGGGAAAAACTTGCGCTCGGCATCGACCTTGCGGCCGCGGCGCACTTCAACGATCTTTTCGGTCGGCACAACGATCTGTTCAATCAGATTGGACAGACCCTTCTGCGCAGCTTTGGCTTCGATATCCTCAGCTACCTTCTTTTCGAAATTTGAATAGGCGTGAACGATGTACCAGCGCGCCGTCATCTAAAAACTCCCCAATCCTGACTTATCGACCAAGGCCGAGAATAAATTCTACGCCATAGGCCATAAGCTGGTCGGCAAGGAAAAAGAACGCAGCAGCCAGAAACGCCATAATCACCACCATAATAGTGGAGATGACCGTTTCACGCCGGGTCGGCCAGGTTACCTTTGCCGTTTCGGCGCGGACCTGCTGAAGAAAGGTGATCGGATTCGTTTTGGATGCCATCTGCCGCTCTGTCATTGATCGAGCGCGACCTCCAAACTTTGAACTGCCAATCATATCAATCAGCGAATCAGAAGCCGGAACCCACGCGTATACGGCGCGCAAAGCTGAATTATCAGCCCCACGCACCGCGTGTCTGTTGACGTTACATAGAATCGATTCCCACAAAACACAAGCCCAAAGGTTAAAAGAATACCATACAGGCTTGTCGGAAACCCGACCCTTGCACACACCGCTCTATCACACCATTCAATCGTGTGATTACGGCCTTCCCTGCCCGGCCAACATATCCGCCAGGGAATTATCGTTTTCCAGCAATGTCATGGACCGCTCATAAAGCGCTCGACACGAACAAAACTGAAAAAGTTAAGGCAGCGCAAACGCCGCCAGACTTTTCTTTATATAGAAAACGGGCGCATGCAGTCAAGCCGCATACACCCGTATCAAAAATGGCAGGGGCAGCAGGGCTCGAACCCGCGACCTACGGTTTTGGAGACCGTCGCTCTACCAACTGAGCTATACCCCTATATGACGCTAGGCGTCATAATGACCGGCGGCGAACCGCCGATCAATGATAATTCATTACTCGATGATCGAAGCGACGATGCCTGCACCGACGGTGCGGCCACCTTCACGGATAGCGAAGCGGAGCTTCTCTTCCATGGCGATCGGGACGATCAGCGAAACGTCAACGGTAACGTTGTCGCCAGGCATAACCATTTCCGTGCCTTCCGGCAGGGTCACAATACCGGTCACGTCAGTCGTACGGAAGTAGAACTGCGGGCGGTAGTTGGTGAAGAACGGCGTATGACGACCACCTTCGTCCTTGGTCAGAATGTAAGCTTCTGCCTTGAACTTGGTGTGCGGCTTGACCGAACCCGGCTTGCAGAGAACCTGACCGCGTTCAACGTCGTCACGGCCAACGCCGCGAACCAGTGCACCGATGTTGTCGCCAGCCTGGCCCTGATCGAGCAGCTTGCGGAACATTTCAACGCCGGTAACCGTCGTCTTCGAGGTTGCCTTAATGCCGACGATTTCAACTTCTTCGCCGACCTTGACGATACCGCGCTCAACGCGACCCGTCACAACCGTACCGCGACCCGAGATCGAGAACACGTCTTCGATCGGCATCAGGAACGGCTGGTCAACCGGACGTTCCGGGGTCGGGATGTAGTTGTCGACAGCGTCCATCAGGTTGCGGATTGCGTCTTCGCCGAGTTCCTTCGAGGAATCTTCGAGAGCTGCAAGAGCCGAGCCCTTGATGATCGGAACTTCGTCGCCCGGGAAGTCGTACTTCGAGAGAAGTTCGCGCACTTCCAGTTCAACCAGTTCGAGCAGTTCTGCGTCGTCAACCTGGTCGCACTTGTTCAGGAACACAACGATTGCCGGAACGCCAACCTGACGAGCGAGCAGGATGTGCTCACGGGTCTGCGGCATCGGGCCGTCAGCTGCCGAAACAACCAGGATCGCGCCGTCCATCTGTGCAGCGCCGGTGATCATGTTCTTCACATAGTCAGCGTGGCCTGGGCAATCGACGTGTGCGTAGTGACGGTTGGCAGTTTCGTACTCAACGTGAGCCGTCGAGATCGTGATACCGCGGGCGCGTTCTTCCGGTGCAGCGTCGATCTGGTCATACGCCTTGAATTCACCGAAGAACTTCGTGATCGCTGCAGTCAGCGAGGTCTTGCCATGGTCAACGTGACCGATGGTGCCGATGTTAACGTGGGGCTTCGTACGTTCGAATTTGCTCTTAGCCATCGCCGTTGTTCTCTTCGTTCTAGAACCGCTCAAGCGCCAGCGCAAAAGCCGATCGGCTTCGGGGCCAGCATTTATGCCAAAACGGAACGGCGAACCGCCCGTCGATGATTCCTTACACGCCTATCCGCTCTTGAAAACTGGAGCGGGTAACGGGAATCGAACCCGTGTATTCAGCTTGGAAGGCTGCTGCTCTACCATTGAGCTATACCCGCATACTCTAAACTCTGATCCGACAGTGGTGGAGGAAGTTGGATTTGAACCAACGTAGGCTTAGCCAACGGATTTACAGTCCGTCCCCTTTAACCGCTCGGGCATTCCTCCTAATATCACTATCAGCAGAGTCGAGTAACTAGGCATTTTCGTGAAGCAGTCGGTTGGCTGTTGGCCGCGCCGTCGCTCCACGGGGGGCCTTATGACGATAAGCGCTTCCCCTGTCAACAGGGTAAAAGCGAAAAGAATGCATGCCTATCCACAGTTTGGCCAAAGCATTCCGGAAGACCGGGCTCGCCCATGCATTCCGACATGCGGAAAAATCGGGATATGCGGGCTTTCGCCTCTTAATAGGCAGCCATAACAGCCTGATAGCATTTACAGGGCAAACAGCTATCTTCCCTCTCCTATAAGAGTTATAAGCGCGCCATGACCGATCAAAACACGCCCCGCACCCCTAAAGATACACATTATGCGCGCCTGCGCCGCCAGCATCGCGACCAGAAGGCCCTCGCAGAAGGCAAGGCACCGCACAGACCACAGCGCCCGTCTATTTCAGCCAGCGCCGTCGCGGATGGCACCGTGCGCCTTTACGGGCTGCATACGGTGCGCGCAGCCGTTGAAAACCCTGCCCGCAGGATTCTGCGTATGCGCGCGACGCGCAATGGTTTTGCGCGGCTTGAAATCGGAGAAGCCGATTCGCTCCCCTTCCCGGTCGAGATTGTCGACCCGAAGGATATCGACAAGGAAACCGGTTCCGACGCCGTGCATCAGGGCGTGATGATCGAAGCCGAGCCGCTGCGCGCCAAGAAACTCTCTGAATTGCGGGAAAGCCCGCTTTTGCTGGTGCTCGATCAGGTAACCGATCCGCATAATGTCGGCGCCATCATGCGCTCTGCTGTGGCTTTTGGCGCGGGTGCGCTGATCACAACCAGCCGCCACAGTCCGCAGGAAACTGGCGTTCTGGCCAAGGCTGCCTCCGGCGCGCTGGAAATGATTCCACATATTGAGGTCAGAAACCTCGCCGAAGCGATTGAAGAGCTACACGCTCTGGGTTTCCAGACCATCGGCCTTGATTCGGAAGGCCCGCAGGAAATGGAAGCAGCGCTTGCCGGTGGACGAATCGCACTGGTTCTCGGCGCGGAAGGCAAAGGCCTGCGCCAGAAGACGCGGGAAACAGTGACCGCGCTTGCCCGCCTCGACATGCCCGGCGAAATCAAATCGCTGAACGTCTCAAACGCCGCAGCGATTTCGCTTTATGCGGCGGAGCGTTATCTGCGCAATCGTTGATTCGGTTTTCATGCGCCGTATCGGCAATCCCGACCGGGGCATGGAGTTTGCGAACGAACTGATTCAAGCGGTCGCAATATAGGTGCGAATTTCTTCGGCTTCGCGTTCCACATCTTCGATTCGCCGTTTCACGACGTCACCGATGGAGATGATTCCGACAAGCTTGCCGTGTTCTTCAACCGGCATATGTCTGAAACGGCTACGCGTCATGATTTCCATGACCTGATTGATCGTGTGATGTTCCCGGCAGACCTGCACTTTTGCGGTCATGACCTCGGCAACCGGCATGGCCATCGCGCCGCTTTCCTTGAGGGACAGCGCCCGGACCACGTCGCGTTCGGAAAGAATGCCTTTGATATGACCGGCCTCGTCGCAAACCACCAGAGCGCCGATCTTGTGTTGGTTCAACATGGCGACGGCGTGGGAAAGCGTGTCGGCAGGTGCGATGACGACAACGTCTCTGCCCTTATGTTCGAGAATCGATCTTACTGTCATGCCAAGTCCCTCCAAAGATTTAGCATTCGCTGTTTCAGGCGCTCAAACACCTGAAAACAGAACGCAGCTCCTCCCGCCGCGTTCCATGATGGTGCGCTTTGATTGCCCGATTAGCAAGTACCATAAAACTGGGAGGTAACTCTTCTAACGCCTTAGAACCGCGTCATAGCTGCGCGGACGATCCAGCAGCGAAATCCCGAAGAAACCGGCGATAAAACCGCCAATATGTGCTTCCCAGGCGATGCCCGACAGATCAGCCCCGCCGGTCGTGTAAATGCCGGTGATGATATTGATCACGAACCAGACGCCAACGAAGGTGATGACCGGTTTCAGCGTCAGCGTTAAGCCGACCGGCAGCACAGGACCGGCAAATTCCGCGCGTCGTCCAGCATTCACGCGCCTGAACCCATAGCGCGCCGAAGCACCCATCATGCCGGAAATCGCGCCCGATGCTCCAACCAGCGGCGTCACGCTATCCGGATAAATCGCGTAATGGGTCAATCCGGCGATGATCGCCGTGAAAATCCAGAAAATGATCATGCGCGCGGTTCCGATTCGCCCGGCGAGCGGAGAGCCGAAGGCGGCGAGCCAGATCATATTGACCACGATATGCTCGATACCGCCATGCATGAAGGAATAGCTGATCAAAGTGAACAGGCCTGCCGGGTCAGAAAAACCGCCAGCCATTGAGAACCGCGCCGGGATCAGTGAGAAGTTCAGCATGAACTCATAGTTCTGCTGCTCGCTGATCAGGTAGTTCTCATAAACATAGACCGCCACGCAGATGCCGATCAGCGCGATCACCACGCCTGGAATATTGAAGATCGGCTCACTTCCGCCGGAACGACCGCGATTATCCTGCATTTCCGGTTGCGGAAGGACCATGAACACTGCTTTCCAGATTGCGAAACCGCGATGGGGCCAATGAGGCCCGGAAACGAAAATCGGCCCGGTCGGACCGTTCGCGTGGCGAAACCAGCATTTGATAAGATAGAAATCGTTAAAAATAAAGGCCAGTGGAGGTCAACCACCGGCCCTGATGCGAACCAGCGAGATTCGCAAAATTAACGACTGGATCTCAGAAAAACACAAATCAAGACAACGGCTTCATCTGATGTGTTCATCAAACGCCTGTGCTCTTGCCATTGCAACAGTTACTTGCCGTTAACCTTAACAGCTGAGCGCCGTGGATGAAGAAAGGGTTAAGCTGGCATCCGCGCCGTTAATACTATTTTAATGGTCGTGAGACGGAGCCACGGCGCTTCGAAATCGATCAACAGTCCCAATTCACCCAGAATCAAACGAACGGCGCACGATGAAACACCGCAGCACGATCGCGATATTCAGCGAATGGCAGCGACTGGCCTTTGATCGCAATGACGATCTGGAGCACGGCTTTCAAGCGCCGCAGCGGACCGATATCGAACCGCGTCGGCTTGGACGGCATTTGTCCGATCTTTTTTTCGTAGAAGCCGATGAAAATGGCGAACTTGTCTTTCGTCTTGGCGGTACACGAATCTGCACCCTGTTCGGTCGCGAGTTGAAAGGTGTGCGCCTTTTATCCCTGTGGCCGGAGCGCGACCGCCCTGCCCTCAGCGAACTGGCGCAGAATGTCAGCGCAATGCAGATCCCCGCACTTAGCCTGCATGATGGAATCAGCCTTTCGGGCCGCAGTCTCAGCTTTGAAATGCTGCTCGCGCCCTTAGAAGCGAGCAACGGTCGCTTGGGCCTGATGGGCAGCATCGCCGTTCTGGACAATGTGACCTGGGCGGGTGCCGACCCTCTGGTGCTCGGCCATCTCAATCACATCGAGCCGATTGCACCGGATGTGGCGCTTGCCGACGAAGCGGTAAAGGCGGCGATCTTTACGGTCAATGCATCGAATCGCACCCGTCAGTGGACGGAAACCCGATTGGCAACACCACCCATGCGCAAGGCGCCGCATCTGCGCGTCATCAATGGCGGCAAAGCTTGAAATCGCGTTTCTCTTTTGCGCCGAACTGCTTTAAGTATAATATAAATAACAGCTTATTGGCGAAAGACTGAGATGGGCCAGCTTCAATGAGGGGATTCGCGGCGGCATCACCTGCAAACAGCGGGCGGCAGGATAATTTCAATGCCGTGAACGTTGATCTCAACGGTCGCTATATGCTCGAAAATCGCAACGAGTATCCTTGTGTCCTGAAGCGCATGTCGCCCGGCACTGCCTTGATGACCGGTATCGCCACGCCGCGTAATGGCGAGCGTATCATTGCCTATATCGATCATGTCGGGCGCATCGAAGGTACGGCCTACCAGATTTCGGCGGAAGGCTTTCATCTTCTCCTCACCAATACCGCGACCAAGAAGGACAAGCTTTCGGCGCAGCTGACATGGCTTGCCAATCGGCATGAACTCTCGCTGCCGGAAGATCGCCGCCATGAGCGTGTCGTTCCGCGCAAGTCGCATCAGAATGTCACCTTCCCGGATGGCACCCAATTGCTCTGCCGCATCGCCGACTTGTCGCTTTCGGGCGCGGCTATCGAATGCGATGTCAAACCGGCGATCAAGAGCGGCGTCCTGCTTGGGCCGATCCGCGGACGGGTCGTGCGCCATTTCGCAGACGGTTTCGCCATCGAGTTCGCCACAATCCAGACCAGCACGACGCTCGACAGTCTTTTCAGCTAAACTTTGTACGGCTGAAAAGATGAACGCGCGTCAAGGTTACGGATTGGCAAACCGCCCGCGCGGGTATAAACAGTAAAATATCGCGAAAACCCGCGTTTTCGGGCTGAATTGGCCGCTTTCTTTACAAAAACTTTCAATATTCCGCGCAGTTTTAATCGAATTTGACTCGCATTTTCGCGCTCAAATTTGCGCGCCTTCAAATTGTCCCGGTCATTTTGATCTCCAACAGGGAGATAAAAGAATGACCAAGCAAACCATCATCGCAGCGATCCTTCTGCTGCTCGGCGTCGGACTGGCGCAAGCAGCGAACCCGGCATCAAAATCGCCATGGATGAGCACCGGCGAACGCACCTCGCAGCCAATCGGGCATTATGAATTTTGCGAGCGCTACCCGGCTGAGTGCAAGATCGTCAGCCGCAACACCAATGCTCTCAAGCTGACGCCGAAGCTCTGGCAGCAGATCATTGCCGTCAATGACAGCGTGAACACGCGAATCAAGCCAGCCACCGACATGGAAGTCTGGGGTCGCGAAGAATATTGGGAATATCCGGTAACCGCCGGCGACTGCGACGACTACATGCTGGAAAAGCAGCGCGAACTGATGGCGCTTGGCATTCCTGCCAACACGCTTCTGTTCACCGTCGTTCGCCAGCCGAATGGCGATGGCCACGCCGTCCTGACGCTTCGCACCGACCGCGGCGATTTCATTCTCGACAATCTCGATGAGCGCGTTCTGGCCTGGAACAAGACCGACTACACCTACCTGAAGCGTCAGTCGACCGCGAACAGCGGCAGTTGGGTTTCGATCAAGGATGACCGCGACATTCTCGTCGGCAGCATCAAAAACTGATCAGACACCGATGAAGTTCAAAGGACGGGTCGCCAGTCTCCCTCTGGCCCCGTCCTTTTTAAATATCAAACCGTCAGGCCGGTTCCATGCCGCGCATGAAGGAATGCCCCTTCTCCACATAATGCTTGGCGGATTGCTTCAGCTTTTCCACCGCAACCTCGTCCAGTCCACGCAAAACGCGCGCTGGCGAGCCGACAACCAGCGAGTTGTCCGGAATTTCCTTGCCCTCCGTCACCAGAGCCCCGGCTCCGATAAGGCAGTTCTTGCCGATCTTCGCGCCATTGAGCACAATGGCTCCCATGCCGATCAGGGTGTTCTCACCGATGGTGCAGCCATGCAGGATCGCCCGATGGCCGATGGTGCAGCCCGCGCCAATCGTCAGCGGATAGCCGATATCGGTATGCATGACGCAAAGTTCCTGCACATTGGTGTCGTCGCCGATGGCAATCACCTCATTATCGCCGCGCAGGACGGCGCCGAACCAGAAGCCCACATTTTCGCCCACGACGACCTTGCCGATCAGTGTCGCATCCGGTGCAATCCAGTTGCTGGCGCGGTCTGCGAATTGCGGCTTGTGTCCGTTATAAGCATATATCGGCATGTGGGCTCCTCCATCAGAATGTCTTCATGAAAAGAGCTAAGCTTTTTTTGGATGAGGGACAAGCGCGGCTTCACCCTCCGTTAACCATAAAAGACCAATAATCGCTGCAATATCATCAGCATGGCCTTCCCGCCAATGGACAGCGCAATCGAAACTACCACGACAAAAGATGGCAATCGGCTCTTCGTCCGCATCTTGCTGGTTGTTGTCGTGCTTGTTGTGGCTTCCGTTGCGATCAATATTGGTGGTCGCCTGCTTGGCCCAATGATCGCGCGCGGCGGCCATTCCGACAGCACGCATCTCTATAAAGTGCTGATCGGCAACAATGTCCTGTCAATGCCAGCCAATATGATCCGCTTTTCCAATCAGCGGCGGGACGGTCTGACAACGCGCCTCGATCTCTACGCGCGCTGGCCCGGACTGACCGGCTATACGGAAGCAGACCGGGCAATCTTCAATCTGCTCACGCCGAAGCGCCAATTGCTATTCATGTCGATTGAAGAGCGCACCATGTCCCGCGACATGAGCGGACGCTATCTGCCGATCTATGCTGCGCTGATCGATCCGGAGGGTGAATCTCTCCCGGGAGGACTGATGGTCCACCGGTTTCTGGAAGGCAGTGGTTATACCGGAGAAGAACTGGTCCTCTCCGATATCGCAAGCGGTAATCCGGCCTTCGTCGCCCGTTGCATGAGCGATGCATCAGCGGAAAATTTCAACGCCTGCGAGCGCGATATCCAGTTTGGAAAAGGGCTGCAGATTCTCTATCGTTTTCCCCGCGATATGCTGGCCGAGTGGAAAACACTCGATGAAGCCATGCGACAGTTCGCAACCGGGCACTTGTTGGGGAATGACTAAACAAAACGCCCTCTCCGCAAAGCGGAAAGGGCGTCAGATCGTCGGGCTGTGACGGATCATCATGGACAACTCTCGAAAAATCTCGCGATTTTTCCCAAGCCGCGCCTTAGAGATCGACGTCGAGAATAGCCATCGAGAAATTGTAGGACAGTTCGCCTTCGTCCTCATCCTTGTAGATCAGGCCCAAAAACTCGTCGTCAATATAAAGCTCGGCCGAGTCGTTCTTGCGCGGGCGCGCCTTCACCTGAAGGCCCTGATTGTTGAAGGTCCGTTTGAAATAGGCGTCCAGTTTTTTTAGTTCTTCGGGTTTCAACCGGCTTCTCCTGATATTGAATTCAAGCCGGTTTATTGCACCCGGGCTTTTGTGATGTAAACCCCTGGGGGAGTAGTCCCTCGGGGTTTTAGCGCCTAACCACCGCTTTCGACAAAATATAGGCCGCTCGCGGAGAAAAACCAGCAAGCGGCCCGGATTCTGTGCATTCGGCGTTTGCGCGATTAAATGCCGTCACCCAGCACGCCGTCGCCCAGCAACTGGTCCATGACGCGGGACGGTTCAGCGCAGCCCGTATCACCGATGATCTTGGCAGGAACACCGGCAACCGTGACATTATTCGGTACAGGCTTGACGACGACAGAACCCGCCGCGACCTTTGAGCAATGCCCCACTTCGATATTGCCGAGAATCTTCGCGCCCGCGCCGATTAGAACGCCATGGCGAATCTTGGGATGACGATCACCGCTCGACTTGCCGGTGCCGCCGAGCGTGACGCCATGCAGGATCGACACATTGTCTTCGATCACCGCGGTCTCGCCGACGACCAGCCCGGTCGCGTGATCGAGGAAAAGCCCGCTGCCCAATTGCGCTGCCGGGTGAATGTCGGTCTGGAAGATCGAAGACGAACGGCTCTGGAGATAAAAGGCAAAATCCCGGCGGCCCTGATGATAGAGCCAATGCGCCAGACGGTGCGTCTGGATTGCATGAAAGCCTTTCAGGTAGAGGATCGGGTCCATGAAACGGCTATAGGCCGGGTCGCGGTCGTAAACGGCCTGAATATCCACGCGAACAGTCTGCGACCATTCCGGATTGGCGTCCAGCATCACATCGAATGTCTGGCGCAGAATATCGGCGCTCAAATCGGCATGACCGAGGCGTTCCGCGATGCGGTGCATGACCGCATCTTCAAGGCTCGGCTGATTAAGGATAGTCGCGTAAAGAAAGGCTCCAAGCACGGGATCGGACTTGGCGGCTTCCTCCGCTTCAGCGCGGACCGAGTGCCAGATTGGATCAACTTGCCCAAGGCTGGCATTCACTTTAGCAGTTGAGCGAATAGACATAGATATACTCCGGTTTTGCACCGCGCAGGCCAGACGAAAGCCGAATTTCCGGCATGGCTCCGCGCCGCAATACGAGTTCGGCGCGCAGCATAACTGAAAATGCTTTGCCTTGACACCGCAGAAATTGACACAGGCCTCAAAGGAAGATCAGAGCGGATTTTCCGCGAGAAACTCCAGAACCGCCTTCTTGTAGACCTTGTCGCCGACAGCCAGCATGTGGTCGCGCCCCGGAATATCGAGCGCCTGACCGTTCGGCAGCAAATCCGCCAGTTCCTGCGGATTACCGGCAATGTCGTCGGTCGTGCCGACGGCAACCAGCACCGGCTGCATGATGCGCGCAATGGCTTCCGCCGGAACCAGTTCCTTCGAGGTGATCACACAGGCGGCCAGCGCGATGCGGTCGCTCTTGGTCTGGTCGGCGAATTTGCGGAACATCTGCCCGCGCGGATGGGTGATCGTCGTCGGATCTTCGGCCAGAAGCGCCTCGCCGATCGGCTCCCAGTCGCCAGCGCCGGTGACCATGCCGATGCCCAATCCGCCAAAGATTGCGCTGTGAACCCGCTCGGGATGCTCGATAGCCAGAAAAGCGGTGATCCGCGCGCCCATCGAATAGCCCATCACATGCGCCTTTTCGATGCCCAGATGATCGAGCAGCGCTGCTGCATCGCCTGCCATCTTGGTCGGCGTATAATCATCCGCGTTGTGGCTTTTGGCCGAAAACCCATGTCCGCGATCGTCGATGGCGATAACGCGATAGCCTGCCTCGGTCAGAGTCCGGAACCAGCCGGGCGAAACCCAATTGACAAGGCTCGACGACGCAAAGCCGTGGATCAGCAGGATCGGATCGCCTTCTCCATCCTGACGATATGCAAGACGCAAGCCGTCATGGTCGAAATATTCGATATCGAGGGCACTCAACTGTTTATTCCTTATGATTGTTCCGTCGGCGGTGTTCGGCGCGATTTCAGGATCGACACGCGCCGCATATCACGCGATGGACAGCTCTGTCGCCCTTCTTGATGCCCGTGCGCTTTACCGTACCGGCCAGAAGCTCGACAACAAAGGCTGCGGGAACCTCGGATGAAATGATATCTTCCGAATAGGGCACCGCATTTTCATGGATTGCCGTGACACGGCCCTTCTCGTCAAGGAAAACCATGTCGAGCGGCAGCGGGGTGTTCTGCATCCACATCATGACGCGGCGCATCTCACCGAAGATGAAGATCATCGCGCGGTCCTTGGGAAAATCGGTGCGCCACATCAGCCCGCGCACACGCGCATCGTCAGAATCCGCCACTTCCAGTGCGAAGGGGAGTTTATTGCCCTTGGCCGTAATGAAGGTCAGCGGCGCGGCATCCACCGGCAGCCGCATCGGCTGCTTTTCCTGCGCCTGCGCGCCAAAAGCTCCAAATAAAAATGCGATAACAAAAAATAATCGAGCCATACTCAACCCACGCCAAAAACCTGCAATTCGGGCGGGGAGATTATCAACGCGGTATAATGGGGACAAGAGACGAAGACCCACCCCTCACCGCCTTTTGACCGAGAACGTCAAGGGCAGTTCACAGGGCGATGTGGATTGTCTCCACACATAGCCGCTCCCAAAGGATTTCACTGTGGGATGACATGCTCAATTTGATGTAAATCAGTGCGAAACCGGGATAGCCGTGCCGATATCTGGGTGAATTTCAGCAGCCATCAGGCCCTTGTCGCCCGTGCCGAAGCGAATAAGCACAACCTGACCCGGGCGCAGTTCCATCATGCCGAAACGGCGCAGCGTTTCCATATGGATGAAAATATCCTCGGTGCCCTCACCGCGGGTGAGAAAGCCGAAGCCCTTGGTACGGTTGAACCACTTGACGATGACACGCTCAAGGCCGCTCGACGGGGTAACCGTCACATGGGTGCGCTGCGGCGGCATCTGCGCCGGATGAACCGCTGTGGATGTGTCCATCGAGAGAACACGGAAACATTGCAGGCCGCGATCGCCATTGCGAACTTCGCAGACGATACGTGCGCCTTCCAGCGCCGTCTGGAAGCCATCGCGACGAAGCGACGTCACATGAAGCAGGATATCGTTCAGGCCCGGCTGATCCGGCACAATGAAACCGTAGCCCTTGGCCACGTCGAACCATTTGATATGGCCCGATATTTCAATGATATCGCCCAGCTCTTCCGAGGCGTGCTGGCTGTGAAACTGGTCATTCGACACAGACTTGTCCGCCATGCGTTCGCCCCTCCTCTATTCTTCCGTTGCGATTCAAAGCTGATTCTTGTCCAAAGAATAACACTTCCTTAACCGGAGGCGGCAAGCCTAAACTTTTGTTCTCCCCCGAGATCATCACAGACTTTGTGTTTCCATGGTTAGCGCACCTGCCGCAAAGCCTCGAAACCGGCTTCATTTCGGGACATATGGCAACGACGCTCGAGGGCAATTCCCCAATTGATGTTTTTTGCCGACAATGCGCGTGACTGCACCTAACCAGAAATCAAAACGCAAAGAGGAAAGTGGAAAAGCGCCCGCTATTTGCTATATCCCTTCGCGAGCCCCAAACGCTTCGCCACATGCTGGAAATGCTTCAGGAGAATAAAATGCGCTATTTGCACACGATGGTTCGAATCCGCGACATCGACGAATCACTCGATTTCTACGTGAATAAATTCGGCCTTGAAGAAACCCGTCGCATCGAAAACGAAAAAGGGCGCTACACGCTGATCTTTCTTGCCGCTCCGGGCGATGCTGAACGCGCCAAGTCAGAGCGCGCACCGACCATCGAACTGACCTATAACTGGGATCAGGAAGCCTATACGGGCGGGCGCAATTTCGGCCACCTCGCCTATGAAGTGGACGATATCTACGCCACCTGTCAGAAGCTGCAGGATGCCGGAATCACCATCAACCGCCCACCACGCGACGGCCACATGGCTTTCATCAAGTCGCCGGATGGCATATCCATCGAACTGATCCAGAAGGGCGAGCGCCTCGCACCGCAGGAGCCATGGGCTTCCGCCGAGAATGTCGGCAGCTGGTAAAACACTCTGCTTGCACGCATTATCCTGCGCGAAAACCGCTTCGCAGTTTCGCGAGAAATGCTTAAACGAAAAAAGCCCGGTCTCGCGACCGGGCTTTTTTTTGATTAGAACGCTTATTCCGTTCCCTGAATGGCTGCGAGCAGCCAATCTCCGCCGTCAACGCGGGTGAAGGTCCAGATTTCGGTGCTTTCGACCGGCTCGTTCGGGTTGCCTTCGACAACCGCGCCCGTGTTGCGGTCAAGCATGAGGTCGATTGCGGAGTAGCGGATCGCCACGGTGGCATATTCGACATTGCCTTCACGCCAGGCTTCCGAAACATCGCCCTGAAGCAGCTTCACGTCCTTCACTTCGTTGCGCATACCGCTGGAAGCAATTTCACCCAGTTCTTCCGCCAGATAGGACATGGCTTCCGGCGTGGTCAGCTTGCGGAGCGCTGCGTAATCCTCGCGGCCATAGGCACTCTGGATTTCCGAAAGCATCTGCTCGAAACGATCAAGCTCTTCCTGTCCGACATCCATCGGTTCATCTTCAACAGCCTGAGCCACCGGCTCTTCAGCCTGCTTGGCGCCCGCGCCGAATGGATTGACCGAAGGCGTGCGACCGCCGAAGTTGCCAGCCTGCTGTGGCGCGGCGCTCTTGGCTGCGCCGAAAGGCTGCGCTGAACCAAAAGGCTGAGCGTTGGCATTGCCAGCGCCTGCCGTTGCGGTCGCGCCCTGACGACGATTGGCAAACATGCGCATGACGAACATTGCGATCAGCGCAATCACGCCCACCTGCAACAGAAGACCGAACATGCCAGCGAGACCACCGAGGCCGTTACCGAGCATCATACCGATCAGACCGCCAACGAGCAGGCCGCCCAACATGGAGCGACCGAAATTGCCAAACATGCCACCCGCACGTGCCGGAGCCGCATTCTGCGCGCCAGCGGCGGCAGGACGGGTCGTCTGCGTTGCGCCGGTATTCGGCGTCATTGAACGTTCAATTGGTGCTGCATTATTCGGTGCGGTGCGCGTCGGCGCAGGCGCCTGATAGGTACGCGCCCCACGGCTGCCAAAACCGCCTCCGCCTGCACGGCGAGCCTCGGCGAAATCGACAGCGGCGAATGAGGCGATCAGGCCCAGAACCATCGCGGCGGTCAGTTTTGTCAGGCGGTTTCCGAAACCCGGCATTGTTTACTCCCATTTAGAGACATGACTGAATGTTTAAATCATTGCACATATGGGAATTGCCCCCCGTTCTTCACAAGGGCGTGAACTCAAAAAAATCGAGAAATTTCAAATGCGGTCAAAGCGGCTTTGCCGCATCCAGAATCTGGATTTGCGGCGAGACCGAACCGTTCCAATGGTTGAGCGACAGGTTGCCGACCACATGAACGCTCTGCCCGATATTGTTGAACAGAAAGCGCCCGAGATCGCCTTCCGCCACACGAAACGCAATGGCATTGACCCGCTTGCCATCGGCGCCGCGTAAGACGACGCGCACATGGTCGCGACCGACACCACGCACATCGGCCAGCACATGATGCGGTAGGGCCAAAGTTGGCTGCGGATGGGCGGAACCGTAAGGTCCGGCCTTCTGCAAGGCTTCATAAAGCGAAACAGTCGCGCCGGAAGCGGCAAGCGCGCCATCGATGGAAAGGCTCTGATTTTCACGGAGACGCGCAACGATATGGGCGGATTCGTCTTCCAGATAGGCACGAAGCGCGCCAAGCTTGGCCCGTTCAATGGTGATGCCGGCCGCCATGGCGTGGCCACCGCCCTTGACAAGCAGCCCGCGCTCCATCGCGCCGCGCACCAGTCTGCCAAGGTCCAGACCGCTGATCGAGCGCCCCGAACCGGAGCCGACGCCATTGGCATTGAAAGCGATAGCGAAGGCAGGTCGCCGTGCCTTTTCCTTCAATCGCGATGCCAGCAGGCCAACGATGCCCGGGTGCCAGCGTTCACTGGCCGTCACGATCACCGAAGCGCCTGCACCGCCGGAAATCTCAAGCGATGCTTCCGCTTCGGCTTCCAGAAGCATTTCCGCTTCCATCGCCTGACGTTCCTGATTGAGCCGGTCGAGTTCGATGGCGATGCGATCTGCCATCGATGGATCGTCGAGCGTCAACAGCCTTGCGCCCAGTCCGGCATCGCCAATGCGACCGCCCGCATTGATGCGCGGACCGATGAGATAGCCAAGATGGAAGACATTGATCGGCTCGCCGATACGGGACACCCGCGCAAGCGCCGCCAATCCGGCATTGCTCTGCGCTCGCGCAACCAGCAAACCTTTGACGACGAAGGCGCGATTGACGCCTTGCAGCGGCACCACATCGCAGATCGTTGCCAGCGCGACGAGATCAAGCAGCGACAACAGATCAGGTGCAGCACCTTTGCCGCGCTCGCGCAATATCTTGGTGACCTGTACCAGCGTCAGGAACACAACGCCCGCAGCGCAAAGATGGCCCTGTTGCGAAATATCGTCTTCGCGGTTCGGGTTGACGATGGCCACCGCATCTTCCGGCAGATCGCCGCCCACCTGATGGTGATCGAGCACGACCACATCCGCCCCAGCCTGTTTGGCTGCACTGATTGAGGGCGCGCTGTTCGTGCCGCAGTCCACGGTGACGATCAGGCTCGCGCCTTTGGAAACCAACTCGCGCATGGCATCGGGATTTGGGCCGTAACCCTCGAAAATCCGGTCAGGAATATAGATCGAATGCTGGATGCCGTAATGCTTCAGAAAACGCGCCATCAGCGCCGATGAACAGGCACCATCCACGTCATAGTCGCCGAAGATCGCAACGGTCTCGCGGCGCTCGATGGCATCGGCAATGCGGCCTGCCGCGCTCTCCATATCGGTCAACGTGGCCGGGTCGGGCATGAGATTGCGCAGTGTGGGATCAACGAATTCCGGCGCGCCTTCCACCGTTACGCCCCGCCCCGCCAGAACCCGCGCCACCAGATCGGAAATGCCGTGATGCTGGGCAATGGCAAGCGCGGTGTTGGATTCGCGCAAGCCCAGTCGATCCACCCATTTCTGGCCGGTTGCAGATTGTTTTATTCCAAGGAAAAGGCGCTCTGTCGTCATAAACTCTTAAAGACACAAAAGGCGGCATCTTTGCAATGCCGCCCGCAATTTATCAGCCGTGCCCAACCTTAATTGTCGCGCGCTGCCCGGGCCAGTCCGTGCGCCACGAGCCGGTCAATGACCTCGGGATAGCTGACGCCACTCACCGCCATGACTTTCGAATACATGCTGATATTGGTGAAGCCCGGTATGGTATTCAGCTCATTGATCAAATACCGCATGTCCGGCGTCACGAAGAAATCGACACGCGCCATGCTGTCACAACCGAGCGCTCGAAACGCCCGCGCCGCGACCGCCTGAAGTTCGGTCTCGATATCCGCCGGCAACTCTGCCGGGACTTTCAGCGCCGCACCGTCTTCATCAATATATTTGGCATCATAGCTATAAAAACCGTGGCTTTCTGCCGGGACTATCTCGCCCGTTCGCGACACGAACAGGCCGTGATTCTCGTCCTCCAGCACTGCGCATTCGATTTCGCGGCCTTGTATGAACTCTTCCGCCAGAAGCTTGGCGTCGTGCCTGAAACCTTCCGCCAGCGCCTTTTGATAATCGGCTTCTGTCTGAACCTTACTGACACCGACAGATGACCCCTGGCGCGCGGGCTTGATGAAGATCGGCAGGCCGAGTGCTTCGATCAGCACATCGAAGGATGGAACCGTGTCGCGCGTAATCGTCATGGCGCGCGCCACCGGGATGCCCGCTTCGGACAGCAGGCGCTTGGCAATATCCTTGTCGAGCGCATTGGCTGAACCACAGATACCGCAACCCGCCATCGGCACACGCGCCACTTCGGTCAGCCCCTGCACGCTGCCATCCTCGCCGTGAAGCCCGTGCAAGACCGGGAAGACGATATCGATCCGCGCCAGTTCATAAGGCAAACCGTTTTCGGGCAGCGCAACAGCGCGTCCCTTGCCGCCCGGCAGCAATGACACTTCAGTACCGTGTTCGGGCCGTTCCAGCTTGCCGCCTGCAAAACTCGCCAAAAGCCATTGCCCCTCATGGGTGACATAGATCGGAATGGCTTCATATTTCGCGGGATCCAACGCAGTCATGACATTTGTTGCGGAAAGAACCGACACCTCATGCTCGGCGGAACGCCCGCCAAAGAGTACCGCGATCCGTAGCTTGTTCGGCGTTTCGGTCATGCCCACTCCATTTTTTCATCAAAGGTGATTGAACACAGTCGCGATCAAAATGACAAATCTTTGGCCAAAGCATCTGCGCAAGGCTCCATAAACAGAAATCCCGAAAAGCGCGGGGCTTTTCGGGATTTGCCGGTTCGTCGTGATGTTCGACGCGATTGGGTTCTTTATTTTATCGCATTATCCGACGCAAAACCGCTTCGCACTTTTGCTGGAAATGCTCTAGAACTTCGACAGATCCTGATGGCGAGCCTTGATTTCGCGCACGGTCTGCGAGCTCGAGCGCATCACGATAGTATGCGTTTGGATGTAATCACGGGCGAATTTCACGCCAGAAAGCATGTTGCCGTCCGTCACGCCGGTGGCGGCGAAGAGCACGTCGCCTTTGGCCATTTCTTCCATCGTGTAGACCTTTTTGGGATCCGAGATGCCCATCTTCAGCGCACGGGCGACTTTCTCGTCCGTGTTCAACTGGAGACGGCCCTGCATCTGGCCGCCGATGCAGCGCAGAGCTGCCGCAGCCAGCACGCCTTCCGGTGCGCCGCCGATGCCGATATAAATGTCGATGCCGGTTTCATCCGGATTGGTCGTGTGCATCACGCCTGCAACGTCGCCGTCGCCAATCAGGCGGATTGCAGCGCCTGTCGCGCGCACTTCTTCGATCAGGCGTGCGTGGCGCGGGCGGTCCATGATGCAAGCCGTGATTTCATGCGGCTTTACACCCTTCGCCTTGGCGATGGAGTTGATGTTTTCCGTTGCGCTGGCGTCGAGATCGACAACGCCCTTCGGATAGCCCGGGCCAACGGCGATCTTTTCCATGTAGACGTCGGGCGCATAAAGCAGATTGCCCTTCTCGGCGATGGCGATGACCGCCAGCGAGTTCGGCAGGTTCTTCGCGCAGATCGTCGTGCCTTCCAGCGGATCGAGCGCGATATCGACATCCGGCCCCTGCTTGGTGCCGACTTCTTCACCGATATAGAGCATTGGCGCTTCGTCGCGCTCGCCTTCGCCGATCACCACAGTGCCGGAAATCGGCAGACGGTTCAGTTCCTGACGCATGGCGTCAACAGCAGCCTGATCGGCAGCCATCTCGTCACCACGCCCCCGCAGCCGCGCTGCTGCCACTGCTGCGCGTTCGGCTACACGGACCAGTTCCAGTGTGAGAATGCGATCCAGTCCGTGGGGGTGCTGCTCTGCGGTGTTGGCCATTTGAACAAGTCCTGAATTCGAATTGCGTTGATGCGCCACAAGGGGCGCCGTGCCGCGTTTATAGCGACAGTATGCGAACCTTTTGTCAAAGTCCCCGGTGCCCTGCAAGAGCCCGAAAGCTAAAAACTATGTGCGCTCAATTGCTTAATCGATTTAAGGACTACACGCTTCGTTGCATGTCATGGCCGGGCGTGAACTGGCCTGCGCAACATCATGGTGCAATCGGCCACGAATAATCATGGCAGATCGCACAGCGCGACACTCGATTTAGCCTGCGCGCTCGATACGTATCATCTGCGGCTTATCCACCAGATGGTCGTCCTTGAGGATCGCTTCCAGCGCTTTCTTGACGGCTGCTTCCGTCGTCTCATGCGTGACGAGGATGACAGTCTTGATGCCTTCCTGCTGCATGTCGCCCATCGGCGGACGCTGCACGATCGACTCAAGCGAAATGTCGTTTTCGGCCATGCGCTTGGCGATACCGGCAAAGGCGCCGATGCGGTCAAGAACCGTCAGACGAATAAAATAACCGCCCGCATGCTTGCGCATCTTGGCGCGCTTATAAGGCTGCAAGGCCTTGGCAGGCGTGCCGAAAACAGGACCATGCTGGAAGCCCGGACGGCTCTTGGCGATATCCGCGATATCGCCGATGACTGCGGACGCCGTCGCATTGCCGCCCGCACCCGGACCAGACAGAAGAAGCTCGCCCAGAAGATCGGTCTCGATGGCAACCGCATTGGTCACGCCATGCACCTGCGCAATCACCGACGAGGTTGGAACCATGGTCGGATGCACGCGCTGCTCAATGCCGGTATCGGTCTTCTGCGCCACCCCCAGAAGCTTGATGCGGTAACCCAGTTCATCGGCGGCGCGAATATCGGCGAGCGAAATATTGCTGATGCCTTCAAGATAAATATCGTCGGCAGCAATCTGCGTACCAAAGGCAAGGCTGGTCAACAGCGCAAGCTTGTGCGCCGTGTCGTTGCCTTCGATATCGAAAGTCGGGTCGGCTTCGGCATAGCCCAAACGCTGCGCGTCTTTCAGGCAGGCCTCGAACGAAATGCCCTCTTCCCACATCCGGGTCAGGATGTAGTTGCAAGTGCCGTTCATGATGCCATAGACGCGCGAAACCGTATTACCGGTCAGCGACTCACGCATCGCCTTGATGACCGGAATGCCACCGGCGACCGCCGCTTCGAAGTTGAGAAGAACGCCCTTGTCTTCGGCGATTTTCGCCAGAGCGACGCCATGGCGTGCCAGAAGCGCCTTGTTGGCGGTCACGACATGACGACCAGCGCGCAAAGCGGCTTCAACAGAAGCCTTGGCCGGGCCATCATCACCACCGATAAGCTCGACATAAACGTCGATATCGGCAGACTTGGCCAGTTCAACTGGATCGTCGAACCAGTCGATACCGTTCAGGTCAACGCCACGGTCACGCGAGCGATCTCGGGCGCTGACGGCGGTAATAGTCACCGGCTTACCGCATTGGCGGGTGAGCATTTCGGACTTGTCACGCAGGATACGCAACACTGAAGCGCCAACGGTGCCAAGCCCCGCAACGCCTATCCGCAATGCATCACTCATTATATCGACCTTCTGACTCTGATTGTGTGGATGTAGTGGATTTTTGGTAGGTGGGAGTTCTGGCCGCGCGCTTGTCACGGCCAGAAAGGAAGAACCCGGAATGGCGCTTAGCGGCGGCCTTCCAGCGGGATCACATTGTGCAGGTTTTCGTCCTTGGTGGCGAGGAAACGCTTGATGTTGCGCGCTGCCTGACGAATGCGATGTTCGTTTTCGACCAGAGCGATACGCACATAATCATCGCCGTGCTCGCCAAAGCCAATGCCCGGAGCAACGGCCACATCGGCCATTTCCACCAGTAGCTTGGAGAATTCGAGCGAGCCAAGAGCGCGGAAGCGTTCCGGGATCGGCACCCAGGCGAACATCGTCGCTGCTGGTGGCGGAACATCCCAGCCTGCACGGCTGAAGCTTTCAACCAGCACATCGCGGCGCTGCTTATACACATCGCGAACATAGGCAATGTCGGAACCGTCGCCGTTAAGCGCAGCGGTTGCCGCCACCTGGATCGGCGTGAATGCGCCGTAATCGAGGTAGGATTTCACACGCGTCAGAGCAGCAATCAGGCGTTCATTGCCGACCGCAAAGCCCATGCGCCAGCCCGGCATCGAGAATGTCTTCGACATGGAGGTGAACTCGACCGCAACATCCATGGCGCCCGGCACTTCGAGTACGGACGGGGGCGGATTGCCGTCAAAATAGATTTCCGAATAGGCCAGATCCGACAGGATGACGATGTCATGCTTGCGCGCAAAGGCCACGACATCCTTATAGAAGTCGAGCGTTGCCACATAAGCCGTCGGATTGGACGGGAAATTGAGGATCAGCGCAATCGGCTTTGGAATCGAGTGCTTCACGCCCCGCTCCAGTGCCGGGATGAAGTTGTCATCCGGCTTGGCCTGAATTGAACGGATCACGCCGCCCGACATGATGAAGCCGAAGGAATGGATCGGATAGGTCGGGTCCGGGCAAAGCACCACATCGCCCGGCGCCGTGATGGCCTGCGCCATGTTGGCGAAGCCTTCCTTGGAGCCAAGCGTGGCGACAACCTGCGTGTCCGGGTTGAGCTTCACGCCGAAACGGCGGGCATAATATTGCGCCTGCGCACGGCGCAGCCCCGGAATGCCCTTCGACGAGGAATAACGATGCGCGCGCGGGTCCTGAACAGCCTCGCACAGCTTGTCGACGATATTCTGCGGCGTCGGCAGATCGGGATTTCCCATCCCAAGATCGATGATGTCGGCCCCGCCCGCTCGCGCCGATGCCTTCAGGCGATTGACCTGTTCAAAGACATAAGGGGGCAAGCGACGGACTTTATGGAATTCTTCCGACATGATCCTGTTCCAAAAGGAGAGTTAACGATAGGACGCATTATTGCGCCGTGGGTGGAGCTATACACCTGTTATCGAATCGGGTCGAGACTTCTTGCCGCGCCGTTTCGAACGTGGCCTTCCGTGCCGATGAAGGGCTTATTCTTCCCCGGATTCGATCTGCTTCAGGGTAGCTTCCGATTCAGCCTGCGCTTGCTTGCGCATGGCCTCAGCCTGTGCGGGGGTAAAACCGCCGCCAGACGTTCTCGATGCCGCAAGACGCGTGCGATCGGAATCGAGTTTTGCAGTCATCTGCTGCTTTTCTTCCGGTGTGATCTGCTCGGTTGCAGCCTTCGGCATACGACCGAATGTCGGATAGACGCCGGTGCGCAATGCGCCTTCCTGCGGAACGCCCTGAAATTCCTTCCCACCGGCACAGGCAGTGAGCATCGCTGCGGCGGTTAATGCCAGCATGAGATGGGCGATCTGCCGCGTGCTCTTGGTCATATGTCTGATCCCGGTTCTGCCGTTGAGGCTGCCGCACAAGTCGCGACAGAATATACTTCCGAAGGGATAGCACCAAGTCGATGCATTATGTCAACAAGCGATTGGCCCAATTCCGACATTTGGCCTGCCGAAGCCGCTTATTTCGATAGGAGCAGCGCTCTGATCCTCAAAAGATTACACAAAGTAATATTTCGTTACTAACGGGTTAATCCTTAACCCCACGGAATAATGCATAGTGCCTGTCGTATAAAATGCACTTCGATAGTTGCCTTCACGGCATAAAAAACTTAAAAATTGGCAACAATTGCAGATCAGGTGATTTGCACACTGCTAAAATTGGCTCACTGAGAAACTGGGAAAGCCACTTTAACGCATTGATATAATGGAGTTTGTTTCCCTAAGCTTCTATTGGGCTTTGACAGGGGACTGTGGGAGAAATCACTTTTGTGATTGGTTCCACCCACACGGGAGAGCCGATCTCCCGAAACCAGGTGGGTTCGGACACGTCCGGTTCGCCAAACTGGTCAGGGAAATCGAGCTGGAGCGGACTATTGAAATTTGTACCTTCTGCGCACCGGACAACCGGCCGACTACTTTCAGGCAGCGTGGCTTTGCTCGCGCTTCTGGTGTCGTCCTGTACATCGACGGGGACCGGTCCTGACGGCAAGCCACTGCAGATGACGGCCAATGGCTCGATGCTGACCGAGACGCTGCAAAGTGCTGCCGACCAGACTGTCGCCGCCGAAGCTGGCGCAGAAGCAAAGACCGCAGAGACAAAGACGGAAGAAAAGCCCGGCGAGGCCAAACAGGTCGCAGCCGCTGCAACGGCGGCCAATCCTAGCGCTACATCTGCCGCCTCCCCGGCCAAAGAGAATGCGAAAAATGCAGCCGCGACCGCAACTGCGGAAAACGCGGCAACCGAAGCGCAGCCAACCCAAGTGGCAGCGGCGGCACCGGAAAAGAAGAGCAATTCGCTGTTCGGCTTGTTTGGCGGAAGTGGTTCCAGCGAATCGAAGCCAGCCGAAGCGACCGAACAGCCAGCCGCAACGGCCAGCGCCGAGAAGCCCAAGGCTGAGACCGCTGAAGCAAAGCCTGCAACCGAGGCCGAAGCGCCTGCCGTTGAAGTCGCGAAGGCGAACGAGCCGGAAGCCGCCAAACCGGCCCAGCCGGAAAAGCCGGTTCAGGTCGCTTCGCTTTTCGGCACACCGAAGAATGCCAATGCCTATGCGACACCTCAGCGCCCGACCGCATCGCAGGGCAGCATCTCGCGGCTTTTCTCCGACGAATCGGCCAATTCACGTTCCGACCGTACCGAGAACAAGAAGCTGGCGATGGCAAAGCCTGTCTCGCCTGCCGTGAAGCATGAGTATAATTATACATTGCCAGGTGTGCGCGCGAATGGCGGCATCGAGATCAAGCATCGCAATAGTCTCTATGACGACACCGACATTGATGCGAACGAATATGATGATTCTCCCAATGTCACGCTTGCTTCGGCGCCCGGCCTCGCCCGGCTCGCGCCGAACGGCCTGAAGGTGCAGCGCCAGACCGTGGATGTTGCCTGCCTCAAGCCACAGCTCGTCGCCATGCTGAAGACCATGGAACGGCACTTCCGCCGCCCGGTCATGGTGACGTCTGGCTATCGCAGCCCGTCCTATAACCGCAAGGTCAACGGCGCACGCAAATCGCTCCATATGATCTGTGCCGCAGCCGATATTCAGATCGATGGTGTTTCCAAGTGGGAAATGGCCCGCTTTGCGCGATCAATGCCGGGACGCGGCGGCGTCGGCACCTATTGCCATACGTCATCCGTCCATGTGGATATCGGGCCGGAACGCGACTGGAACTGGAAATGCAAGGGCTGATCTGAACCTCTGCGCCCCAATTCTCTTGAATGAACAGGCTGGCCCCATTGGAGCCAGCCTTTCTTTTTGTCATCGATTTCAAAGCCATAGCCTGGAAATCCACAGGCTGCGTCCTACGGAATAGGTGCTTATGCGACTTTTTTCAGAAAACTGATTTTAGGGGGTTGCGAGTCAGCATCGACCTGAATATAAGCCCACTCACACCAGCAACAGGCGCCCATCGTCTAGCGGTTAGGACAGCGCCCTTTCACGGCGCAGACAGGGGTTCGATTCCCCTTGGGCGTACCACTTGCTGGTTTTTCTTTTTCCCGACATATCAAAGCTTTAGCGCTCCGAGAGCGGTCCTTCGCGCGCCGTTTTGCACCATCTGAATTTATTTCACAGATGCTGAAAAAAGGGGCTTGCATGTCTGAATTATCCTGACTATAAGCGCCCCACACCAGCTGGCGCCCATCGTCTAGCGGTTAGGACAGCGCCCTTTCACGGCGCAGACAGGGGTTCGATTCCCCTTGGGCGTACCACTTGCTGGGTTTTCTTTTCCCGAAAAATTGATGGAATTAATACTGGTCGTTCTCCCAGTATGTTGCTACGCGCAGCTGCACCCATTTCGCAATTCAAAGGGAAATTACTGCGTATGTCGCAAGCTACAGCCATCGTTCCCACCGCCCATGCCAGCCGTTATCTGCAGCAGCTCTGCAAACACTGGGCGCATAAGTTTGCCGTCGAATTCACACCCGAACACGGCCAGATCGATCTCGGCGACGACCGGCTGGTGATTCTCGACGCCGATGCGGAAAAACTGACCACCACCGTGAAGACCTCAGCCGAAAATCTCGACCGGCTTCAGGACGTCGTGGTCAATCACATCGTCCGCTTTGCCTTCCGCGAGGAACTGGTGTTCAACTGGCAGCAGACGCAGGCCTAAGAGCCGCCATTTACCTTATCCGCAAATTGCCTGCAAAATGCCCGGAATAGCCATTATCGCATCACATTCCGGGCTCATTCACCCGCGACATTCCTCACAACTTCAAGCGACCGATTTGATGGGGAAAGATATGATGACCAGCGAAACCAGAACCACCCTCACCTTTCTCGGTGCAGGCTTTGTCGCCGCAGCAATGGCGCTTGGTGCGGATCTGAGCTGGGCAGATGTTATCAAGGCTCTTTTCTGAAACGAGCGATAACAAGCAACGATTGTGCTTTTGACTTTTTGCGGCGTTAGGCGGACAAACATTTCGCCATTCCGTCCAAACTGTTCAGAAAGCTTTATGTTATTCCCAACACCCCTTGTCTCCGGCAGGCTCGAACGCCGCTATAAAAGATTTCTCGCAGACGTAACGCTCGACGATGGCCGCTTCATTACGGCGGCAGTGCCCAATACCGGCTCCATGCTCGGCCTGACGACGCCCGGCTCTCGCGCCTGGCTCAGCGTTTCCGATGCGCCCCACCGCAAATATGCCCACACGCTGCAGATCATCGAAGCTGACGGCACTTTGGTCGGCGTCAACACCGGGTTGCCGAACAGAATCGCCGAAGAGGCGATACTCGCCGGTCTCATTCCGAGCCTCGGCGGCTATGCCAGCCTCAAGCGTGAGCAGAAATACGGACAGAATTCCCGCATCGACATTCTGCTCGACGAAGGTGCCCTGCCCCGCGCCTACGTGGAAGTCAAAAACGTGCACTTCACCCGCACGGCTGGCCTTGCGGAATTTCCCGATACGGTGACCGCGCGCGGGACAAAACATCTCAATGAGCTGGCCGACAGTGTTGCCGCTGGTCATCGTGGTGTGATGTTGTTTATTATCCAGCGAAGCGATTGCAGCAAATTCAGCATTTCCGGCGATCTCGACCCTGTATATGCACGCGCTTTTGAGCGCGCCGTCGCATCCGGGGTTGAGGCATGGGCCGTTCGATGCCACATAACGGACAAAAGCATTGTCGCCACCGAGCTGGTGCCAATTGAATAGACAAAGACGGATCTAGTAATGGTAACTTATATCGAAGCGACAAGCGCCCCCATGAAATATACCGGCCAGATCAGGCTTTATGGCCCGGACGCCTTCGAGGCGATGCGCAAGGTGTGCAACCTGACCGCACGCTGCCTCGATGCGCTGAACGACATCGTGAAGCCCGGCGTGACCACCAATGAAATCGACCGCTTCGTTTTCGAATTCGGCATGGATCAAGGCGCCTTCCCGGCGACGCTCAACTATCGTGGCTATACCAAATCGACCTGCACGTCGATCAACCACGTTGTCTGCCATGGCATCCCGAACGACAAGCCACTGCGCGAAGGCGATATCGTCAATATCGACGTGACCTATCTGCTCGACGGCTGGCATGGCGATTCCAGCCGTATGTATGCGGTGGGCGAGATCAAGCGCGCTGCCGAACGTCTGTTGGAAGTCACCTATGAAAGCCTGTTGCGCGGCATTGCGGTCGTCAAGCCGGGCGTGAAGACCGGCGCTATCGGCGCTGCAATCCAGACCTATGCCGAAGGCGAGCGCTGCTCCGTGGTGCGTGATTTCTGCGGCCATGGCGTTGGTCAGCTTTTCCACGACGCGCCGAATATCCTTCATTACGGCACGCCGAACGAAGGCGTGGAAATCAAGGAAGGCATGATCTTCACCATTGAGCCGATGATCAATCTCGGCAAGCCGCATGTAAAAGTGCTGGCGGACGGCTGGACTGCCGTGACGCGTGACCGCTCGCTGACCGCCCAGTATGAACATACGGTTGGCGTTACCAAGGACGGCTGCGAAATATTCACATTGTCACCGGCCAATATGTTTGGCCCGGCATCAATGCGATAAAACTGAAACTATAGTCTCATCTGTTTTTGCGGGGGTTTAAACAGAATGACAAGGAAGACGGATAGACCGGGGAGCTACAACATTCCCGGTTTCAGCGACACGCTCCAGCTGACGCCGAAAGTGGCGAAGCAGCCGCATCACGTCGGCCACCGGGATCGCCTGAAGCAACGCTTTCAGACCGCGCCCGATGCGCTTGCCGATTATGAACTGCTTGAACTCCTGCTCTTTCGCGTTATCCCGCGTGCGGATACCAAACCCATCGCAAAGGCCTTGCTGACCCGCTTCGGCACGCTTGCGGAAGTGCTCGGCGCTTCCGAAACGCTCATCGCCGAAGTACCGGGCGCGGGCCCCTCCGTGGCGCGCGACCTCAAGATCATAGAAGCCGTTTACAAACGCAGTGCGCGCAGCAAGGTTATGAAGCGCGAGGTTTTCACAGTCTGGGAAAAGGTGATCGACTACTGCGCTGCCGCCATGGCGCATGAGACACGCGAACAATTCCGCATTCTGTTTCTGGACAAGAAGAATCGGCTCATTGCCGATGAGGTACAGCAGCGAGGCACGGTCGACCATACGCCGGTCTATATACGGGAAGTGGTTCACCGGGCGCTGGAGCTTGCGGCAACGGCGATCATTCTCGTCCACAATCACCCTTCAGGCGATCCATCGCCGTCGCGACCCGACATCGAGATGACACATGCGTTGATTGCGGCTGCCAAACCTTTGAAAATCGCGGTGCACGACCACATCATTGTCGGCAAGGAAAAATGCATCAGCTTCAGAAAGCAGAACCTGATGTGAAGCCGTCAGGGCTGGCCTGTTGGAGATCGTTACCACTTGTTAAGCATAGTGCGAAGAATGGCTGTGCGACGGGTGGAATTCGCTCGAATTTTCTTAAATTTAGTCACAATCACCCAACAGAAGGCAACCGAACCGAAGACGGGAAGGCCCGTCTTTGCCAAACAGATCTTGCATATTTTCCATCAGCGTTCCGGATGGGAAAACGGAGTATAAAATGTTGAAGCGTACCTTTACCGCAGTGGCGCTCAGCGCCAGCATCATGGCCATCGCAGCCCCGGCATTCGCTGCCGATATGATGGGGTCGAACGATTATTCCTACAACGAGCCGGTTGCCGAAGGCCCGCACGACTGGTCCGGCAATTATGTCGGCGCACAGGTCGGTGCATCGTCCTCGAAGATCCCCGGCCCGTTTACGAATCGCGCTGGTGTGCTCGGTGGCGTTGTCGCCGGTAAGAACATCCAGAGCGGCAATTTCGTCGTTGGCGGTGAAGTCGAAGCCAATTTCGCGGAAGCCGAACACCGTATCGGTAATGGCGGCAGCCTCCAGCAGTCTTGGAACACCAATGCCAAGGTCAAAGCCGGTTACGCCTTCGACAAGACGCTGGTTTATGGCACTCTCGGCTATGGCGCAACGCGCTTCAAGGCGAAGGACAACACCACGTCAGGTCCAGGCTGGGAAGGCGGCGCGCTGGTTGGTGCTGGCGTCGAACAGGCCCTGACCGGCCCGCTTTCGGTGAAGGCTGAATACGACTTCCAGCGTTTCGGCGACGTGAAGTCTGAGGTCAACGGCGTTTCGCAGCGCAACAACCTCAAGAACCACGCCATCAAGGCCGGTCTGAACTATCGCTTCTAAAGCGATATAAGCCCTATACCGTTTCTGCATAAGGCAATTCCATTTTTGCACAAGGGCTGCGGGTCAACCGTAGCCCTTTCTTTTTGCACCGATTTCTTTGCTTTCAAAAGAGTTCGTCCGCTTTCGTATCTCTTGACTCCGGCACCGGCTCCTATCTTATAGGGATGTGCGATTGGGGATTAGGCGCGTGGCTATTGTGTTTAAATTTTATGCAAATATGCCGATACAAATTCTTCCCGTTGCGTGATTTTATTTAATCGAGTGCTAAAACAACGCTTTATCACTCAGCCAGGAAGATAGCATGCAGCGTGTTTTCGATGGGCATAACGATGTCCTTCTGAGGCTCTGGGAAAACTCCAGAAACGGCGACGATCCCATCCGGGAATTCATCGACGGAACGCAAACCGGCCACATTGATGCGCCGCGCTCCCGCAAAGGCGGTCTCGCTGGCGGCATTTGCGCCATCTATGTGCCGTCCGGCCATCATATCGAACTTGGCAAACCCGACGCCAATGGCCATTACGACACGCCGCTTTCTCCGCCGCTCAAGCGCCCTCCTTCCCTCGACATCGCCATCGAAATCGCATCCATCGCACTCCGCCTTGAAGAAGCTGGCGCGTGGAAACTGTGCCGCAATGGCCGCGAGCTCGATGAAACGCTGAACAGCGACACCTTTGCCGCCGTTCTGCACATGGAAGGCTGCGAGGCGATTGACGCCGATCTTGCCGCGCTCGATGTCTTCTACGCGCTTGGCCTGCGTTCGCTTGGCCCTGTGTGGAGCCGCAACAATATTTTCGGTCACGGCGTGCCCTTCTCTTACCCGATGAACCCGGATACCGGTCCCGGTCTCACGGAAGCGGGCAAGCGTCTCGTCAAGGCGTGCAACCGCAAGGGTATTCTGATCGATCTCGCCCATATCACCGAGCAAGGCTTCTGGGATGTGGCTGAACTCAGCGACCAGCCGCTGATCGCCAGCCACTCCAATGCCCATGCCCTGACGCCCGTGGCCCGGAATCTGACGGACAAGCAGCTGGATGCCATCCGCGAAAGCAAGGGGCTTGCGGGTCTCAACTACGCCACCACCATGCTGCGCGCCGATGGCAAGGAAGATGCCAACACGCCGATGTCCGATATGGTTCGCCACATCGATTACATGGTTGACCGCATGGGGATCGACTGCGTGGCGCTCGGTTCCGATTATGACGGCGCGACCATCCCAGCCGAAATCTCCGATGCCGCCGGAACGCAGAACCTCGTCACGGCCTTGCGAGAGGCCGGATATAACGATGAGGAACTGGCGAAGCTTTGCCGGGACAACTGGATCAGGGTTCTGAAACAGGCATGGCACGAAGCCTGAGATACAAATACAATTCAACAAAATCCCAACAAAAATACAGAAAGGGAACTCAATCATGATGCATTTCGGACGTTTTCGCATCCTCGCCGCTGGTGCAGCACTTGCTGCCGTTATGGCTGCCAATCCGGCCCTGTCGGCCACGCCAGCCGACACGCTCGTCCAGGCATGGGCGATTGATGACACCATCACGCTCGACCCGGCAGAATCCTTCGAACTCAGCCCGGCTGAATTCATCGGTAATGCCTATGACATGCTCGTTCGCCTCGACATCAACGACACGTCGAAAGTCGTGCCGGGCGTGGCGGAAAGCTGGACCGTTTCCGACGACGGCCTGACCTACACGTTCAAGCTGAAAAAGGACATCAAGTTCGCTTCCGGCAACCCGATTACCTCTGCTGACGTGGCTTATTCCTTCGAACGCGCCGTGCGTCTGGACAAGAGCCCGGCCTTCATCCTGACCCAGTTCGGCCTGACCAAGGATAATGTCAACGAAAAGGCGAAAGCCGTAGACGACACGACTTTCGTCTTCACCGTGGACAAGCCATACGCACCAAGCTTCGTGCTGAACTGCCTGACCGCGACCGTCGCCGCAGTCGTCGACAAGAAGCTTCTCGAAGAGCATGCCGCAAAGGTCACACCGACCGACGACTACAAATACGACACCGACTATGCCAATGCATGGCTGAAGACCAAGTCGGCAGGCTCCGGTCCGTTCGCGATCCGTGAATGGCGCGCCAATGAAGTCGTCATTCTGGAACGCAACGACAATTATTACGGCGAAAAGGCCAAGCTGAAGCGCGTTTTCTATCGTCACGTCAAGGAAAGCGCGACACAGCGCCTGATGCTTGAATCGGGTGACGTCGATGTGGCGCGTAATCTGGAACCCGGCGACTACGAAGCCGTTCAGAAAAACGACAAGCTGACGACGACCAGCGCCGCGAAGGGTACGGTCTACTATATCAGCCTCAACCAGAAGAACGAGAACCTAGCCAAGCCGGAAGTTCGCGAAGCGTTCAAATATCTGGTCGATTATGATGCAATCGGTTCGACCCTCATCAAAGGCATTGGCGAAATCCGCCAGACCTATCAGGCTAAGGGCGTTCTGGGCGCGCTCGATGCTGCACCCTACAAATACGACGTTGCAAAGGCGAAGGAACTTCTCGCCAAGGCAGGTCTGAAGGACGGTCTTTCCGTGACCTTCGACGTGCGCAACACGCAGCCGGTGACCGGCATTGCCGAATCCTTCCAGCAGAGCGCTGCTCAGGCTGGCGTGAAGATCGAAATCATCCCGGGCGATGGCAAGCAGACCCTGACCAAATATCGTGCGCGTAACCACGACATGTATATCGGCCAGTGGGGCATGGACTATTGGGATCCGAATTCCAATGCCGAAGCTTTCACGAGCAATCCGGATAATAAGGACGACGCCGCCAACAAGACGCTTGCGTGGCGCAACGCCTGGGACATTCCTGAGCTGACCAAGCAGACGCAGTCTGCTCTTCTGGAACGCGACAACGAAAAGCGCGCCGAGATCTACAAGAAGCTTCAGCAGGAAGCGCTCGACCAGAGCCCGTTCGTGATGCTGTTCCAGCAGATCGAAACAGCCGGTATCGCGGGCAATGTGAAGGGTTACAAGCTCGGCCCGACCTTCGACTCCAATCCGCTGGTAAACATCACCAAGGAATAGTCGGCCAAGCCTCGGCGCATGAATGTGCCTAACCGGCTTTAAAACAAGGAGATGGAGCGGTTTTCTGAATCAAAAAGGAAAGCCGCTCCAGAGCTTTTTTCAAGCAAAGATGATCGAGCGTCAGACCGGACCCTGTTCTGAACGCACTCATCATCGGAAGCGGTCAAAACATTGAGTAACACTGAAACCACCAAAAAGGTTAGGCGAGCGCCGCGGCGTTCATCGGCCCTTGCCGCGTCGATAGCCAGTTTTCTGGTCATCGTCGTCACGACCTATCTGGGCCTTTTGGCCGTAACATTCTTCATCGGTCGCGTCGTGCCGATTGACCCTGTGCTGGCCATCGTCGGCGACCGCGCGCCTGCGCATGTCGTCGCCCGCGTGCGCGAGGAAATGGGCTTCAATTTGCCCTATTACCAGCAGTTCTTTCTTTACGTGAAAGGCGTGCTGCAAGGCGATTTCGGCACTTCGGTGCTCACGACCAATCCGGTCATGACCGACATTCGCCGCGTATTCCCGGCCACGATGGAACTGGCCACACTCGGCACGATCATCGGCGCCGTGTTCGGCATTCCGCTCGGCGTGCTCGCAGCCGTCAAACGCGGCAGCATCATTGACCAGATCGTGCGCGTTATCGGCCTTGTCGGTTACTCCGTGCCGATCTTCTGGCTCGGCATGCTTGCGCTGCTGATCTTCTATGCCCGTCTCGGCTGGACCTCCGGTCCCGGACGCATCGACATTACATTCGAATACACGTTCACGCCGATCACCGGCTTCTACCTGATCGACGCGATCCTTCAGCGCGACTGGCCAGCCCTCAAGGATATTGTCTCCCACCTTATCCTGCCATCGGCACTGCTTGGCTATTTCTCGCTTGCCTATATCAGCCGCATGACGCGTTCCTTCATGCTCAACGAGCTTGATCAGGAATATATCGTCGCGGCGCGCGCCAAGGGCATTTCGGAAACCCGCATCATCTGGGGCCACGCTTTGCGCAATGCCGCCGTGCCGCTGGTGACCGTGATTGCGCTTTCCTATGCCGGGCTTCTGGAAGGTTCGGTTCTGACCGAAACCATCTTCTCCTGGCCGGGCCTTGGTCTCTACATCACCAATTCGCTACAAAACGCTGATATGAATGCCGTTCTCGGTGGCACCATTGTTATCGGGTCGGTCTTTATCGCGCTCAACCTCGTGTCCGATCTTCTCTATCGGCTTCTCGATCCAAGGACGCGCGCACGATGAGCCAAATGACAGATAATTCCAACCTCTCTTGGCGTGAATGGCTGCTTACCGAGCGGCCCCAGTCACGTACGCAGGCCCGCCTCGGTCGCGCCTATATGGTCTGGCGGCGGTTCACCGCCAACAAGCTGGCCGTTCTCGGCCTCCTGATCATCATCGGACTGCTGGTCGTTGCAGCGCTCGCCGATGTGCTGGCGCCGCATTCGCCGGTTGTCGGCGATCTGGCCAATGCCCGCCTGCTGCCGCCGGGAAGCCCCGGCTATCTGCTCGGCACCGACGATCAGGGTCGCGATATTCTTTCGCGCCTCATTCACGGTTCCCGCCTGACGCTCTATGTCGTGCTGCTGGTTGCGATCATTGCGGCCCCAATCGGCCTGCTGGTCGGCACAGTGGCCGGTTATGCGGGCGGCTGGGTCGATGCCGTGCTGATGCGCATCACCGACATCTTCCTGGCCTTCCCGAAACTCATTCTGGCGCTTGCCTTCGTGGCGGCGCTGGGACCGGGCATCGAAAACGCCATCATCGCCATCGCGATCACCTCATGGCCGCCTTATGCGCGCATCGCGCGCGCCGAAACGCTGACGGTGCGCAATTCCGACTATATTTCGGCGGTCCGCCTGATGGGTGCTTCGCCGATCCGCATTGTCGTGCGCCACATCATGCCGCTTTGCACCTCGTCGCTGATCGTCCGTGTGACACTCGACATGGCGGGCATCATTCTAACGGCAGCGGGCCTGGGCTTCCTCGGCCTCGGCGCACAGCCGCCACTGCCGGAATGGGGCGCGATGATCGCATCGGGTCGCCGTTTCATCCTCGACCAATGGTGGGTTGCCGCCATGCCCGGCATTGCGATCCTGATCGTCAGCCTCGGCTTCAACCTGCTGGGCGATGGTCTGCGCGATGCGCTTGATCCGCGGGGTAACAACCAATGAAGCCGCTTCTGACAGTAGAAGACCTGCGCGTCACCTTCCCGACGCGCACGGGGGCCATCGAGGCTGTCCGTGGTGTCAGCTTTGAGCTGGGCCGCGAACGCCTTGGCATCGTTGGCGAATCCGGTTCAGGCAAGTCCCAGACCGGGCGCGCCATCATGGGTCTGACGCCACTCCACGCGCAGATTACGGCCAAGACGCTTAATTTCGACGGCATCGATCTCCTCAACATTTCGGCCCGTGAACGCCGCTCCTTACGCGGCGGCCGCATCGCCATGGTGTTGCAGGACCCGAAATATTCGCTCAATCCTGTGATGACCATCGGCAAGCAGATTGCCGAAACGCTGAAAGCGCACGGCAAATACAGCAGCGGAGAAATTCGCACGCGCTCGATGGCCATGCTGGAAGCGGTGCAGATTCGCGATCCGGAACGCGTCATGAAACTCTATCCGCACGAGGTTTCGGGCGGGATGGGCCAGCGCGTGATGATCGCCATGATGCTCGTGGCCGAGCCGGAACTGCTGATTGCCGACGAACCGACTTCGGCGCTCGACGTGACGGTGCAGCTCGAAGTGCTGGGCATTCTCGACAAGCTGGTGGCCGAACGCGGCATGGGGCTGATCTTCGTCAGCCATGACCTGCGCCTTGTTTCGTCCTTCTGCGACCGCGTCATCGTGATGTATGCGGGCCGCATCGTCGAAGAGATCGCGGCCAAGGATCTTGCCAATGCGAAACATCCCTATACGCAAGGATTGCTGAACTGCATGCCGAAAATCGGAGCCGACCGCCATCCTCTGCCCACCTTGCAGCGTGAGGAGGCCTGGAAGCTATGAGTACGGCACCAGCACTGAGCGTCGACAATATTGATGTCTATTTCGACCATTTCCATGCGTTGAAGTCGGTCAGCGTCCATGTGGCGCAGGGCGAATCCTATGGTCTCGTCGGCGAATCCGGTTCGGGCAAGTCCACACTTCTGCGCGCAGTCGCGGGGCTTGCGCCGATTGACGATGGCGAAATCCGTATCGACGGCGCACCTCTCAAGACACCACGCGACAAGGCCTTCTATCGCAAGGTGCAGATGGTGTTTCAGGACCCTTATGGCTCCCTGCATCCGCGCCAGACGGTGGACCGGCTTTTGCTGGAACCGCTCGCCATTCATGGTGTCGGCGATGCCGAACAGCGCATCGTGCGCGCATTGGATGAAGTGGGGCTCGGCTCGGGCTTCCGCTTCCGCTATCCGCACCAGCTTTCGGGCGGTCAGCGCCAGCGCATCGCCATTGCCCGCGCATTGATCGTGGAACCGAGCATTCTGCTGCTCGACGAACCAACTTCGGCGCTCGACGCATCGGTACAGGCGGAAGTGCTGAACCTGCTTGAACAGGTTCGCCGTGACCGCAACCTCACCTTCATCATGGTGAGCCACGATCTTGGTGTCGTCACCCATATGTGCGACCGCCTTGCAGTGATGCGCAACGGCGAAGTGGTTGAACAATTACAGGCTGGCGATCTCGTCACCGGCAATATTCACGCCGACTATACCAAAAACCTGATGCGCGCGAGTGAAGGTTTCCGGCGCTGAAACCAGCCGCATGACACAACAAAAAGGGGACCTTTCGGTCCCCTTTTTTATTCCTCAGAAGCTTTGCGGGCATTGTCCCCGTCCTGGCCGCGCCGCCAATAGGCGACAATCAGCTGGCGATTCTTCGGAACGTTACGCTCCTTGCGCATATAGCTGCGAATATTGCGGAAGGCATTGAACTCGCAACCCGCCCAGACATAAATGTCTTCCTCGCCTTCCGGCAGTTCGACCGCGCGCACCGCATCCTGCAACAGCGTGGTGGTGCCAGCTTCGGCGCCATTGCGGTTCAGCCATTGCACATCGAGATTCGCACGCGAGACAAGCTTCTGTTCCTCGGCCTGATCGCCGATTTCAATGCGCACAACGGCCTTTGCATCTTCAGGCAGTCGTTCGAGAATGCGCCCGATGGCGGGCAGCGCGGTTTCGTCGCCTGCGAGCAGATACCATTTGGCATCGCCTGCATCGCCACCGCCCGGACCAGTCATGCCGACAATATCGCCCGGCTTGGCGTTAAGCGCCCAACCCGAACCCGGAGCGTCGCAATCATCACCATGCACAACCATGTCGATATCGACCCAGCCCGCTTCAGGATCGATATTGCGGATGGTATAGACACGGGTTGCAAGCTTGGCATCGCCTTCCGGCCATGCCGGACGCCCGTCCTCACCCGTCACCGGCCATTGTGGCTTTGCCAGCCCCTTTGGCGGGAACAGAAGGCGGATATGCAGCCCGGTATGCGAAAACCGCTGGAGGTTGTCGCCTTTCAGGCGCACGCGACGCATATGCGGCGTGACATTGGACACCGCCACCACCTGCATTTCGCGGAAGTAAGGCAGCGGCAGTCCCGCCGCGCCATCGCCCTGCCAGATGATTTTCGGCGTGGGGCTGCCCTTCTCCAGAAATTCCAGCACATGCTCAGCGATGGAATATTTCATATAGGCAAGGCCGGTCTCATCATCGCTTTTGACATCGACGCTGACCGTCTCGTTATCCCATTGAACATCGGCCTGACCGAAGCTCAAAACGAGTTTCGCATGCGTCTCGTCACGCTGCACATCAGCATGTTCGACGAAATGATCGAGCAGTTGATTGACGATGTGACCAGCATTGGTCAGCGTGAAACGGGTATTGGCGTTGAGTTCGGACACGACCCATCCTCCATCGGATGAAATGATGCGTCAGCCTTACCCGAATATAAGATGACAATTCAAGTCATCATTTGTCTTTGATCGCGCAATATAGCGTGACAGGCAGTGCCTGCCGCCATACATCGAACGAGCCAAGCGCACCGGCTTGTGCCACGGAAAGCCGCACGAGTTCTCCGCCAAAGCGCTGCCGCCAGCCGAAAAGCTGCATTTCGCTTTGCAAGGTCACGGCATTCGCAACCAGCCGTCCGCCGGGTTTCAGTGCATCCCAACAGGCTTGCAACACGCCTTCATCCGTGACGCCGCCACCGATGAAAATCGCGTCCGGCGTTTCCAGTCCTGCGAGAGCGCCCGGCGCTTCACCGGAAACGATCTGCAAACCGGGTACGCCCAGCGCATCGCGATTGCGGGCGATCATGCCTTGCCGCTCTTCATGCGCCTCGATGGCGATGGCACGACAGGAAGCATGGGTGCGCATCCACTCGATACCGATGGAGCCGCACCCCGCGCCGACATCCCACAGAATTTCGCCAGGCAGCGGCGCCAGCCGCGACAGTGTCACGGCGCGAATATCGCGCTTCGTCAGTTGACCATCATTTTCGAAGGCTTCATCAGGCAGGCCTATCACGCTGGGAAGAATTTTCGCATCCGGCTCTGCAATGCATTCCACGGCGACGACATTCAGATCGGCACCGGCGGGAACTGTCCATGCACCTGCAATACCGCGCTTATGCGTTTCTTTGGGGCCACCCAGATGTTCCAGCACATCGATGCGGCTTGATCCAAAACCGCGTGCCGCCAGCATCGTTGCGATTTTTTCAGGCGTGGTGCCGTCATTGCTGAGGATCAGCAATTTGATGCCGGGCAGAATATGCTTTGCCAGCACGTCCAGCGGACGCCCGTGCACGCTGAGGCAACACACGTCCTGCAGCGACCAGCCCATACGCGCCGCAGCCAGCGAAAATGACGACGGATAAGGCAAGACAAGCATTTCATCCGGAGAAAAATGCCGGGTCAGCGAAGCGCCCATGCCGTAATGCATCGGATCGCCGCTGGCCAGAACCACGACTGACTTGCCGCGCTCGGCAGCAATCATCGGAAAAGCATCATCGAAGGGCGAAGGCCATGCAATCTGCCGGGCACCGGGTGTTTCACCGATGAGCCCCAAATGCCGCTTGCCACCAAAAATCAAATCAGCCGAAGCAAGGGCCTGCCGCGCAGTCTCGCCAAGCCCATTCAAACCGTCTTCGCCGATGCCGATGACCGTCAGCCAGCAAGCCATGCTCTTTGCTCCGTTTTCTTCGTTCGTAGGGTGCGACGGTGACAAGCGCAAGTCCCAAAGGCGGTTCCTACTTTCCGGCCCGGCACGGGCGGCGTATAAGGCAATCATGTTGAACCAGCAGACCACCGCGACAAAGATCGAACCGTTTGACAGGCGAAATGCCTGTCCGGGCCTGTCGCGCATGGTTATGGCGCTCGACGGTGCCATTGCGCGCATCAAACTGCCGCTCGGACGGCTCACCGCCGATCAGGCTTTTGCGCTGGCCGAGATTGCCGAAAAATTCGGTCCCGGCGCTGTGGAACTTTCGATTCGCTCCAATATCCAGCTGCGCGCCATCGCGCCTGAGAACTGGGAACAAGCAGTCACAGCACTTTATCAAGCAGGTTTTGGTGCCGATAACCCCGCTGCGGATGACATTCGCAACGTCATGGTCAGCCCCACATCCGGTATAGACCGCGATCAAGCTTGCGATGTCACGCCGCTAGCGCGGCAATTGCTGGCAGCGCTTGAGAACAACGCCGACCATCATGCGCTGTCGCCAAAATTCTCGTTCCAGATCGATGGCGGCGAAGCTTGCGCCATGATTGCTCATCCGGGTGACATTTGGCTATCCGCAACAGATGACGGTCGTATTTTTGCTTTCGGCTTTGCTTCGTCGCCCGATGGAACCGCATTGGGAAGCGTGGAAATCGATGATGCGCTGCCCTTTATAGAAGCAGCGCTGCGATTATTTCTTGCCCACTCCAAAGGCGCGGCGCGAATGAAGCAACTCTTCGAAACCCTTGCTGTCGAAGAGTTTTTGAAAGAACTGATTGCCAGCCTTCCGTTTCCGGTCGATTCCGCTGCCAATTGGCAACGGCGGCAACCCCGCCCATGCGCCCATCTGGGAGCCCACGTTCAGGTTGACGGACGGCTCTACATCGGCGCCATGCCGCTTCTGGGGCGGCTCGATACGACGCAACTGCGGGCACTCGGTGCCCTTTCACAAAAGGTCAGCGGCGGGGAAATCCGCCTGACGCCTTGGCTGGGCGTGATCCTGCCAAATGTCGATGCAGCACATTGCGACAAAGTTCTCCGGCAATTGCATACGCTCGGCCTTGCGACCGATGCGCAGGCACCGCAATCACGACTGCGCAGTTGTACCGGGTCAAAGGGTTGCGCCTCTGCCCTCTCCGACACACAGACCGACGCGAGAGAACTGGCCTCGCTCCTTGACGTCGATAGCCCGGACGCGGTCCATCTCACTGGCTGCGCCAAGTCCTGCGCCGCGCTTGCGCCGCTTCCGCACACGCTTCTGGCGCGCGCTCCGGGCCGCTACGATGTCTTTTTTGCAGACAAGGCTGGACCATCCCGTTTCGGGCGGCTATTGGCGACTGACGTGACTATTGACGCTGCCGCGCGCCTTCTCAACTCACCAGAGCGGAAACCATGATTGATTACATTCGCGACGGGCAGGCCATCTATGACCGCTCCTTCGCCATCATCCGCGCCGAGGCGGATCTGAGCCGCATCCCTGCCGATCTCGAAAAACTCGCCGTGCGCGTCATCCATGCTTCAGGCATGGTGGATGTAGTGAGCGACATCGCTTTTTCGGAAGGTGCAGGTCTGGCTGGCAAACAGGCGCTTGCCAAAGGCGCACCGATTCTCTGCGATGCACGCATGGTTGCCGAAGGTATCACCCGCTCGCGCCTGCCTGCCGACAACCCGGTCATCTGCACGCTGAACGACCCTTCCGTTCCTGAACTGGCGAAGAAAATCGGCAACACCCGTTCTGCCGCCGCGCTCGATTTGTGGTTGCCGCATCTCGAAGGAAGCATCGTCGCCATCGGCAATGCCCCAACCGCCCTCTTCCGGCTTTTCGAAATGCTGGATGCCGGTGCGCCAAAGCCAGCGCTTATCATCGGCATGCCGGTCGGCTTTGTCGGTGCGGCGGAATCGAAGGACGAACTCGCCGCCAATAGTCGCGGCGTGCCCTATGTCATCGTGCGCGGACGACGCGGCGGCAGTGCCATGACCGCGGCGGCGGTCAATGCTCTGGCTTCGGAGCGCGAATAATGACGACAAAAGGCAAGCTTTTCGGTCTGGGTGTCGGCCCCGGCGATCCTGAACTCATCACACTGAAGGCGCTTCGGCTGCTAAAATCAGCGCCGGTGGTGGCCTATCACGCTGCCAAGGGCAAGAAGGGCAATGCCCTTACCATTGTTGAGGACTATCTCTCGCCGGAACAGGTTCTGGTGCCGCTCATCTATCCGGTGACTACGGAAAAACTGCCCGCGCACATGGATTATGAGCAGATCGTCAGCGATTTTTACGGCGAGATCACCACGACAATCGCCGGATATCTCGATCAGGGACAGGATGTGGCCGTGATCGCGGAAGGCGACCCGTTCTTCTATGGCTCGTTCATGTATATTCATGACCGGTTGGCTGAAAGCTATGAAACCACAGTGGTTCCGGGCGTCTGTTCGGTGCTCGGCGCTTCGGCTGTGCTTGGCGCGCCGCTTGTCTATCGCAACCAGACATTGTCGATCCTTTCCGGCGTCATGGAAGCCGGCGAATTGAAGCGCAGGCTGGCCGATACTGGTGCCGCCGCCATCATGAAACTCGGCAAGAATCTCGACAAGGTTCGCGATGTGCTGACCGATCTTAGCCTGATGGACCGCGCGCTTTATGTCGAGCGCGCCACCATGGCCAATCAGCGCATCGTGCCGCTGTCGGACGTCAGCGGCAGCGATTGCCCCTATTTCTCGATCATCCTTGTTCCCGGCCAGAAATGGAACGGCGCATGAAGCCGGCTATCGTTGTGTTGGCGGAAGCGGCGACCGTAACAGCACGCCGCATTGCCGCCGTGCTCGATCAGGCCGAGGTGCTTGGACTTCAGGATCGCGTCACGGGTGCCGACAGGACATTTGCCCATTTCGGCGACACCATACGCGCCCTCTATGAAGAAGGCCGACCGGTCGTAGCGCTCTGCGCCGCCGGTATTGTCATCCGCGCACTGGCGCCTCTTTTGCAGAACAAGCGCATAGAGCCGCCCGTTCTGGTGATTGCCGAAGACGGCAGCGCCGTAGTGCCGCTTCTTGGCGGGCTGTCCGGCGTCAATGACATGGCGCGAACCATCGCCGCCGCACTTGAAATCGCCCCGGCGATCACTACCTCCGGCGAATTGCGCTTCGGAATCAATCTCCTGCACCCGCCAGCGGAACTGACGCTCGCCAATCCGGATGCGGCGAAAGCCTTCACGTCCGATCTTCTGGCAGGTGCGAAACTGCGCCTCAACGGACGTTCCCGCTGGCTACAGACGTCGAAGCTGCCTTTCGCCGACGATGGCAGGCTCACCGTCAGCATCACGCCAGAAAAGCGCACGCCGCTGCCGGATGAACTCATCTATCATCCGCAGGTCGTGGCCGTCGCCATCGACCAGCCGACCGACGATCTTGCGGAAGCAATGACACGGGCGTTCGACGAAACGGGCCTCGCACGATCATCGCTCGCGCTGCTGCTGGCCCATGAACGTCACTGCGCTGTGCAGCAAATCCATGAAGCGGCAGGCGCACTCGGCGCAGAGCTACGCTTTGTGCCGTCGGCTGACACTGCGCTTTCACTTGCTCATCTTTCAGTCGAGCAGCCGCTGCGGTTGATCGAAGCGGGCGGCCTCGTGCTGGCCGTCGCTCCTGCCCCTGCTGACGTGCTGCGGATTGGGCGCAAACGCGGAAAGCTGGTCGTGGTCGGGCTTGGCCCCGGATCACGGGATCTGATGACGCCCGCCGTGCAGCGCGAACTCGAACAGGCCGAAGATATTCTCGGCTACGAGACTTATGTGCACATGGCCGGGCCGTTTCATGCCGGTCAGACCGTGCATATGACCGATAATCGCGAGGAAATGCAGCGCGCGCGCCATGCCTTCGAACTGGCCGCCTCAGGCCGCACGGTGGCGATGGTTTCGTCTGGCGATCCCGGCGTTTTCGCCATGGCGGCTGCCGTGGTCGAGGCGCTGCACGAAACCGACAACCCTGCATGGCATGGTGTGGAACTGGTCATTCAGCCGGGCATCTCGGCTGCGATGGCAGCAGCGTCCCGCAGCGGTGCACCGCTCGGCCATGATTTCTGCATTCTCTCGCTGTCCGATAATCTGAAACCATGGGACGTGATCGAAAAGCGGCTGGCGCTGGCCGCAGAAGCTGATCTCGCCATGGCTTTTTACAATCCTATTTCCAAAGCCCGCCCGCATCAGCTGGGCCGTGCGCTGGAAATTCTGCGCCAGCATCGCGCACCGCAAACGCCGGTTGTGCTAGGCCGCGATATCGGCAGACCGGCGGAGACAATGCGCGTCACCACGCTTGGGCAATTGACGCCCGACGATGTGGATATGCGCACGGTGGTGATCGTCGGCTCGTCTCATACGCAACGGTTTGACCGCGCAACAGGCGGCGAATGGGTCTATACGCCACGCTGGTACGGCGTAAAGCCGGACAAATGATCAAACAAAAAGGCAGGGAAATCCCTGCCTTTTTCGTAACTTATTTAAGTTTAATGAATCAGTTCTTCTTTGCCTTGGCCTTCTTCGGCGCGACAGCTGCGGCTGCGTCGGCCTTGGCGGCAGCAGCTTCAGCGGCAACCTGATCGGCGCTCTTCGGCGAAGTGTCGATAACCGCGCGCACGCCGCCCTTGGCGGTCAGCTGGCAGACTGCGGTGCGCAGATCGACCTTCAGGTCCACATCCGTACCGCCATTGGCGCCCGGACGGGAATCGACAGCGCTGATCACGCGTTCCGGCAGGAAATACTTGTTGGCGGCGGCAGTGATGCAAGGCTGCGCCAGGGAATAGTCGACCGTCTTAACCGGAGTCGGAATGAAGCTTGGCAGCGAGGAGCTGGCCGCTGGCACCGGGGAATCGGTCTTGCCGGGGGTGATGGCAACCGGCGCGGTCGTCGTACAGGCGGCAGCAAGCGGGGCCAACATGGCGATTGCAAGGAAACGGGCTCCGGTGCGGACTCGTCCGTACATAATGGTCTTCCTCATTAGGTCTGCTGGATAGGTAAAATTTTAATTTCGATAACTATTCGGTTTTAGCCGATTGTCGAGTGGCAGGAACGCCACAGAGCCGGAATTTCGATTCGCATCCACAAAACTGTCGTCACTGTTTTGCGAGAATCCAGTTTACCATCTCCCGCCAGTCGGTCATGCGGATGGGCGTACCGTGATTGCCGGACTCGAACCGCCGGAACTGTACCGGATAGCCCGGCGCGCGTTTGCGAATTTCCCCATAGAAAGCTTCCTGCCGGTCAATAGCGAAAACCGGATCGCGGCTGCCATGTCCGAAGAAGACCGGCACACGCCGCTTGAATGTCGCCGATGTGAAGAAACCGTCGTCCCACAGCGAACCCAACAGAATGAGCCCGGCAAGCTCTCCGCCAGCCTTTTCATTGGACGCGATGCGCCAGCAAAGCGAACCACCCTGCGAACCGCAGGACAGGATCAGCGGTGCGGAAGGCGACGACGCCTTCAAGGCCTCGATCAGCCCCGCAATCTGCGCTTCGCCCGTAGTCGCGAAATCCTTGAAATCCGGCGTGACATAGAGACCGCCATTCAGCGCGGCCAAATTCTTGACGCGGTTGAAATTGCCGCCAAAGGTGAAATCATTCATCCCCTGCAAGCGATTACCGCCGCGACCGTGCAGATAGATTACGATGAAGGATGCCCCCTGCTGCTTGCCAGCGACCATGGCCTTCACAGGCCCCGCCGCGGTCTGAAAGGTGACATCCTTTTGATAGGCGCGCGCTTTCAGCGAGACATAGCTGTCCTTGACGCGCTTTTCCGGCACGCTATCGCGACCATTGATGTCGCGCATCTCGTTGTAATCAATGATTTTATAGTCGCCGCCATCGGCGCTGCTCAACACGCCGGGATAGGCGAAGGCATCATCCTTGAAAGGCGGCAGTGGCCCTTGTGCCCAAGCTACGGACACCGACAACAGCAGCGCTGCCATGCCCCCAAGTCCAGCCTGCGCTGTTGCGTTCAATCGCATTTTCATTCTGCCTCCTCCCCTCCAGTCAGCCGATCACAATTCGAGCGTGTGATAGCGCCGGTTCAGATAGATGAGCGCAGATGCATCGGCATTGGACCGCAGGCCGATCACTTCGCCAAACAGCACATGATGCGTCGAATGATCCTGAATGCTGACAACCCGGCAGTCGAAAGCCGCCAGCGCATCGCTCAGCACCGGCGCGCCGGTGGCAAGCCTGTCCCACGTCGCCAGTTCGAAGCGCTCATCCTGTGTCAACCCGATGCGCCCGGAAAAGGCATCGGCCAGTTGCTGATGTGTTCCAGCCAGCGTGTTGATTGCGAAGACACCGTTTTCGATGAACAGGCGATTGTCTTCATGAACCTTCTGAAGGCAGATCAGAACTGTCGCGGGAGCGTCGGATACCGAACAGGCCGCCGTCAATGTCAGGCCGCGCCGTCCTGCCGGGCCATCGGTCGTCACGATTTGCACCGCGCCTGCATAGTGGCTCATGGCATCGCGGTAAGCCTTGGGCTCCACAGATGCCGCACTGGAGATGATGTTATTTATCGTTTGCACGTCAGAATCGATCCGTTGCCGACCGTAATATTTAGCCGAAATACTGGCATAGATTACGGGCATTGCACAAAGGCGCGGAAACCGCTACCCACTTTTCGATCACATTGCCACGAATTGTATAAAGAAGACCGATAACGTGATTGAGTCTGGGAAGCTTCCCATTGCCACTCTGACAAGCCTTGCCATGCTGTTGCTGGCAGGATCGGGATTGGCGTATGCGGATAACATCCGGATCGGTCTGGCGGCACCTTTGACGGGCACTTTCGCCCCCTTGGGCAACCAGCTTGCGCAGGGCGCGCGTGCGGCTGCCGAAACACGAAGCACAGACTTGGTCATTTTCGATGACCGTTGCGACGCGGAAGGTGGCAAGGAGGCGGCAGAACGCTTCATTGCGCAAAATGTCCGCATCGCATCGGGCTTTCTCTGCGCCGAATCTCTCGAAGCCGCAGCCCCGCTTCTGGCCGAACGCAACATTCCGGTGATCATATCCGGCGTCAGCGAACAAACCCTTGTCGAGCGCCGCGCCGCAACGCCCCTGCCGGTGTTCCGCCTGAGCACGGGACTGGAAAAGGAAACGCAGGCGACGGCGAGTTTTCTCGGCAGTCTGTGGCGCGCCCAGCCCTTCGCGGTGATCGATGATGGCACCATTGAAGGCCGTGAGCGCGCAAGCCGGGTTCTTGCCAGCTTGAAAGAGCAGCAGCTACAGCCGGTTTTCACCGATACCTATCGCCCCGGGTTGGAAAACCAAAACGCGCTGGTTGCCCGCCTTAAGCGCGCTGGCGCCACCCATGTCTACGTCGGCGGCGAACGCGACGACATTGCCGCGATTGGCGCAAGTGCTGCTTCGCTCAATTATCCGCTGGTCATTGCAGGCAGCAGCCTGCTGGACGCCGCACCCGGCGCACAACGCTTGAGCGAAGGCACATTGATGACCGCGCCGCTGAAGCCGCAGGATTTGCCAACCGCGAAACCGGCAATCGACGCGCTTCATCAGGCGGGTCGTTTTGTCGAAGCCTATGCGATCACCGGCTATGCAACGGTGCAGATCGCCGCCGATGCCGTCAGCAAAGCCGATGAGCAAAAGCAGCCAGTGCTCGACACGCTGCGCCATACATCCTTCGAAACGGTGCTTGGCACGATCAAGTTCGACGGCAACGGCATGCGGACAGACAATCCGAACCGCTTGCAGCGCTACGAGGGTTCGCGCTTCATACCAGCCGATAGATAAGTCCGGCGAGGCTTGCGACGATAACGAGGCTAGTCAGCAGGCTCATCGTCGCCCAGAAAAGGTCCAGCGCCGCGTCGATATCGGCCGCGTTGGCTTCGCGCTTGCCCGATGCATTGAGCATCGGCCCTTCCACTTTCTCTTCGCCATATTGACGCGGACCGGCGAGCGCCAGATCAAGCGCACCGGCAAAAGCGGATTCCGGCCAGCCCGCATTGGGCGAACGATGCAGGCGCGCATCGCTGCGCATGACCGAAAACGCTGCCTTTGCTGCTCCCCTGCTCCGGGTCGGTGCAGTTGCAAGCGCGGCCAGAAGGCCAGTCAAGCGCGCCGGAATATAATTGGCAACATCGTCCAGCTTTGCAGCGAAACGCCCGAAGTGTCGATAGCGATCATTGAGATGGCCGATCATCGAATCGGCGGTATTGATCATCTTGTAGGCGAACAGTCCCGGCAGACCGCCAACAAGAAACCAGAATGCCGGAGCAACAATGCCGTCCGAGGCGTTTTCCGCCAGACTTTCAATGGCCGCTCGACTGACACCGCCTTCGCTCAGCTGCTCGGGATTGCGCCCGACGATCATCGAAACCGCCTTGCGCCCGCCGTCGATGCCCGCGTCGCGCAGCCCGCGCGCAACCGCCCCGACATGATCGGCGAGGCTCTTTTGCGCCAGAAGCACCGCCACGATGAGAATTTCCGCCACGGCCCCGGCAGAGCCCGCAAAGGGCAGCAGGCTTTCGATCGCCAGCCCCAGCAGAATACAGGCCGCGACCAGCGCGATGGTCAGCCACATACCGTTCCGGCGCAGGACCGCGTCCGGCAGCGTGCGGTCGTTGAAACGCTTCTCACCCCAGGAAATTGCCTTGCCGAACAGCACCACCGGATGCGGCAGCCTGTGCCACAGCTGCGGCGGATCACCGACGACGCGGTCGAGGATGAGCGCCAGCGACAGGATAATCAGCTTTATTTCCATGGATTTAACCGAGATTCATGAATCACTTTTTCAAGCTGCTTTTCCGAGACATTGAATGAGCGCATGTTCCAGACGCGCAAGATCTGCATCGTCATTGGCAAGGCCGATGCGCAACCAATGCGGAGCATAGGCGAATTTGCGGACGAGAATATGGTTTTCGCACAATGCCCCGTGCAATCCGTGCGCATTGTCGTGCGCGACCAACGAGAACAGCGCGGTGCCGCCGACTTCCCACAATCCGCATCGCGCAAGCACATCGGAAAGTTCCCGACGCCGAATGTCTATCCGCCTGCGAAACGCCTGCAATGTCTCGCCACCCGCGAAAGCGTCGGAAGCGATGACAAGCGCCGGTCCCGGCACGGCCCAAGGACCCAAGCGCCGCGTGATCGTGTCGACGATTCGAGCCTGCGCGACGGCAAACCCCAGACGCACGCCAGCCAGGCCGAAAAACTTGCCGAAGGATTTCAGTACGATCAGAGGCTCGTCGGAGGCCAGCGCCGCGACGCTGACTTCGGGATGCGGATCGGCAAAAGCCTCATCCACCACCAGAAAACCACCTCTCGCGCCCAAAGTCCGGGCCAGAGCGCGCAGCTCATCTGCAGCAATTACCCTTCCGTCGGGATTGTTGGGATTGACGATGACCGCAACCGTCGCACTGTCGGGAATATCGGCAATGCCAGCACATTCCGCGACCTGCCAGCCAGAGGCGGCGAATGAAGCCGCATGTTCCTGATAAGTCGGCGTCAAAACGGCGACCGTCGCAGGTTGCGCCAGAGTCGGAATAATCTGGATCAGCGCTTGCGTGCCGGGTGCGGCAACGATAGGTGCGCCTGCCGGTATGCGATAATAGTTTCGTGCAAGTTCAAGCGTCTGGCGCAGCAGACCTTCATCCGGCAAGCGGTTCCAGACCTCGGCTGAAATGAACGGCAAGGGATAGTGCTCGGGATTGATCCCGGTCGAAAGGTCGAGCCAATCGCCCGATGTGCCGCCAAAACGCGCAATCGCCTTGTCGAGCGCGCCGCCATGTTCAATGCTGGATGTCACGCACGGTCTCCGGAAAAATCGATGACATGCATGAAGGAACCAGCGACCGATCCGACCCGCAGCCCGGCATCGCCCACATCAACCCCCGCCGCATCGCGGACTTTAAACAGCCTGTCCGCCGCGCCTTCGTGCGTGGTGCTGGCATAATGAAATTCGTGGCCTTTCAGCGGCACCTGCCAGGGCGACCCGCTCAATGGCTCCAGAACGCGATAGCCCAGATGCAGCTTGCGTTTGGAAAAACTGGTTTCCAGCGGCAAAAGACCCAGCATTGGATGCTGTTTGCCGCTGGCATCTTCCAGCGTCTCGCCCAGCACCATATAGCCGCCGCACTCGCCATAGATCGTCACGCCGCGCGCTGCCGCAGCCCTGATACCGTTCTGGAAATTCTGCGCGGCGACAAGCCGTTCCGCATGGAGTTCAGGATAGCCGCCCGGCAGATAGACCGCATCGGCGTCTGGCGACGGGGTTTCATCAGTCAGAGGCGAGAAGAAGGAAATTTCCGCCCCGCGCCTGCGCCAGCCCTCGAAAAGATGCGTATAGGCAAAGGCGAAAGCATCATCACACGCAACCGCAATGCGACTGCCGAGCGGCAGAAGACGCGGCACGTTGGCCATCGGATCGAAGCGTTTCGGTGCCGACCAGATGCGCTGCAGAGCAGCAAGATCGACATGCGCCTCAATCCTATCGGCGGCGTGATCGAGAAAGCGTTCGAGATCGGCATGTTCGCCCGCCTGCACAAGCCCCAGATGGCGTTCCGGCAAAGCCAGCGCTGCATCGCGCGGCAATGCACCCAAAACGGGAATGCCGAGCGGCTTCAGGGCATCACGCAACATGGCCTCATGGCGCGCACTGCCGACACGATTAAGCAGAACTCCCGCAACGAAAACATCCTTGCGGAACCGGCTGAAACCGGAAACCAACGCTGCGATGGAATGGGACTGTTTCGCGCAATCCACCACCAGCACCACCGGCAAATCGAGCAGCCTTGCCAGATCGGCGGAAGAGCCCTGCCCGTCCAGCGCGCCATCGAAGAGACCCATCATGCCCTCGGCGATCAGCACCTTTCCACCTTCGGTCATCCGTGCCGACAGGGCGCTGATCAGTTCCATGCGCATCGCCCATGGATCGAGATTGAAGCATTCCACGCCACTTGCCGCCTTGTGATAGGCGGGATCGATATAATCTGGTCCCGTCTTGACTGGCGCAAGCGCCACATCGGCCCGCTTCAGGGCGCGCAACAAACCAAGCGTTACCGTCGTCTTGCCCGAACCGGACGAGGGCGCGGCGATCATAAAACCCTTCATGCGCTTTCGCCTCCGCGTCTGATATCCAAGGGATCGCTGACGAGCTGGCGGCCTTGTGCGGCGGCGATCCAATCGAGACCACCGCGCAACCGGACCACCTCTCCCACCACCACGATGGCAGGCGGCTTGAGCCCCGCAGCCTCAACATCGCTGGCCGCGCGCGCCAGCGTCGTTTCGAGAACGGTCTGTTCTGGCAGGCTGGCATTGCAGACAAAAGCGACCGGTTCGTCTGGCGAACGTCCGGCAGCGATCAGCCGCGCCGTGATGAGATCGATATGTTTCATCGCCATATACATGACAATAACCGGTGACGATTTTGCGATGCCATTCCAATTAATGCGGTCGGGCAGCAATCCCGTCGCATCGTGTCCGGTCAGGAACGTCACCGACTGGTTGATATCGCGATGCGTGGCGGCAATGCCCGCATAGGCCAGTCCGCCGATCCCCGCCGTGATACCGGGAACGATGCGAAACGGCACGCCATGTTCCACCAGCGTCAGCGCTTCTTCCGCTCCACGACCGAAAACAAAAGGATCGCCGCCCTTGAGGCGCAGGACTTTCTTGCCCTGCCGCGCCAGTTCCACAAGCCGAAGTGAAATATCGCGCTGCTTGGGCGACGGCTTGCCGCCCCGCTTGCCCGCATATTCCAGCACCGCCTGTTCGTTTTTCAGAGACAAACAGGCTTCGTCCACCAGCGCGTCATAGACGATGACATCCGCCTGTTGCAGCGCATTGACGGCATGGAGCGTCAGCAAACCCGGGTCGCCCGGCCCGGCGCCAACCAGCCAGACATGGCCCGGCTCCATCGCTGGCAGGGCAATGCCCCGTTCTGTCGTCGATCCGATTCCGCTCATTCGCTTCAACCATTAATAAATCTGGCGGCACTGCTATCAGATACTTTATAAGGCATCCATGAGTGACGAAACCGCAGACCCCAATAAAAAGCTTGGAAAAAGCGAGCTTAGACGTGGCTGGACCACGGGCGCGTGCGCAACCGCTGCCACCAAGGCGGCGCTGACGGCGCTTATTACCGGCGAATTTCCCGACCCGGTTGGAATCATCCTGCCGAAGGGGGAAGTGCCCTATTTCCAGCTGGCCTATGAAGGACTTGGCGAAGGTTACGCCATGGCGGGTATCGTCAAGGATGCGGGCGACGACCCCGATGTCACCCATGGCGCGACGATCATTTCCACCGTCTTTCCCGCTCCACCCGGAACCGGCGTGGTCTTTCGCGCTGGCGAAGGTGTTGGCACCGTGACGCGGGCCGGACTGCCCATTCCACCGGGCGAAGCCGCGATCAACCCCGTTCCGCGCCGCATGATGACCGAAATCTGCGAGGAAATCTGCGCCGAATACGGCCTCCCTGCCGATCTCGTCATCACCATTTCTGTGCCCGACGGCGAGGAAATCGCCAAGAAGACGTGGAACCCGCGTCTTGGCATTGTCGGCGGCATTTCCATCCTCGGCACCACCGGCGTCGTGCATCCCTTCTCATGCTCTGCCTGGATTCACTCCATTCATCGCGGTATCGATGTGGCGCGGGCGGCAGGCCAAAGGCATGTGCTTGGCGCGACGGGATCGACATCGGAAGATGCCGCGCAGGCGATCTACGATCTGCCGGATTTCGCCATTCTCGATATGGGAGATTTTGCAGGCGGCGTGCTTAAATATCTGCGCGATCACCCGATCGACAGGCTGACGATCGCAGGCGGCTTCGCCAAGCTCACCAAGCTGGCGCAGGGTGCGCTCGACCTGCATTCGGCACGCAGTCAGGTGGACATGAGCTTTCTGGCAGAGATCGCCGAACAGGCTGGCGCACCGGGAAACCTCAAGGACCGGATTCTCTTTGCGAACACCGCCAAGGAAGTGCTTGATATGACAAAGGCAATCGGCATCGATATCGCCACGCCGATTGCCGTCAAGGCGAAGGAAACCGCGCTCGCGACTCTCCGTGGCGCACCTGTCGATGTGGAAATCATCGTGACTGACCGGGCGGGAACAATCCTTGCCCGTGTCTAAACCCAAGGTTCTCATTCTGGGCGGCACAACGGAAGCTGCACAGCTGGCGCAGGAGCTTTCGACCTGGCCGGTTGCAGTCATGACCTCTCTTGCGGGGCGCACCGCCAATCCGGCACCTCTGCCCGGTCCGGTGCGCAGCGGCGGTTTCGGCGGCGCTGACGGTCTTGCCGCCTATATCACGGCTGAGAAAATCGACTACGTCATTGATGCCACGCATCCCTATGCCGCGCGCATTTCTCAAAATGCGGTGACGGCAACCGCATTGACCGGCACGTCCCTGCTCCGGCTTGAGCGCTCGCAATGGGTGCAGCAGAATGGCGACCAGTGGATCACTGTGGCCAATGAAGAAGAAGCTGCAAGACTGATCCCGGCGGGCGAACGCGTGTTCCTCGCGCTCGGGCGTCAGCATATCGCGCCTTTCGCAACCCGTGCCGACGCGCATTTCATCATGCGCATGATCGACCCGACCGACGCGCCCTTACCAAAGACGTGTGAAATTGTTCTGGCCAGACCGGGCACTCACGCGCAGGAAACGCAATTTCTGACGGAAAAGCGCATCGGGCTGATTGTCTGTCGCAATTCCGGTGGCGACACATCTTATGCCAAGATCAGGGCCGCGCGCGATCTCGCTTTGCCCGTCATGATGATCGCCCGCCCTCCGGTCATGGCTGAACATGTCACGGAGACAGTGGAAGAAACAATCCGGCTTATTCGCTTACACTTCGGATTTTGAGCGCGCCGCATGGCTGTGCGCTTCGTGATAGAGCGCCGAATCCCGAAAATTCTTCGGATCGAGCCCGCGCCCGACAAAAATCATCGCGGTCCGCTTCAAATCGGCTGCTTCGATCTTTCCGGCAATATCCGACAGCGTGCCGCGCAGGATGAGTTCATCCGGCCAACCGACGCGATAAGCCACCACAACCGGGCAATCCGCACCATAAAGCGGCGTCAGTTCGCGTTCGATCTTGCCAAGATTGCGGATCGACAGATGAATGACCAAGGTGGCCCCGGAACGACCAAGCGTGGCGAGGTCTTCCCCCTCCGGCATCGCCGAGGATTTCATCGACGTGCGGGTGAGAATGATCGTCTGGTTGACTTCCGGGATCGTCAGTTCTTGTTTCATCGCGGCGGCGGCGGCGACAAAAGCGGGAACGCCCGGTGTCACATCATATGGAATGCCCAGCGCGTCGAGCCTGCGCATCTGTTCGGCGACCGCGCCGTAAATTGACGGATCACCGGAATGAACGCGGGCGACATCCTGCCCCTTCGCGTGGGCTGCCGCCATTTCCGCGATGATTTCATCGAGCGTCATGGATGAGCTGTCGACGAGGCGCGCATCGGCGGGAGCGGAAGCAACCACATCTTTTGGCACCAGCGATCCTGCATAAATACACACAGGGCATTTTTCGATCAGCCGCAGGCCGCGCACAGTGATGAGATCTGCCGCGCCCGGACCGGCGCCAATGAAATGAACGGTCACTTGTCTTACCTGTTTTCTTGTCCCGCCACAGCCAGCGCAGCGGTGGCGTGCAGCAGGCCGGTCTTGTGAACGACGAGCTTTGCCGTCGGCCCCGCCCCGGCAAGCGCGGCAGCTTCCGCCACGCCATGGCATCCGACAGTCCGGAACACTGCTTCGGAAGGATTGACGAGACGCGGCGTTTCTTCTTCCAGACGCCCCGCCTCGAAGAAGCGCAAAGCACAATCGTAATGAGCGGCAAGTTCCGCCCAAACGGAATCACCGGCTTTCGATGCCAGTGTCGCGATCATATCGGGTTTGCGCAGACCACACTGGGATAGGACAGTGCCCGCAAGCGCCATCAGTTCGCCAAGCGTCGCCCCTGAAGAACTGCCCATCCCCAGAACGGCAAGCCGCGCCTCACGCCCCACAGGGCGAGCCCCGTTGCGCCTGCTGCAATTCCTCGCGCTTGATGCCCAGCACATCGGCAACACGCTGGATCAGCACCGTTTCCGATTTATCGATGCGATTATCGGCGCAGGCAATCGTCATCAGATCGCGCAACAACGACAGACGCCGTTCGGGCGCCATTTCGGCCAGCATGTTGGCGGCCTGCTTGGTGGTGGTTTCGTAAGCGAAATCCTTCAGATATTCGGCCACTTCCGGAATATCTTCCGCCGCGATGCCGAAATTCTTGAAGGCGATTTCCTTGAAGGCAGCAATTTCCGCCGGATGCTGGTCGCCATCGGCGAACACAACGTGCAGAAGCAGGAGCAATTCGGAAGCCAGCGCCGGATCATCGGCAACACGCTGCACGGCACTCTTCTTGTTCAAAAATGCGCTAATGCGGTCGAAGATGCTTTCGCTCATAGGCGCCCCTCCGGGTTCGTGGTTAGAAGCACATCATTAATGCTGGCGGATCGGGAAAACAACGTTATGTTGCGACATCAGTTCCCGGACCCTCTCCATGCTAGAATTCTTCGATACACTCACCCTGCTCCTGACGGCTGCCGCGTTCATCGCTGGCATCATCGATTCCATTGCCGGCGGTGGCGGCATGATTACCATTCCCGCCTTGCTGCTTGCGGGCATTCCTCCGGTGGAAGCGCTTGGCACCAACAAGTTGCAGGGTCTGTTCGGCTCGTCTTCGGCGACAATCGCCTATGCCCGCAAGGGTTACGTGAACATTCGCGAGCAATGGCAGGAAGCGCTTGCTTCACTCGTCGGTTCGGTTTTCGGCGCACTGCTCGCAACAGTTCTGCCGGTCGCAATCATGCGCGCCGCGCTGCCGCTGCTGTTGATGGCAATCGCCCTTTATTTCGCGCTGAAACCAAATATCGGCGATATCGACCGTTCCCGCCGCATCGGCCCGTTCCTGTTCGGCATGACCATCGTGCCGCTGATCGGCTTTTATGACGGCGTGTTCGGTCCGGGCACCGGATCGTTTTTCATGCTGGCTTTCGTGGCGCTGGCGGGCTACGGCGTGCTGAAAGCGACAGCCCATACGAAGCTTTTGAACTGCGCCTCCAATGTCGGCGGCTTTGCGACTTTTGCGGCTGTCGGCGTCATCAACTGGAAAATCGGTATCTGCATGGGCATTGCGCAGTTCATCGGCGCGCAGATTGGCGCAAGTCTGGCGATGAAGGTTGGATCGCGCATGATCAAGCCGCTGTTGATCGTGGTCAGCCTCGCTCTGGCTGTGCGCCTTCTGATGGACCCGACCAATCCGCTCCGGCAATGGGTTGGGTTCTAAACCCGTAGCGCCACCAGCACCACGCCACAGCCGATCAGCACGATGCCGAACCAGTTGATAGTCGACATGCGCTCACCGAGAAACACAGCGCCGAACAGCGCAACAAGCACCACCGAAAGCTTGTCGACCGGCGCGACGCGCGCCGCATCGCCAATTTGCAAGGCGCGGAAATAGGCAAGCCAGGACGCGCCAGTCGCCAGACCGGACAGGACGAGAAACAGCCACGACCTGGCAGAAATCTCACCCGGCCTTTGCCATTGGCCGGTGATCGTCAGAAACAGGCACAGCGCGCCGATAATAACAAAGGTGCGGACCAGTGTTGCAAAGTCCGAATTGATGCCCTGAATGCCGACCTTTGCGAAAATCGCGGTCAGCGCGGCGAATACCGCCGACATCAACGCCCAGAACTGCCAGCTTGCTAACATGATCAGAACTCTATCCCCTTCTGGGCTTTCACGCCCGAACGGAACGGATGCTTGATCATTTCCATCTCCGTGACAAGGTCGGCCACCTCTATCAGCTCATCTTTTGCGTTCCGACCAGTCACGATGACGTGCTTCATTTCCGGCTTGGCTTTCAGCACTTCGATGATCTCTTCCACGGGCAGATAATCATAGCGCAGAACAATATTCAGTTCGTCGCAAAGCACCATGTCGATCTCTTCGTCCATGATCATGGCCTTGGCCTGCTCCCATGCGCCACGCGCCATGGCAATATCGCGGCTGCGATCCTGCGTCTCCCAGGTAAAGCCTTCGCCCAGTGCCGAAATCGTCACCTGATCGGGAAATTTTTCCAGAACCCAGCGTTCGCCGGTGTCCCACGATCCTTTGACGAACTGCACAACGCCGATCTTCATACCGTGACCGAGCGCGCGGAACACCATGCCAAAACCGGCAGTGGATTTGCCCTTGCCCTTGCCGGTATGGACAATCACAAGACCCTTTTCCTCGGTCTTGGTGGCTTGTATCTTGTCGCGCGCGGCCTTCTTCTTGCGCATCTTGTCGGCATGGCGCGCATTCAGCTCTTCTTCCGTCATCGACAGAAGTTTTTCAGATTTCTCAGCCATTTGTCGCCCTTTCCGGATTCAACTTCTGAAGATTTTCCAATATGAACCGCGCTGAATTCGAACGCGGCGTCCAGAAACCGCGCTCGATGGCATCGTTCAGCTTCGCGGCGGTTTCCGCCAGCGCTGCCGGGTTCTTTTCAGCCATGAAATCATGCACCGCCTTGTCGGCGATATAGGCCTGATAGACCGCCTCGAAATGATGGTTCCCGACTTTTCCGGTGGTCGCCGCAAAGGCGAACAGATAATCGACCGTCGCTGCGATTTCCGCCGCCCCCTTATAGCCGTGGCGCATCACGCCCGCGATCCATTTCGGGTTTGAGGCGCGTCCGCGCACCACCCGCGAAAGCTCTTCCTCAAGCGTGCGGATCACCGGCTTTTCCGGTCGCGAATGATCGTTGTGATAAACCGTTGGCATGGCACCGGTCAGGTTTTCCACCGTCGCGGCCATACCGCCTTCGAACTGGTAATAGTCGTCGCTGTCGAGAAGATCATGCTCGCGATTGTCCTGATTCTGCACGACGGCCTGCACCGAACGCAGGCGCTCTTCGAGAAGGCCACGCTCTGCCTGCCCCTCCTCGCCCGCGCCATAGGCATAGCCGCCCCAGACAAGCCAGGCTTCCGCCAGATCGTTGCGCCCAACCCAACCGTTTTCGTCGATCAGCGCCTGCAATCCAGCGCCATAGGCACCGGGCTTCGAGCCGAACACGCGATAGCCTGCACGGCGTTGCGCCGTCTTTTCATCGACTCCACTGGCCACAAGACGCACCTGCTCTGCCGCCATGCGCGCCGCAATCGGATTGTCTTCCGCGTCTTCGGCGAGCGCTCCCACCGCACGCACGGCCTTGTCGAACAAGGCGATCTGTTCGGGAAACGCATCACGGAAAAAGCCCGATATGCGCAAGGTCACGTCCACACGCGGACGCCCAAGCATAGCGGGCGGCACGATTTCGTAGCCGGTGACGCGCCGCGAGGCCATATCCCAGACCGGCTTGACGCCGATCAGCGCCAGCGCCTGCGCAATGTCGTCGCCGCCAGTGCGCATATTGGATGTGCCCCAAGCCGTGAGACCGAAGGAGGTCGGCCATTCGCCATGGTCTTGCGTATAGCGGGTAACCAACAGTTCCGCCGATTTGCGTCCGAGTTCCCACGCGGCAGGTGTTGGCACCGCACGACTGTCAGTCGAGAAGAAATTACGCCCTGTTGGCAAGACATCGGGCCGTCCGCGCGTTGGCGCGCCGGATGGTCCCGGCGGCACGAAGCACCCATCGAGCGCAGCCAACAGTCCTTCGATTTCTGCGGGGCCACAGGCAAGAACGCTGGGGCGCAGATGATCGACGATCGCTTGCAACACGGCACCCGTCTGTTGCCAGTCTTGCGGACAAGCCTGCTCGCCCGAGACAAGCTTTGCTGCCAGAAGTTCAATACGTTCCACCGTATCGCCCGTGATGCGCCAAGTCGCCGGACTAACCTCGGCCAGCAATTCCGGCTTCGGCCCTGTCCACGGATCGGCCATGTTGCAATCCAGCGGATCGAAACCTTCATCCAGCCCCGCATCAGCCGCAATGGCGCGCTGCAAGCTCTGGTCACCGGCACTCCCGCCAAGCGAAACCGGCACACCACGCGGAACACGGGCCAGCGCCACCAGAAGATCGGTCAAAAGCCGCGCTTGAGGCGCTTGCCCGAAAATATGCAGCCCGTCGCGGATCTGCATTTCCTTCAAATCGCAGAGATAGGCGTCGAGCTTTTGCAGCGCCATATCTTCATCGTCATGGTCGTGAATGCCCGCATCGCGGTCGAGGCCGATATCGCGCACCAGATCGAGAATCTGCCCCTTGAGCCGCAACAAACGGCGTGGATCGACGCCCGAGGCTTCGTAATATTCATCGACCAGCGCTTCGAGATCTTTCAGCGGGCCGTAGCTTTCGGCGCGGGTCAAAGGCGGCGTCAGGTGATCGATAATCACCGCACCCGCACGGCGCTTCGCTTGTGTGCCCTCGCCCGGATCGTTGACGATAAACGGATAGATATGCGGCGTGGGCCCGAACACAGCTTCCGGATAGCAGTGTTCCGACAGCGCCAGCGCCTTGCCCGGAAGCCATTCGAGATTGCCGTGCTTGCCCATATGAACAATGGCATCGACATTCGCCACGGCGCGCAAATAAGCATAGAATGCGATATAGCCATGTGGCGGCACCAGATCCGGCGAATGATAGCTTTCCTTCGGATCGATATTGTAGCCGCGGGCGGGCTGAATGCCGGTCAGCGTTTCGCCAAGCCGCATCAGCGGCAGCGCAAAAGCAATGCGTTCCCGGTCGTAGAATGGATCGCTTTCCGGCTCGCCCCAGCGGGCGGTGATTTCCGCCTGAATCGCATTGGGAAGCTTTTTGAAAAAGTCGTTGTATTGATTGAGCGAAATGGTTTCGCGAATCTCGCGCCCATCGCGCGCGGCATTGGTCGGCCCTGCCATCAAAAGCTGCATCAGCGCATCGCCATCAGCAGGCACTTCGCCAGTCTGATAGCCCGCATCGGCCATGGCCCTGAGCGTCTCAACCGTTCCGGCAGGCGTATCCAGACCGACACCGTTGCCAAGCCGCCCGTCACGGTTGGGATAGTTGGCGAGGATTAACGCCACACGGCGTTCCCCGGCCTTCTTCCGCTTCAGTCGGACCCAGTTCGCCGCGAGTTTCGCAACAAAAGTCACGCGGTTTTCATCGGGCTCATGGGTGACGATATTCGCCTCCACCGCCGCATCGAACTGCCGCGCCGATTTGAACGAAACCGCACGCGACAGGACGCGCCCGTCCACTTCCGGCAAGGCAACATTCATGGCGAGATCGCGGGCCAGCAGTCCCTGCTGCGATGCCTGCCAGACCGCCTTTGGCGTGCCCGAAAAAATCACCTGCAAAACCATGTTGCCGCGCTTGTCGAGTACCGTCGGCTTGCGCTCAGCACCTGGCGACGAAATGGCAAAGCCGGTCGCGTTCAGCACGATATCCGGCGCGCAATCTTCGAAAACACCGTCCACCACGGCAGCGGACAGCCGGTCCTTGAGGCTGGAGACGAACAGAGGCAGCGGGTTGATGCCTTCCGCCTGCAAACCCGTAATTAGTGCTTCAACCGGCTGAGTCTGGCCGCTTTGCACCAGCGCGCGATAGAAGACGATTGCCGCAACGGGTGCATTCTCGATCCAACGACTGCTGATGAGATCGAGCGAAACCACCGCCTCGCCCGGCCACCAAAGCCCCGCCTTGAGCAGTGGCGCGGCTTCGGCTGGCTTTTCGCCGCCGTGGATCAGCGCGGCGCAATAATCGAGGAAAGCGCGCATGTTGGAAGCGCCGCCCTCAATCAGATAGCGCCACAACGCGTCACGGTCAGCGTTTGCAACCGTCGAAAAGCGATCCAACCCATGATCCGGCTTGTCGTCGCCCGGAAGCACCGCGATCTTGACGCCGTTGTTCACAGCGCAGGCATGAAGTGCTTCCAGCCCATAGGGCCAGTAGGTTTCACCGCCGATAATGCGCACGACAATCAGCTTTGCATGACGCACCGTCCGCTCGACATAAGCATCGACGGACATAGGATGCGTCAGGCTCAGAAAACTGGCGAGCCGCAGGCTTGGCCCGTTTGGCTCAGCGCGGTGCGCCTGCGCAAGACTGGCCAGCTCCGTGTCGGCGGCGGAAAGGAACAGAATGTCACCGGGCGTCTGGCCGAGATCGACGGCCTCATTGCCGTCGCTGATCGTTCCTTTCTGGGCAAGCAGAAGATGCATTACAAAACTGCGTCTTTCACGGCCTTGGTAATGGCGGTTTCATCGATCTCATGCAGGCCGATGACAACGAGACGCGTCGAACGGGCTTCATCCTTGCCCCATGGGCGGTCGAAGTAATGCTCGATACGCGGGCCGACAGCCTGCACCACTAGACGCATCGGCTTGCCGGGCACATCGACAAAGCCCTTGAGGCGCAGAACATCATGGTCGGCGATGATGGTCTTCAGCTCTTCGGCAAAAGCCTTCGGGTCCGACACGGAACCGGCCTCGACCACAAAGCTCTCGAATTCATCATGATCATGCTCGTGACCATCGGCATGATGAATTTCATGATGCGACTTGCGGTTGGCGATATCGTCTTCCGTACCAACGCCAAGACCAAGCAGCACATCAGCGCCAAGCTTGCCGAAGCTTGCAGGCACCATGTTGACGCGGCGCGACGAGCGCTCGGCAACATCCGCCTTCACGCTATCGAGGCTTGAGGCATCGATCAGGTCGGCCTTGTTGAGCACGATCAAGTCGGCCGCATGAATCTGATCTTCAAACAGCTCTTCCAGCGGGCTTTCATGGTCCAGTGATTCATCGGCGGCGCGCTGCGCATCCACCTTGTCATGATCATCAGCGAAGCGGCCTTCGGCGACAGCGGCGGCATCGATCACCGTGACCACACCATCCACAGTCACCTGCGTCTTGATTTCCGGCCAGTTGAAGGCAGCCACAAGCGGCTGTGGCAAAGCGAGGCCGGAGGTCTCGATGACGATGTGATCCGGGCGATCCGCGCGGTCGAGCAGCTTGGTCATGGTCGGGATGAAATCGTCCGCAACGGTGCAGCAAATGCAGCCATTGTTGAGTTCGATCACATCTTCCTCGCGGCAGGTTTCGATGCCGCAACCTTTCAGAATACCGCCATCGACACCAAGATCGCCAAATTCATTGATGATCAGCGCAATGCGCTTGCCATTGGCGTTTTCAAGCAGATTGCGGATCATCGTGGTCTTCCCCGATCCGAGAAACCCGGTAATCACGGTCGCCGGTATCTTTTGGCCCTGCATAAAATTATCCCTTCATCTTGAGCGGCAAGCCCGCCGCCATGAAATAAACTTCGTCTGCCGCCGCAGCGATGGCCTGATGCAAAAAGCCTGCATGATCGCGAAATTCCCGCGCCATGCGGTTTTCCGGCACGATGCCAAGACCCACCTCGTTGGAGACGAAAACAACCGGCCCGCCCAGCTCAGAAAGCGCGGTCACCAGATCACGCCCTTCCGCAGCAATGTCGCGTTCGGCCATCATGAGATTGGTGACCCACAAGGTCAGGCAGTCAACCAGCACAAATCTGGACGATTGTGCCTGTTGCAAAAGCGCGCCCTTCAGCTCGAACGGCTCTTCGACTGTTTGCCATTGCGTGCCGCGCCGGTCGCGATGCACCGCGATGCGACTTTCCATTTCTCCGTCGAAGGCCCGACCAGTCGCCAGATAGACCGGCTGAAGCCCGGAGGCTTCAACCAGTTTTTCGGCATAGGACGATTTGCCTGAACGGGCTCCGCCAAGAACAAAGGTTATTTTTCCGGGCAGAGCCATGCTTTCAGCCTTCCAGTTCCGATGAGGCGTAATGCTGGATGAACCAGCCAAGCGCCAGACCAATCACCGCCCACATGAACAGGTTCGTCGCCAGCGAGGCGACCGCATATTGCGACGCAAGCAGCGACGGAATAGGCGACGCAATATCCTCAGGATGCGGCGCGCCATAGAGATGCGGCGCAATAATGGCGATGAGGCCGAGCAGTTTTGCCCAGATTTCTCCGCGCAGCACGATGAGATAAAGGCCGACGCCGCTGAGAACAACCGTCGAAATCCACCAAAGCTGGCGCTCTGCAAGATCGTCGGCAGGCATGGCTGGCAGTTCCGGCGACAGACCGAGCGCAGGCAAGAATGCCACCGCAAAGAAACCGGCCATGCCCCAGTAAAGCCCGTTCTGCACGGTGATCGGGCGACCAATCAGCAGCGCGATACCGCCAAGCAGCAGTGCAAAACCGGCACCCGCAACAAGATTGGCGAGGATTGTATTGCCAAGGCGACCGAAAGGCAGTTCTGCTCCGGCTCCTTCTTCCTCCGGCGCGGCAGTTGCCGCATGGTCATGGGCAGGCGTCTCAGCGGCGTGTTCATGCGGCGCGGCTTCCGCCGGTCCGTGGCTATGGCCGCCGCCCGCCTCTTCGTAAACTTCCGCCTGAATGATCAGCGGCACGGTTTTGAGATACATGGCAGGCGTCACCAGAAGCCCTGCCAGAAGGCCCGCAGCAAGCGTGGCCAAGAGATAACGGATCAACATTTCAATTCCCCAGCTGCAAAGCCCGTCGGTAGCAAACGCTATCCGACGCTCTGCAATGTCAGCTTCCTAGAAAAACAGACATATGGTCATTTCCCCATGCAAACCGGCCAAGGGCGCGGCTCACAATGTCGATGCAAAGCATCAATGGCAGGGAAAACCGTAAGAATGGCGGGTATCATGCGCTGAATCGTGCAGCGCATCCGAATGCGCAATGCCAACGCCATAGATAAGAAACGCGCCGAGAAGCAGGGAGACCACCGCCGTACCGAGGCGCGCAGCCAAAGGCAGGGGAATAGTAGCGGAGACAGAATTATTCATACGTGCAGCCATGACAACCTCCGTGCAGGCAGCAGGGAAAAACCTCCCATGGGGCGCGGGTAAAATACCCTTCTGCAACAGGCAGGTCTCCTGGCTCGCGGGTCGTCGGTAATGTCACCGCCTTCCCGGAACGTGATGTTCCAGTGGCTGCCGGTTGCCCGGCTTGGCTTCATTCCTCTCCGCTCTACAGTCGCGGGGTCGGCTGCGATAGAAACGCCCTGATTGGGTCCGTCCTTCGCATTCCCTCTTGGTTTCACCAGATTCGTCCGGCGAAAACCTGTCACATGCGCGGACATTAAGCCTTTGCTGATAGGCCGTCAATCAGCGCGAGGGCGCAGAAATTGCCCCTTGCGCCGAACCCAGCGGTCGATGGTCTCCGCCTTGGCATTGATCCTGGGCCAGAGCCACAACATCACGCCCACCACCAAACTCCATGCGATCACCACATCCGATAGAAAATGCGCGCCCATGAAAACACGGTTCATGGAAATCAGCATGAGGATTGGAATGAAAATCGCGGCGGACATAACGCGCCAGCGTTCAGGAACGAATATTAAAAGCGACAGCATCGCAGCCGCAGCAGCGCCCTCTCCCGACGGAAATGAGCAGTTTTTGCTACATGTCGCAGCCATCTGCCAGGCCGGTGTAAAATTCATTGAGCCGCCAAATTCCAGCAGATGTCGTGGCCGCGCTCTTCCGATCAGCAACTTCAGGCTTTGCGTTACGATGCCTGGGCCAAGCGCAAAGGTCAGAAGCACATAAAGCACCTTGTGAGGGGCGATAGAAAGGATGGGGCGCCGCCACAACGCGTAGAAACCGATCAAAACCAGCATTGCAGCCAGCAACCAACACTGACTGACACGGTGGAAATCCCTAAGGGCGACCCAAGCCGGTGAATTCGACGCGGAAAAATCCCCGTGTTTGAAAAAATATCGGCTGGTAATCAAATCGACCTGAGGCGAAACAATGAACAATGCATTGACCGCCAAGAGTGAATATACGTAGAGATGACGGCGAAAAACAATATGATGATTTTGATATAAAAACCTCAATATCAAAATAGCCTCATTATAATTTTAAATATATTTTGAATGAAACGAGATGGTAAAAATGCCAGTATAAATTTTTATACGATACAGTATATTAGAATTATCTGAAATTTATATATAATTAAGATTTATTGTCATATCAGACCAAAAAATAGCCCTGATACGTGAAACTATCGAGACTGAACGAGTACAGTTGTGTCAGATCAGCGAAAACAACGCATCGATATCGAGACAGGCTTCCAGCCCTTCCGCCAGTTCATCCAGCGCCGCTTCGACGCTCAGGCGGTAATTGCCTATTCCGCCCTCAACACCTAGCGCTGCGAGAAATTGCTGCCGAAAACGATCCGCACCGAAAACACCATGTAAATAAGTGCCCATGATGCGGCCATCGGCAGATATCGCACCGTCATCATGATTTTCGATGCGCGCGAAAGGCCTGAACATATCCGCACCTGTCGTGCGGCCAACATGAATTTCATATCCCTCGAGCGGCGCATCATAGAGCAGCGAAGTCGCCTTCACATTGCGGACGACTTTTTCCGGCTCCATGACCGTCTCGATGTCGAGCAGCCCCAGCCCTTCTGCTTCGCGCACCTGCCCTTCGATACCGTGCGGGTCATGGATGCTGCGCCCCAGCATCTGAAACCCGCCGCAGATACCCAGCACATGTCCGCCCCGCTTCACGTGCTGTACCAGATCGCGATCCCAACCGTTTTCACGGAAAGCCAGCAGATCGGTGATCGTGGATTTCGTTCCCGGCAGTACAACCAGCCCGGCATCGGGCGGAAGAGACGTACCGGGCGGCACCATGACCACCTCCACCGCAGGCTCGGCTTTCAGCGGGTCCAGATCGTCAAAATTGGCGATGCGCGGCAACATCGGCACCGCAACTTTTAGCGCCTTGTCAGCACTGCGCACGGCGCGCTCCAGAACCACCGAATCCTCGGCAGGCAATCTGGAAACCGCCTTTAGCCACGGAACCACACCGAACGAGCGCCAGCCGGTGAAGCGTTCGATTGCTTCCAGCCCGTCATCGAACAGAGAAATATCACCACGAAACTTGTTGATGATGAAACCGCGCACCATGGCGCGGTCTTCGTCCGACAAAATTGTATGGGTTCCGACCAGAGAGGCGATCACCCCGCCCCGATCAATGTCGCCGACCAGCACCACCGGCACATCTGCCTGCGTTGCGAAACCCATATTCGCAATGTCGCCCGCCCGAAGGTTGATTTCCGCGGGCGACCCCGCACCTTCGATCAGCACGAGATCAGCGCCTTCACTGACGATGGAAAAGGACTCCATCACCGACGCCATCAACTGCGGCTTCAATTCCTGATAATAGCGCCCGCGTGCCTCGCCACGCACCTGACCCTGCACCACGATCTGGCTGCCCATATCTGTCTGAGGTTTAAGCAAAACCGGGTTCATATGCACCGAGGATGGCACGCCCGACGCCAGTGCCTGCAACCATTGGGCACGACCGATTTCGCCGCCGTCGTCACTGACAGCAGCGTTGTTCGACATGTTCTGAGGCTTGAACGGGCGGACCTTCAATCCGCGATTGCGCGCCACACGACAGAGCCCAGCGACAAGCACGCTCTTGCCGACATCAGACCCCGTTCCCTGAAACATAATTGCCCGTACCATAGGACCTGCGTAGCCGAAACGGCAAGCCATGGCAATCTGGGTCGCAGCCTATGCTTTACAGCACATCCGAAGCGTTCAACGACACACCTTCTATGCAAAAATGCGCATCAGTTTATTACAAATGTGAGCAAGATTATTCCAATAGAGCGTTGGCAGCCATCCGGTCTTATGCTCTAGTCCACAACAGAGGAGCGGTACTCAACTTTCAAAGCTGAGGGAGGAAACCATGGATGCTGCCGAACAAAACCAGTTCGAGCTGAATGAAGAACAGCTTGCCATTCAGGAAATGGCGCGCGGCTTCGCCAGCGACCGGATTGCACCCCACGCGCTGCAATGGGACCGCGACAAGCATTTCCCGGTTGATGCACTCCGCGAGACCGGATCGCTCGGCATGGGCGGCATTTACGTCCGCGAAGATGTTGGCGGATCAGCGCTGAAACGCATGGATGCAGTGCTTATTTTCGAAGCGCTCGCAGCGGCCTGCCCGTCATTCTCGGCCTTTGTTTCAATCCACAACATGGCTGCGTGGATGATCGACACATTCGGCAACGAAGCGCAACGACAGCAGTTTCTGCCCAAGCTGACAGCGATGGACTGGCTTGCCAGCTACTGCCTGACCGAACCGGGGTCCGGCTCGGACGCCGCCGCCCTTCGCACCCGTGCGACGCGGGACGGCGATCAATATGTCATCAACGGCGCCAAGCAGTTTATTTCCGGCGCCGGAGAGACTGACATCTACGTCACCATGGTGCGTACCGGCGAGGACGGTCCGAAGGGTATTTCCACCCTCATTGTGCCGAAAGATGCACCCGGCCTGTCGTTTGGCGCCAATGAATACAAGATGGGCTGGAACTGTCAGCCGACGCGAACCGTCATTTTCGACAACTGCCGCGTGCCGGTGGAAAATCGGCTTGGCAATGAAGGCACCGGCTTCAAGATCGCCATGGCGGGTCTTGACGGCGGGCGTCTGAATATAGGTGCCTGTTCGCTTGGTGGCGCGCAATCCGCGCTCGACAAGGCGCTGGAATATTGCGGTGAACGCAGAGCCTTCGGACAAACGATCGACCGTTTTCAGGCCCTGCAGTTTCGCCTTGCGGACATGGAGACGGAACTTTCGGCAGCGCGCCTGCTGCTTTATGCCGCCGCCAGCAAGCTCGACCGCAAAACCCACGATGCTGGCAAATGGTCGGCGATGGCCAAGCGGTTTGTGACCGACACGGGCTTCAATGTCGCCAATGAAGCGCTGCAGCTTTTTGGCGGTTATGGTTACCTTCACGATTATGGGATCGAAAAGCTGGTTCGCGACCTGCGCGTGCACCAGATTCTGGAAGGCACCAACGAAATCATGCGCGTGATCATTGCAAGGCATATGATCGGGCGCTGAACAGCACTTATACGGAGGAGTTTATCATGGCCACTATCGCATTCATCGGCCTCGGCAATATGGGCGGCCCGATGGCGGCAAATCTGGTCAAGGCCGGACATACGGTGCGCGGCTTCGATCTGTTGCCGCAGCATCTTGAAGAAGCCCGCGCCAATGGATTGCAGATCGCCGCGAGCGCGGTGGAAGCCGTGGCCGACGTAGACGCAGTTATAACCATGCTGCCCGCAGGCAAGCATGTTCTCGCCGTTTATGAGGAAATCGCGCCTACGGCCCGTAAAGACTCGCTTTTCATTGATTGCTCCACGATTGACGTCGATTCAGCACGCAAGGCGCATGCTCTCGCTGCCAGCCACGGTCACCTCTCCATCGATGCGCCGGTTTCGGGCGGCACCGGCGGTGCAGCCGCAGGCACACTCACTTTCATGGCGGGCGGCAGCGACAAGGCCTTCGAGCGTGGCGAACCGATCCTCAAGCCAATGGCTGGCAAGATTGTGCATTGCGGCGGCGATGGAGCCGGACAGGCCGCCAAGATCTGCAACAATATGATTCTCGGCATTTCGATGATCGGCGTCAGCGAGGCCTTCGTGCTGGCCGAAAAGCTCGGCCTTTCGCATCAGGCGCTTTTCGACGTGGCCTCAACCTCGTCGGGCCAATGCTGGTCGCTCACCACTTATTGCCCTGTCCCGGGGCCGGTGCCGACCTCCCCCGCCAATCGCGACTACAAACCGGGCTTTGCCGCAGCACTCATGTTGAAAGACCTCAAGCTATCGCAGGAAGCGGCGAAAAGTGCGGGCGCGGAAACGCCGCTTGGTGCCCATGCCGAAGCGATTTACGCGCTTTTCGACGGTGAAGGTCATGGTGGCGAAGATTTCTCCGGCATCATCAATCATTTGCGGGCAAAATCCGACGCCAAGTAAAAAAACATCACATCCGTGAAAAACTTGCCCAAAAAAGGCAATGTTTAGATTTGCTTAATCGTCTGCTAACCGTACGGTAACGATGTTCGGATAAAAAGGAGCTCGAGACAGGCTGAGCCTCTCTCGATGCTCCGGATCTGGTATTGCGTACCGGAGCTTTATGTATCTCTCACCAGCGTTTAGTCCGGTGAGATTGCCATGCGTAGTTGGCAAAACCGTGCGCCGAAAGGCAGCGCGGTTTTTGCCGTAAACGAAAATTTTATCAAATATTGTCCTCATATTTCGATTGATTGGCGCTACCCGGATTGAAATCCGAACATAATCCTGTGACATGTAGCAGCCTGTTTGCGCCCATCCGGGCATTTCGTTCAGCATCGGGACTTCAAGCTTGACCGCATTAAGACAAACCGCGTCTACCGCAGACAAAGAAATATTGGGACTGCCTTGGGCCGTTCTTTTTATAGTGTGCTATTTCGTGCTTCAGGCCGTTCTGGTGACTTATATCTCCAACGGTGCCGGGCTCGATGACGCGGAACAGCTCGCCAATATAGGCTATCTCGACTGGGGTTATGGCGGTTCGCAGCCACCACTCTATACCTGGACGACCAATCTTGCCGCCTCCGTGCTGGGCACGTCGATGCTGACGCTTCAAATCGTGAAGTTCGGCATGCTGGCAAGCCTGTTCCTCAGCGTCTTTGGCGCGATGCGGCTTTTAGGGTTTTCGCGCGCCGTGGCCTCGGCCAGCATGCTCGGCCTGTTTCTCATTCCGCAAATCGGCTGGGAATCGCAGCGCGCCTTGACCCATTCGGTGGCTGGCACGGCGGGTTGCGGATGGACCTTCCTTGCCTTTGCCTGGCATATGCGCAAGCGCAGCGTTATTTCGGCTGCCCTTCTTGGCGTTGCCATGACCGCTGCACTTCTGGGCAAGTTCAACGCGTCGTTCTTCCTCATCATGGTGATCATAACTGGGCTTTCAGTGCCCGAATATCGAACTGTGCTGCTGTCGAAACTTTCGGCTGTCACCCTGCTTGCCTTCGCGATCTGTGTCGGCCCGACGGCAACATGGATGTTCGCGCACAAATCGAGCGTCATCGCCCGTTCCGGCAAGTTGCAGATGGGCGCATCGGGCAATCCGATCTTCGACCGGCTGAACGGCATTGAAAGCTTCGTGGAAGCGGCCTTCCTGTTCTCTGTGCTCGCCCTGGCAATCGCGGCTATCATCGCGCTGATCCATTACAAAAAGCGCACAAAGCCAACCACGCCCTACACGCCCGGCGAGACATTCATGCGTCGCCTCGTGCTTGTCGGCTTGCTCGTGGTTTTCGTCGGCGTCGTTGCTACCGGCGCCAATGACGTCAAGGACCGCTGGCTTCAGCCAGTGCTGTTTCTGTTGCCGGCTGTGCTGGCATTTCGTCTGGAGCGCTTCCGTATCGGCAAGCGCCCAGTCATCGAATATGCAGCAATGGGCGCGCTGGTTGCGCTGCTGGTTCCGCCGGTCCTGTCCTATTATCTGGTCTACGGCTCCAGCATGCCGCCCTACGGTCAGCTGGATTATCGTCAGCTTTATACGGAAATCAGCAGCCACGGACATTTCAGGACCATCGTGGCCGATAATGCGCAGATACCGGGCAATTTCCGGCTCTTCGATCCGTCGCTGAAAGTTGTCCACCCGGAAACGCCCGATGGGGCCAAGCAAATCACAGCGCCAATTCTGGTCATGTGGTTTGGCGACGCTACGCCCAACGCCCACATTGCGAATCTTCTGGCGAATGCCGATATCGCGCTGCCGACGACGGGCATCTTCACGACG
>NZ_JABXGB010000016.1:0-116237 GCF_022627935.1 Ochrobactrum sp. C6C9 | reverse complement strand
ATCCATTATCCGTGCCGAAGCAGGCATTTCCTTCAAGAAGGTCGGTCTTATTCTCATTTCTCAAAATACGTCTCCCAGGGCTTGGAAGACTTGTCGTGCGGGTTATGTGCCTTGCCGCCATAAAGCCGGATGAATTCTTGCTGGCCTTCCTCGGTCTGGAACATGGCCGTGCTGAAATCTTTCTTATCGTGATACACACCGGACCACAGCCGATACCCGCCCAATCTCTCCCGGTCGTTCAACAGCTGAACGAGGTTTGTTCGGTGCCAGTTTGTGAGGTAAAGCACGACCTGAAACGGATACTCTTTGTTGATGAACGTTTTTGACGGCTCACCGCGTGACCTGCCGCTCATTTTACGAACACCGTTGGCTTCCATCCGCGGGCAAAGCCCATCGACATTGCGAGGCTCGCATATTCGATTTCCTTCACCAGAAAATCGCGGTCTTTCAGCAAGGTCTCTATTGCAGCTCGCACGTCACCGTCATGGAAGGCGAGTACCAGATCAATTTCGTCCTGGTATCCTTCTTTTTGCGCAAGCGCGTTCATTTGTCGTGCTCCTCATAAGCAGACATCTTCATTTCCAAACCTGTCTGAAATTTTATTACCGGTGCCTGCCCTGTTTTCAGGCGCAGGCTCATTCATTATCGCACGACGATTTTTTCCCACTTGTCGGCAGATGCAGCGCCGCCGAATGGCTTCCCGCCGTGCCGTCGCATAAAGGCGCCCATGAGCCTTTCTGTTGGGAAGCTGAATACGCAGAAATCCACGCCCGACTTTCGCGCCATGCGATGAGGCAAACGGGCGCCAAGACGGTCAGCATCGCGATGCACTTCGCGCCGGGCACATTTCAGAGCGTAAGCTTCAGGAAGAGCGACTTGGAACGTTTTCATCACGCAGCCCTCTTAAAAAGGTCGGCGCGTTGGCCATGTGTTACGGCAAGGCGAGCGAGTTCAACTTCACGCGCCAGAAAGTCGCGGTCTTTCAAAAGCGCTTCAATGGCCGCGTGCACATCGCCGCCGTGGTAGGCGAGAACCTGCTGAATTTCATCTTCGTAATTTTGCACAAGAGCGTTCATGGCTTCCTCCTGCTAATTTAGATGTTCATATTTTGTTCTCATTGTACTCCGTCGTCAAGACGCTAAATTTGACGTACTTTAACGTGCAACAACCTGTGCAACTAATTGTGTAACAAACTGTGATACAATTACGGATGCGTAATTAAAATAATATAATAAAAACAATTACTAAACGGTTAGTTTGATACCAACCGACCGTACCATTTTTCTCAGCCACTCATCAGAAATTATAGTGCTATGTCAACCACTTAGGCGGATTGATTGCCGTCCCGGCATAGACACCCTAATGAGGCAGGCGCCACAAAAGAATGCCGCCAGCCACTGCGGCGACAATTGCGCCGATGAGCAGGAATATGTGGTCGTATAAAGCGATATCGAACATCGTTAGTCTCGCTCTCGTTCAGCCCAAGCCGTGAATCCGATGAGCGCGAACAGCGACACCATCATTGTGCCAATGAACCATAAAAACCAGCTCATACCGGGTTCCTCCGGCGACCAAACAACCCCGACCGGCAAAAGTTCATCCGACTTACGCAAATTGAACGAAAAACCCCGGCGACGCGGCGCGTTACCGGGGTTATGTCGTCAGCGCACTTCGAGCACTTCGCCCGTGCGGCGGTCTATCACAACGCGCATATCGTCATTTCGACGGTCCACGCCCCGAACAACATACACGTTTCGACGTCGCGACACGCTTTCTACTTCATCCATACCCTCGTTGCGTGCGATACTGGCAGCTCTACGCTCGCTTATCTCGTCGCCGTAACCGCGTCGATCACGATCCATGCGCCGATTATCGTCTGGATTGACCTGAATCCCGTTGGGCCCGATTTCGATGCTTTGGGCCTGTGCTGGAACGGTCGCCACAAGCGCTGTCACCATCACCGCTGCGATTGCCGAAAACTTATACATGGCACCTATCCTTATCTCGCGCCCGCCGTGCAAATGAACGGCCAGACCCGCCTGTGGTTCCTGTTGGCGCGGTCAACTCTTTATAACGGGGCGATATATTGATCGTTGCGCTGTTGGGCGTGGCGCGGTGCAGCGTCCATGAGAACGACAACGGGGGCGAGAGGCATAAGTGGTGTAGAAATTATGCCTCTCGCGGGGGCGGGCAATTGCTTAGGCTGCCCGGCTCGGGACTTAATACTCACGTGTTTTAGCTGCAACTTTTAAACGCATAGCGTGTGTCTTATTCGATCAGAACGGGACATTTCTGGCACGATTAGACAAGAAAGGGGGCCAGTCCGCTGCTTGTGCCGCAGAACGGCCCGAGCGGATGAATAAAAAACCCCGGACAAGCCGGGGTTTCAAGCTATTGCCGCCGTCTGGTATCCCAGAAAAGCATCGATACGACCCAGAGAAACGCAAAGAGGATCGTTCCCTCAATCAGAAAATACCAATGCATTGCCATTCCCTCATACAGGAACGCGGCCACCGCCATTGCCATGCGAAATCATCCACGGCATGGCGGCTTCAGGTTTTTCGAGAATATTTCGCTTTCGCGCAAATCCTTCAAATGCGTTTTGCGCCACGATCAGCGGCTTTTGTCCGCTGTGAGCGTCGCAACAGGCGCTCCATGCCACTTCATAGATGATATCGCGATCATCCTGTGGCCATTCATAAAGAAAATCGATTGCGTCGATCGGGCCTGCAATCTCCCTGATTAGAAATTTGCCGTCCTTCACAAAAACAGGACTGTCAAACAAACGGTCGCTCATCGGAACCTCCATTTGATCGAACGATAAAGTTGGAATGACGGCTTCGATTTAGTAATCGCTCCGACGGTTTCAAGAACCCCACAGCATGAATTTCACGAAAGTGCAGCGAGCAAAACAACACGCTTCGCAGATGCGAGGCGCGTGTTTTTAGCGACTATAAGAGGCGGCAGGCTTCAGCTGCAGAGGGGCGCGGCCCTGCTGCATGTGCAGATCAGTTTGCGGCAAGCAGCGCGCTTATTTTCTTCGTTCAGCCATGTCGAAATACGACAGATGACGTATGGCGTTTCATCCGGCTTTGTCGTCCTCTGTGTCAAGATCGTGCACGTCACCTGCACGGTCGTTTCTGTGTTTGGCGAATTGCTGGCGAGACCAGCAGAGGAGGGCATATGAAAGCCATAGCGATAATAGCAATCGGATCGATGATGGTGTCTGGCACTGCGCTTGCTGCGGCACCGGTCGTGGGCGCACAAAAACCTGCGGTAGCGACCAGCAAGGAAAACGGTAAGCCTGTTTTGCTGGCGGTCGGACCGACGCGAAATATAGGTCCAGGCAAAATATTTGGTACCAAAGGCGCTTAGCAGAGGCATTTGCCCCGGTTGACAGCGGGGCAAGTCTTCTATGACCCCATTCGTATACCAACGGCATTTCAGCGGGATTGGACAATCCCGCCGTGAAGCCGTTGTCGCTTGCGCGAAATCTCGCTAAATATGGGGCCACAAACGGGTGCACTTATGGGTGCACAAATATCGGATCGTGTTTGTAGGACCTCGCAATGATTGGATGCCTGCCGCCGCTTATCCTGCTGATTTTAGGGGCTGGCATTGGGGCATTGATCGGCGGCAACACCGATGCCGTCTATGGCGGTTTGATTGGTTTGGCGATCGGCCTCGTCGTAATGATCGTTCTCATCTGGATTCTGATGAAGGCCCGCAACCGATAGGCTCAGAGGCGCGCGTCGTCCTCATGCGCGCGCACTGGTGATAGCCTTTCATGGGCGCAGAAATAGTGAACTATCTCTGGCAGTTTTCTGTGCAATATTAAAAATATAACTATGCGTCATCTGTTACAGGAGTGGCGCATGCAGCGTATCGTTTTATCAATATTCTTATTGTTTTTAAATTTTCCTTTGGCCAATGCTGCGGACAAGGCCGCGGGGGTTCAATATACAAATATAGACAAAAGCTTCACCTTTTTAGGCGGTGTCGGCTACGCTTGGGTCAAGGCGGACGAAATCGTCTACAATGGCGGAAACCGCATGAGCCATTTGTTTTGGCAGTCGCAAATGCCTGTGCTGACCGGCGCTTTCAGGGCCGAGCCCATGAATAATATAACTGTGGTTGGCCGTGTGAAAATCGGGCTGGGTGGCACCCACAAGATGGAAGACTACGATTGGTTAGCGCCATATTTGAAAAGTTATGATTTTGATGACTGGACAGATCGTTCGGTTAGCGATGAGACAGATCTGGATCGTTACATCAATCTGGATATTGCCGTTGGGCATGATTTCGAGATCAATCAACATAACGTCTTCAATCTGCATGGCGGGTTCAAATATACGAATGTGAAATGGACCAGCGGTAACTCGCAATATGTCTACAGCGAAGAGGGATTTCGCGATAAAACGGGCGTCCTCTCTGGGAAGGGGATCAGCTACGAGCAAAGTTTGCCAGCGCTGTTTGTGGGCGGCGAATGGCGTTCAACATTCGAAAAATGGTCTTTTTCGTTGCTGGGGCGCGTAGGAGCAACTGTCGCTGCCAAGGACATCGACGATCATTGGCGCGGGGATAAGCGTTTTACCGATACGTTCGGAAGCCGGGCGTTTCTGGATACGCAGGCCGAAGTCGCTTATGCCTTTACCGAGCGCACAAATGTCTATCTCTCGGCGGCTTATGAAAAATACTTCCGCATGAGGGGCGACACGATGATGGAAAACAGAACAACGGGGGAGGTTAAGAGCTTCCCCGATGATGCAGGCGCCGGCTTGCAGGCGTTCACGCTTGGCGGCGGCCTGAAAGTCAGTTTCTAACATTGCAAAAAGAAAATCGGCCAGAGTTTTGCTCTGGCCGATTTTTAGGAATACTGAGGCTGGCGGCTTACCGGCCAGCGAGAATGCCCGCGATGATGCCCGTTGCCGTGGTGACCAGCAGGAACTGGTTGTCAACCTTCACCCAGCGCTGGCCCGGACCCGGACGGCGCAGACCATAACGCTTGTAGTCGCGCACTTCCGGCTGGCGGCGCCAGTCATTGTAGCGCTGGCCCTTGGACCAATGCTGACGGCCATGGTCACGCGGGTCTTTACGACCGAATTCCTTGCCATGCGGCGGACGCGGCTTCTGGTCCATGCGGTGCGGACCCGGCTTGCGCTGATAATCCTGCGCCTGTGCGGCCAGCGGTGCGCCGATGAAGGAAAGGGCTACGGCTGCAAGAATGACTTTTTTGAACATCATGTTCTCCTTTGCTGTTGGGTGGACACTATTGGGAGACGAATGAACGGAAGATGAATGTCTGCATTTTGAAACATTAAATAAAATCAATGTGATATTAACGCTTTGTTAACCATGGCTTTATGCGCTTGGGCAAACCGCCAAATGGAAACAGAGCCACTTGACCTCAGCGCAATGCGAACGTAATAGTATTACGACGGTTCCCCGACCGAGAGTGAAGGGGATTAATAGGGAACACGGTGAGGACGACCCGAAAAGGGACTGAGACCGTGGCTGCCCCCGCAACTGTAAGCGGATTGCTGTTCATCCTTGTGACGCCGACGGGCGTCATGCCACTGTGTTCAACCGGCGAAAGCTGAAAGACACGGGAAGGCAGATGGAAGCGATTATCTGCAAGCCAGGAGACCTGCCGTCATAGGGCCTTTGGGCCATCATTATCCATTGTCACGGGCGGGGATGCCCGGAGCAGGAGCAGGTTATGACAGCACATCGCGCCGCAAGGCGCTTTCTTTCATCGTCATCCATATCCCCGGATATCTCCGTTTGCTCACGGCGTCTTATCGCCGTCGCTTGCTGACGTGGCCATTTCTCTCACCATTTCGGGGTTTCCCATGACATTGCACGGCAAGACGTCGTTTCGCATCGCTTTATGCGCTCTTTTTCTGTTTGCAGGCGCGCCAGCACTGCAGGCGGCGGAAACGCAATATCCGCTGACGCTGAAGAACTGCGGACGCGACGTTACTTTCAAACAGGCCCCGACGCGCGCAGTGGCTGTCGGTCAAAGCAGCACGGAGATTTTGTACAGCCTTGGTCTGGGTGACAAGGTGGTCGGTACGGCGGTGTGGTTCGGCCCGGTACTGAAAGGCTTTGAAGAGGTCAACGCCAAGGTCAAGCGACTGGCCGATAACGACCCGAGCTTCGAAAGCGTGCTGGCGCAGAAGCCCGATATTGTGACGGCGGATTTCCAATGGCATGTCGGGCCGAATGGCATTGTCGCCAAGCCGGAGCAGTTCGAGGAACTGGGCATCCCGGCCTATACCTCGCCTTCGGATTGTGTCGGCAAGGATAATTCCGGCGGTGGCGACGGCGTGCGCACGGCAGCCTTCACGATGGATATCGTCTATCAGGAAATCGGCGAGCTGGCCGCAATCTTCAACGTGCAGGATCGCGGTGAAAAGCTCATTGCCGAGCTGAAAGGGCGCGAAGATGCGGCGCGCCGCAAGATTGGCGCCAGCGGGGCCAAGCTTTCCGCTGCGGTGTGGTTTTCCAGCACGCAGATTGACGCCGATCCCTATATCGCCGGAAAATTCGGCGCTCCGGCCTATATCCTGTCGGCGCTCGGCATCAGGAATGTGGTCGACAGCCAGGAAGAATGGCCGACCATCGGCTGGGAAACCATCGCCAAATCTGGCCCGTCGATGATCGTGGCAGCAAAACTTGATCGTCGCCGCTATCCGGCGGACGATATTGCCGTGAAGCGCAAATTCCTCGAAAGCGATCCGGTGACAAGCCTGATGCCTGCCGTCAAGGACGGCCACGTCTTTGACATGGATGCGCAGTCGATGAGCACCTCGCTGCGGGTGATTGAGGGCATCGAAACGCTGGCGGCGGCCATCGCTGCCTCGGACCTCAACAAATGACGGCATTGGTAGCCATAGGAAGGCTTCCGTTCAGCAACAAGGTGAGCGCCGGGGTTCTGGCGCTCATCCTGCTGCTTGCCGCCTTGTGGCTGGGCGCAGCGATTGGCGAAACCGCCATACCGCTCGATGTGGTGGCAAAGACCGTCGCCAACCGGCTGTGGCATGCAGGCTATGTGCTCGATCCCATCGATGAAGGGATTGTGTGGAGCTATCGTCTCAGCCGTGCCGTGGTGGCGGCGTGCTGCGGGGCGGCGCTGGCGCTTTCCGGCGTTGTGCTGCAATCGTTGCTGCGCAATTCTCTCGCTGACCCTTATATTCTTGGCATTTCCGCCGGGGCCTCGACCGGGGCTGTCAGCGTCGCCATTCTTGGCATCGGCGCTGGCGTTCTCACTTTGTCGCTTGGCGCATTCATCGGGGCGATTTTTGCCTTTGTGCTGGTGTCGCTGCTGGCGTTGAAGGCGGGGCGGGGCAACAGCGCGATCATTCTGGCCGGTATTGCCGGATCGCAGCTTTTCAACGCGCTGACCTCGTTCATCGTGACCAAGGCGGCCAATGCCGAGCAGGCGCGGGGCATTATGTTCTGGCTGCTTGGCAATCTGTCCGGCGTGCGTTGGCCGGATGTGACGCTGGCGCTGCCTGCTTGCCTGATCGGGCTGGTGGTCTGCCTGTGGCATGCGCGTGCGCTCGACGCCTTCACCTTCGGCGCGGAATCGGCTGCTTCGCTGGGCATTCCAGTGCGGCGTGTTTATGCCGTGCTGATTGGCGCAAGCGCCATGATGACGGCGGTTATGGTCTCCATTGTCGGGTCCATTGGCTTTATTGGCCTTGTCATTCCCCATGCGGCGCGGATGGTGGTGGGTGTCCGGCATGGCGTTTTGCTGCCCACATCCGCTTTGATCGGTGCGATCTTCATGATCGCAGCAGACATCGTGTCGCGCATCATCGTGCCGGGACAGGTGCTGCCCATCGGTGTGGTGACGGCGCTGGTCGGCGCTCCGGCCTTTGCGCTGCTGCTTGGACAGAGGAGGGCGCGGGCATGATGCTGTCGGCACAGAATCTTTCATGGTCGGCAGGCAGCGTCGAAATCCTGCGCGGGGTTTCGCTCGATGTCGTTGAAGGCGAGTTTCTTGGCATTATCGGGCCGAATGGTTCCGGCAAGACCACGCTTCTATCGCTGCTTTCAGGTCTGAAGCGCCCGCGCAGCGGTACGGTTTATCTCGGCGAGGCGCCGATTGAACGCTTCAACCGCCGCGAGATTGCGCGCTTGCTGGCGCTGGTCGAACAGCAGGCGGAAACGACCGAGCGCATCACCGCCCGGCAGGCAGTGGAGCTTGGGCGCACGCCTTATCTCGGTGCGCTTTCACCATGGTCTGCGGAGGATGACGCCATCGTCGATCAGGCGCTTGCGCATGTGGACATGTCGCATCTGGCCAAACGCAACTGGCACACATTGTCGGGCGGTGAACGCCAGCGCCTGCATATTGCCCGCGCTCTGGCGCAGCAGCCGCGCATCCTGTTGCTGGACGAGCCGACCAATCATCTCGATATCGGCCACCAGATCGGCCTTCTCGATCTCGTCCGGCGTCAAAGTCGAACGATGGGCCTGACGGTAGTGGCAGCGCTGCATGATCTTAATCATGCAGCCATGTTCTGCGACCGCATTGCGGTGATGGACCGGGGGCGTCTGGCGGCGCTGGGCGCGCCGCGAGAGGTTTTAACCGTGGAACGCATTCGCTCCGTGTTCGGTGTCGATGTGGAGGTCGAGCATAGCGGCGAGCGCGGCTGTCATATCCGTTACTGCGCCTGCGCCGCTTGACGGCTTACAGCGCCGCTTTCAACCGGCGCTGTTCCAGACCGAGCCCCAGCTCTTCCGCCCGCGCGATGATGGGCGCAAAGCGGCGCTGCTTCTTTTCCGCGTGATTGGAAGCAATATCGGCGATGCGGTGCTTCAGGAACGGGTTGAGAAAACGATTGCGCACGGAAACCACATAGGCTTCCGCTTCCGCGCCAAGCCCGTCTGCTGCGAAAACCGGCAGCACTTCCTCACGCCACAGGGCTTCCAACTCGCTGCGGATGGTTTCATCCTGCATGGCTTCCAGCACGATTTCGTCTTTCGGGCGATTGCCCTTCAGCCAGCGTTCGGCAATGAAACTATGGCCGAGATTGAGCAGATAAAGCTTCAACCGCTCATAGCGCGCCAGATCGTCGGTGACGACGATATCCTTGTGACGGCACGGCAATGTCAGTCCGTCGGCCTGCTCGATGGCCCAGATCGCATAGGGTTCGGCAATAGCACCGACCGGTTCGATGGCCTCGGAGACGATGCGGTCCACCAGACTATTGGCAAAGATGCATCGCGTTTCCAGCCAGTGGGCAAAGCTGTCCGGCAGTTTCCAGTCCTGCGTCAGCCTGATCAGAATTGCGCGCAGCTTGTCGCCATTGCGGGAAATCAGCTCGCACGGAAAAATCGAGAGCGGTGCATCCGGGTTGTTCTGCCAGCGATGGTGCAGAAGCACGAGCAACTTGGCCGGAAAGCTTTTCGGCAGGGTCTGCGGATTGGCGATGAGCGATGCGTCGTCGCTTGCATCCAGCTCATAACCTTTGTCGCCGGTGTTCGAGAGAATCACCTGGACCGTCGCGCCGAGATCGAGAATCGCGGCCCAGTCGGTATGCGCGGAATAGGCAGCGGTCACGCCCCTGGCGTTGTGCTCTGTTTCCGACGGCTTGCCATCGACCAGACCACGGATCACGACCGGATAACCCTTGCCCTCGTTCAGTGCGGCGATGCGTTGCGCGCTTTGCGGATTGGAGGTGGTCTGCACCACGGCAATCGTGCCGATTGCATCGCCCGTTGCCAGCGCTTCGGCGACGAAGAAATCGGCATGGGCGAGCAGAAAACGGCTGGTGCCGAACTGAAGAATCGCTGGCTTGTCTTGCATGGAATGCTCCCGAATTTGCAGGACACAACTAAGCAATCCGCACTAAATTGGTCAAGCCAATAGGCTTTATAGCCCGAAAATAGCGTTGAACTTTTCGGTGGTACTGCGCGATTTGCCGCATTTTCGCACCGATTCAGGCATATTGCGCTTCGGGCTGACCGGAATTATGGTAAGGCCAATTTGGGAGCGACCATGAGCGACTTTGCGGCCACAGCGGAACCCCGCAGGCTTTACCAGCAGATTGCCGACCGGTTGAGAGGTCTCATTCAGGCCGGGCAGTTTCCGGCGGGAAGCAGGCTTCCGGCTGAGCGCGAGCTTGCCCAGCAATTGGGCGTGTCGCGCCCGTCGCTGCGCGAGGCGCTGATCGCTCTCGAAATTGCCGGCAATGTCGAAATCCGTATGGGTTCCGGCATTTATGTCAGCGCCGAGCCGGAAAAGCGCGTTGTGACGCAAGGCGTTTCGATCGGCGAAAGCCCGCTTGAAATCATGCAGGCGCGCGAGTTGATCGAAGGCAGTTTGGTGGTGATGGCCTGTGCGCGCATGACGCCGGAGACCTTGGCTGCCTTGCGCGCCACGCTCGACGAAATGCGCGCCCAGGTGCATGTCGACCGCCGGGCGATGGAGCTTGACCGGCAGTTTCACCTGTTGTTGGCCGAACAGGCAGGCAATTCGGTGGTGGTACGAATTATCCGCGATCTCTTCGATGAGCGGCACAGCCCGCTGACGTCGCAGATCAGAACGCGGTTTGAGAATAACGATACGTGGGTTCTGGCCTTGGCAGAACACGAAATCGTCTATGCAGCGCTGGAGGCGAGGAATCCGCTTCAGGCGCAGGCGGCCATGCGAACGCATCTGGAGCAATCCAAGCAGCGTTGGATGGATAACGAGCCGCGCGACAGATCGCCTATAGCGACATGACCGCGACGACATGAATTGGGAGTGAGGTCAGACCCATGAATATTTCCGTTTCTCCGGCTGCCGCAGCGCCGGTCATTCTCTTGCATCCGTCCGACGATGTCGCGGTTGCGCGTATTTCCGTTCGTGCTGGCGACCCCATCGGTCTGGAAGGCATCAATGCACGCGAACTGATTGGACGCGGCCACAAGGTGGCGATCCGCGCCATTCCAGAAGGCAAGGAAGTTCTGAAATACGGACAGGTCATCGGCGTTGCCACCAAGGACATTGCGCCCGGAGAGCATGTGCATCTGCAAAACCTCGCCATGCTGCCTTCCGAACATGAACACCAGTTCTCCATCGATATCGAAGAACGCGGCATGTTGCCGGAAGCCGAACGCCGCCATTTCATGGGCTATGACCGCGGCGCTGGTGGCGTGGGCACGCGCAACTATATCGGCGTCATTTCCTCGGTAAACTGTTCGGCCACCGTGTCGCGCTATATCGCTGACTATTTCAACCGCATGGGCGGTCTCGACGGATTCGACAATGTGGATGGCGTTGTGGCGCTGACCCATGGCAGCGGTTGCGCGCTCAACACCAAGTCTGAAGGCTATCGCCTTTTGACCCGCACCATTCAGGGTTATGCCAAGCACCCGAATTTCGGCGGTATCCTGCTGATTGGCCTTGGCTGCGAAACGAACCAGATCGCGCCGATCCTCGAACATTACCGCATGGAAGAAGGCTCGCGCCTGCGCACCATGACGATCCAGCAGCACGGCGGCACACGCAAGACCATTGATCATGCGATTGCCGAGATCAAGGAAATGCTGCCGCTGGTCAATTCGGCGGTGCGCACCAAACAGCCGTTGTCGAAGCTGAAAGTGGCTCTGGAATGCGGCGGCTCGGATGGTTATTCCGGCATTTCGGCTAATCCGGCGTTGGGCTATGCCTCTGACCTGATCGTGCGTAATGGCGGCACGACCGTTCTGGCTGAAACGCCGGAAATCTATGGTGCAGAACATCTTTTGACGCGCCGCGCCGTGACGCCTGCGGTGGCGGAAAAGCTGCTGCAGCGCATCGACTGGTGGCGTGATTACACGGCGCGCAATGGCGACGAACTCAATAATAATCCATCGCATGGCAACAAGCTTGGCGGCCTGACCACCATTCTGGAAAAGTCGCTCGGTGCCGTTGCCAAGGGCGGCTCGATGCCGCTCAAGGCGGTCTATGAATTTGCCGAAACCGTCACGGAGCCCGGCTTCGTCTTCATGGATACGCCGGGCTATGATCCGGTTGCCGTGACAGGACAGGTGGCGGGCGGCTGCAATGTCATTTGCTTCACCACGGGCCGTGGTTCGGTTTCCGGCTTCAAGCCCTCGCCCTGCATCAAGATCGCCACGAATTCCGAAATGTACGAGCACATGAAGGAAGACATGGACATCAATTGCGGCGGCATCGTCACCGGCGAGGAGACCATCGAGGAATCCGGCACGCGCATCTTCGAATATATCATCGCGGCCGCCTCCGGCGAAAAGACGCTGAGCGAAATCTACGACTATGGCGACAATGAATTCGTGCCATGGCAGGTCGGCGCCGTTACCTGATCCGCATCTTTCAATCTGTAACCGACAGGAATATCCGATGGTCAAAGCTCTGCGTATAGAGAGCGAAAACGTTACCCGCTTCGCCGAAATCGACGAAGCGCCGCTGCTCCCCGGTCATGTGCGCGTCAAGGTGCGCCATGTCGGCCTCTGCGGCAGCGATCTGAACACCTTCAAGGGTCTCAATCCGCTGGTGCAGCTGCCGCGCATTCCCGGCCATGAAATCGGCGGCGAAATCATCGAGGCCGGTGCGGGCGTCAGTGCGGCCTATGCCGCAGGCACGCGCGTCATCGTGCTGCCCTATACGAATTGCGGCGAATGCTCGTCCTGCCGCAAGGGACGTCTCAATGCGTGCCGCTACAACAAGACGCTCGGCGTGCAGCAGAATGGCGGTCTGGCCGACCAGATCGTGCTGCCAGCCGAAAAGCTGATCCTCAACGATACGCTGGAACCACGCCATTTGGCGCTGGTCGAGCCGCTTTCGGTCGGTTTCCATGCGGTTGCTCGTGGCCGCGTCGAGGCGGGCGATACGGTTGCGGTGCTGGGCTGCGGCATGATCGGCATGGGTGTGCTGATCGGCGCTGTGGCGCGCGGCGCCAAGGTGATCGCCATCGATCCGAGCGCCGAAAAGCGCGAGCTGGCGCTGCAATTCGGTGCCACGCATGTTCTGGCGAGCGGCGAGGATGTGGTGCAAAAGGTCTTGGAACTGACCGGCGATGACGGCGTGGATGTCGCTTTCGAAGCGGTTGGCTTGCCCATCACTTTCACGCAGGCCGTCGATCTTGCGGGCTTTGCGGGACGTGTGGTCTATGTCGGCTACTCCAAGGCACCTGTCACCTATCAGACCCAGTTCTTCAATCTGAAGGAACTCGACATCATGGGCTCGCGCAATGCGACGCTGACCGATTTCGAGGCGGTGGTTTCGCATCTGGAGAAGCTTGGTGCCGACGCCGACAAGCTGATTTCAAAGGTGTTCCCGTTCGATGAAGCCGAACAGGCGCTGCCCTATTGGGATGGCGATCGCAATGTGCTGAAAATCGTGATCGAGCGGGCGTAAGCCGTGGCAAATCGAATAAAGGGGAGCCGGTCTGGCTCCCCTTTTTTTATCGCTTTAGGCAATGCCGATTCTCTTTCAGACCGCATTTGCCGGACCTTGCGTAAAAATTTTTTTGGGCGCTGCCGCGAGAAACCGGCAGATACTTTCCTTCTGCCATCGCAAGGCCGTGCACCGAAAAAATACGGGCTTCGTCGGCCATAAGAGATACCGCTAAAAATAGCGGATTCAGCCCGTTTGGGCGCAAATGGGGCAGGTTTCTGCCCATTTTCATGTATAGACCAATACATATCGGACGACAGTATAATCATACTGTTTTTCTATAATTATAGCGATTTCGTCTTCAATCTATAGTCGTCGGTCTGATGTCGCAGCTGATGGCATATTTGTCGCATGCCGTTCGTGCAATTGAGTGGCGGAGGACTACTATTGTCCTCATGCTGGCCGACTTCGACCTACTTAAGTAATGCCCCGGCCAGCCTGCATATTTCGTCGCGCAACCTTTCAAAAAAGCATTAAAGGGGATGGGTGCGCTTGGATGAATTCACCGCAGTGGGTGGACATGTCGGGAAATGACCTATATAGAATCAGGCAATCTTTCGCTAATCATTCCGTGCGAACCGTTCGCGGTTCGCAGATTGTGTGTGCGCGATTCGCGCTGGAATGAAGTCATATCAATCTTGAAAAGGAGATTAAGTCCGCCAGCACAGCGGGGTTAAACTTAATGCATGGTATTTTATACAAGGATGAAAGTATGAAGTCGCCGGCTAAGACAAAGATAAGCTTGAATGGCGTGTTTAAAGTCTTCGGCGACGACCCGAAGCGTGCAATGGAAGCGTTGCGCGCAGGCAAGTCAAAAGCGCAGATTTACAGCGATCTCGGGGCCACAATCGGCGTCGATGATGCAAGTTTCGATATTTATGAAGGCGAAGTATTCGTCATCATGGGTCTGTCCGGCTCGGGCAAATCGACCCTCCTGCGCCTGCTCAACCGGCTTATCGAACCGACCGCCGGATCCATCGAAGTGGAAGGCCGCGATATCGTCAAAATGACGAAGCGCGAGCTGATCGATCTTCGCCGCCGCGACATGAGCATGGTTTTCCAGTCATTCGCGCTGTTGCCCAATCGTTCGGTGCTGAACAACGCCGCCTTTGGCCTTGAAGTGGCCGGGATGGGCGAAGCCGAGCGCCACGCCAAGGCGTTGACCGCGCTCGCAGCCGTCGGTCTCGAACCCTATGCCAACAGCATGCCGGACCAGCTTTCCGGTGGTATGAAGCAGCGCGTCGGCCTGGCGCGGGCTCTGGCCAGCGAGCCGACGATCCTTTTGATGGATGAAGCGTTTTCTGCGCTCGATCCGCTGATCCGCACCGAAATGCAGGATGAGTTGAAGCGCCTTCAGGCCGAGCATAGCCGCACCATCATCTTCGTCAGCCATGACCTTGATGAAGCGATGCGCATCGGCGACCGTATCTGCATCATGCAGCACGGCAAGGTCGTGCAGGTGGGCACGCCGAACGAGATCGTCTCGGAGCCTGCCAATGATTATGTCCGGTCCTTCTTCCGCAATGTGGATGTGTCGCGTGTCTTCAAGGCCGCCGATGTCGCCCGTGAGGATGAGTTGATCGTGTTTGAACCCGAACAGCTTGCCACCGCTCTTGAGCGCTTTGACGCCAGCGGCAAGACCTTTGGTGTGCTGATCGATGCAGACCGCACCTATCGCGGTCTTGTCAGCCGGGATGCGCTGGCCAAAGGCGTCCCCGCCGAGGCAGGAACGCGACTTGACGATGTGGCCGCCATCGAGGCGGAAGCGCCACTGTCGGGTCTCCTGACGCAGGTTGCCGCCAGCCCGTGGCCGATGCCCGTCACCGACCAGCATAACCGCTACGTGGGCGCGATCAGCAAGTCGGCATTGCTTGAAACCTTGGGCCGGGCGGGCTGATTGCCCGTCGCCAATTCGCTCTCGCACGCTTTGTGTGACGCATTTCCAGCAAAACCGGTTACCACTTTTGCTGGAAATGTTTCCCACCCAGTCCAGAAATACGGAAATGGACGGTAAAACATGGATTTGAATTTCAGTGTTGGTGGTGCGGCTGATGTTGTGGTCAATTACATTCTCGACCACTTCACGCCTGCACTCGACATAATCGCAGCGACCATCGGTTTTGTGACCGATGGTATTCAAAACGCTCTCATCGCTATTCCACCCGTTGCTGGTGTGGCCATCCTCACCTTGCTCGCGCTGTGGCGCGTGGGCTGGAAGTTTGCGATCTTCACCCTTCTCGCATTGGCGCTCATCATCCATATGGAATTGTGGAGCGGCACAATGGAAAGCCTGTCGCTGGTGCTGGCATCGACCGTCATCGCGGTGGTGATTGGCATCCCGCTTGGCATCGCCATGGCGCGCAGCGACACGGTGGCGTCAGTCGTGCGCCCGGTGCTCGACCTGATGCAGACGATGCCAGCCTTCGTCTATCTTATTCCGGCGGCGATGTTCTTCGGCCTTGGCGCCGTGCCCGGCACGATTGCGACGGTAATTTTCGCCATGCCGCCGGTGGTGCGCCTGACCAATCTCGGCATTCGGCAGGTTCATGCAGAATTCGTCGAAGCGGGTCTAGCCTTCGGCTGCACATCGCGCCAGCTTCTGTTCAAGGTGCAACTGCCAAACGCCATGCCGTCGATCATGGCCGGTGTAAACCAGACGATCATGCTGTCGCTGTCGATGGTGGTCATCGCATCGATGATTGGCGCGGGCGGCCTTGGAAATACGGTCCTGACCGGCATTCAGCGCCTCAATGTGGGGCTTGGCTTCGAAGGCGGACTGGCCGTGGTCATTCTGGCGGTCATTCTCGACCGGATTACCCAGAGCTTCGGCAAGGGAAATGGCACCGGTTTCTTCAAGAGACTGGCATCGTTGAGAAAGGCGGCGGACACACAATCCGCCTCATCCTTTCGCAAGCAGGAAGCATGAGACAACCAGAAACAATAACGGGAACTGAATCCAATCGAAAAGGAGTAGGCATGTTGAAGAAACTTGCAGGTTTCGGTCTGGCTGCAGTGGTGGCGGGTACCATGACAATGGGCGCGGCCTTTGCGCAAGATAGCAAGACGGTGAAGATCGGCTGGGCCCCATGGTCCGACGCCGAATTCGTCACCAAGCTGGCGAAGAAGCTGATCGAAGACAATCTCGGCCAGAAGGTCGAACTGGTGCAGACTGATGTTGCACCGCTTTATCAGGGCGTCAGCCGTGGCGATATCGACGCCATGATGATGGCCTGGTTGCCGGAAACCCACGCCGATTATTACAAGCGCGTCGAGGGCAAAGTCGAAGATCTCGGGCCGCTCTATGAAGGCGCAAAGCTCGGCTGGATCGTGCCGGATTATATTCCGGAAAGCGAAATCAGCTCCATCGCCGATCTGAAGAAGCCGGAAGTGAAGGAAAAGCTGAAAGGCGAAATTCAAGGCATCGATCCGGGCGCCGGTCTGACGCGCCTTTCGCAGGAAGCGATCAAGAAATACGGGCTTGATTACAAGCTCAATATTTCGAGTGAAGCGGCAATGCTCACGACTGTTGACCGCGCGACGCGCTCGGATGGCTGGTTCGTGGCAACCTCGTGGAGCCCGCACTGGATGTTCGGCAAGTATAAGCTGCGCTATATTGCCGATCCGGAAGGCGCGCTGGGTGGTGCTGAACATATCAACGCCATTGCACGCAAGGGCTTCAAGGAAGACAACCCGAAAGTTGCTTCGCTGCTGACCAAGTTCAGCATTCCGATCAGCGAACTCGAAGCGGCGATGTTCGATGCGCAGGAAACCTCCTACGAGAAGGCTGTCGATAAATATATCGCCGATCATCCGGACCGCATCAAGGAATGGCTTGCCGAATAATTAGGTAAGCTCTGACAGGAAAAAGCCCCGCTCACGCGGGGCTTTTTTAGCCCCTGCGGGCGATCAGAATACCGGCAATGACGATTGCGCCGCCCAGCCCCTGCATCATGCCGAGCGGTTCGGACAAAATGGTCCAGGCGAGAAACGCCGCCACCACCGGCTGAAGCAGCAAGGTGAGCGACGAGAAGGAAGCCGGCAGAAATGCAAGCGCATAGGCGATCATGCTTTGTCCGGCGGCATGGGTGAGCCATGCAAGTCCTGCCAGTATCAGCCAGCCGTAGAGCGTGGTGGGCACGATCTGCCCTTCGGCAAAATAGGCGACTGGCAGCGAAACGATCGCCGCTATGGCGCTGCTCCAGAGCATGATGCGCATGGTCGAAAACCGGTTGCGCAGGCGTCCGACCGCCAGAATGTAACCGGCATAGAACACGGCAGCCAGCAGTGCGAGCGCATCGCCCGATGATTGCGAATGCAGGAGTTCGCCCGGCCCGCCTTTCAGCACGACCACACCCAGAATGGCCACAACCAACCCGATGATGAAGGACTGGCTGACACGCGCCTTGTAGAGCAGCCATGCGGCGAGCGTGACGAAGATCGGCGCCATATTGGCCAGAAGCGTCGCATTGGCGACCGACGTATAATGCAGCGACAAATGCCACGCGCCGAGATCGGCGGCGATGAACAGGCCGGGCACGGCCAGCAGCAGGCAATCCGTGAGGGTGAGGCGCTTGTTGTCTTTTATGTCGCTGCGTTCGCGTCCGCTCATCAGCAGCAGCGGGATGACCGCCAACGCCACGCGCCAGAAGCCGGTGGCAAGGGGGCCGACTTCCGACAGGCGGACAAAGATCGGCGAACTCGCAATGGCAAAGCCACCGGCCACCAGAATGGGCATGGCCCAACGCTGGCCAAAGGTCTGGGCGCTTGAAGGGGACGGGCCCGTTACGGGGCTTTCTGGAGCGGTCGTCTGCGACATTATCAAACTCGGGTCAAACTCGGGCGAAACCGGCGTTGCAGAGCGAATTCAGCATATTTTTTCTGCAACACATGTTCTGAAACCGTCTGTCATGTCGCAAAGCAGTCGAATTATAGAAATTCTTGACTGTTGGCATGCAGACGCCGAGATGCTTATTCCTGTTTGATGACAGCGTCCAGAAGAAAGAATGCGGGCATGACTGCTTTGCAGCCGTTGCTGCCACAACGCTTTCAGGAGGACGGTGCGTACAAAAAAGCGCCCCGCAGGGCGCTTTCCGATTGTCGATCTATGGCGCGTTACCGATAGGGCGAGACACATTGTCTGCGCGGGCCGCTGTTCGGCTGGAAGGTGTTATCCGATACGCGATAGGTGCGATAACGGTTCTGACACCAACGAACGTGGTTGTTGCTGTGAACAACGCGGGGCTGGTTCAGCGCGCCGCCGACGATTGCGCCTGCCGTGAAGGCTGCCAGCGGATACCACCAGCCATCACTGTGGCGGCGATAGCCGTTGCGGTAGTAGCGCGAGCCGTGATGGCCATGCCAGTAACCGGGACGGTTCGACGGACGGTGGCTGCTATGGGGCGGGCGACCGGGGCGATGGGCATTGCTTGGAGGGCGGCCCGGCCTGTGGGCGTTGCTCGGCGGACGTTTGTGGCGCTGGGCATGACCGCGCGGCGGACGGCGATCATCGCGAACCTGTTCGACGTTCTGATTGAGAGCAGGACGCTCAAGGTTCATCGGCGCAGCCATGGTTGTTACGATGGATGTAAATCCAAAGACCAGCGCCAAGGTCCCCGCGCACGCCTTTTTCAGAATTTTCATATGCAACCCTCCGTATGGAATGACGCAACTAAACGCCTGAAAACACAATTGGTTCCGTTTCCAGGCGATGATTGGCCCACAATTTTGACCGGAGGATTGTGAAATCTATTCCGTGCCGATGCGCACGATCTTGTCGACCAGAGCGGACGCCAGATGGAGCGCGCTGCCGGTAGCAGCCACGATCTGGGGCAGGATCATCCATTCCAGCATCCATGCCGCGCCCGAACGTTCCTGCTCATGCACCATGGATTGATGCAGGCCGGAAACTTGCACCGCGTTGAAACGGGCAAGGCTGACCAGCACTTCCGCGCCGACCGGATTTTGCTTGTGCGGCATGGCCGATGATCCGCCGCCGCCCGAAAGCGAAAGCTCTGCGCCAAGTTCGGCCATCAGCGCAATGTCCTGCCCGAATTTGCCGAGCGTTCCCGTGATCAGCGACAGAAGGCTGCCGAATTCCGCGATGAAAGCGCGCTGGCTTTGCCATTGCGGGCGGTCGTGCAGACCAAGTTTCTCTGCCAGAAGCGCGCGCAGGGCTGGGCCGCTCTCGCCGAACTTTTCAAGCGTTCCCGCCGCGCCGCCAAATTGCAGCGGAAAGCCGAGGGTGCTGAGCTTCTGGTCGTAACCGCCGAGCGGCGTCTGCCAGCTCGCAATCCGGTCGGAAACCGTGACGGGAATGGCGGCCTGCATCCGGGTATAGGCGGTGAGGCTGTTTTTGCCGAAGGTCGCGTCAAGCCATTTGAAGCGGTCGGAAAGATGATGCAGCCGACCGCGCAGAATACCATTCACCGCCTGCAGCCGCAGCATCAGGCTTGTGTCGATGACATCCTGACTGGTTGCTCCGAAATGCAGCTGTGCGGCGAATTCCGGGCCTGTCGCCTTGCGCAGTTCCTTCACGAGTGCCGGAACGATCACGCCATCCCGTGCCGTCCCGCTTTCAAGAACGGACAGGTCCGGTTCGAAAGTCTCAGCCGCCAACCTGATCGCATTGGCGGCTTCGACCGGGATTATGCCGAGCGAAGCCTGGGCATCCGACAATGCCACCTCGAAGCGGACCATTCCGGCGATGTCAGCCGCAGCCGTGAAGAGACTTAATATCTCTTCGTCATCGCCGAAAAGCCCGGCCAGAAACGGATGTTCGAATACCGAAATGCTCATGCGTCAAATATCGAAAAAGACGGTTTCTTTTTCGCCCTGCAAATAAATGTCGAAGTGATAGATGTCACCTTCGCGCTGGCCGATCAAGGTCTCAACGCGCGCACGATGCTCGACGCGCGCCAGAACCGGATCTTCCGCATTGGCGTCTGCCTCATCGGAAAAATACATCCGCGTCTGCAAGCCGAGATTGATGCCGCGTGCAACGATCCAGAACGTGATATGCGGCGCCATCAGGCGTCCATCCCGGAAGGGAACGCGACCGGGCTTGATCGTCTCGAACACGAACTCGCCAGTTTCCATATGGCTGGGGCAGCGGCCCCATCCACGGAAATTGGGGTCGGCCTTGCCGCCGGTTTCCGAAGGGCTGTTGTAAAGCCCCTTGGCGTCGGCCTGCCAGATTTCCACCAGCGCATCGCGCAGCGGCGCGCCCATGCCGTCGATAACGCGACCCTTGATGGTCACACGCTCGCCGGACGTCTTGTCGTTGGTGAGCGGGCCGGACCCGAGATCTTCCGCGAAAACGCCATTGATTCCGACGAAATTCGGCGTCAACCCGATATGGACGTAAGGGCCCGCAGTTTGCGATGCGCTTTCCTTGAGATAACCCAGTGGCTGTACCATATCAGTTGCCCTCCGGCCGGTTTTCAAAGAAGGTCGAGCGGCGTCCGCGCAACACTATGTCGAACTTGTAGGCCAGCATGTCCATCGGCAGGCTCGCATTCATGTCGAGCGGCGCAATGAGGCGCTCAACCGCGCTTCTGTCGGGAACAGTCTTGACGATCGGGCAACGCCAGATCAGCGGATCACCTTCGAAATACATTTGGGTGATCAGACGCTGCGAGAAGCCATGACCGAAGATCGAGAAATGGATATGCGCCGGGCGCCAGTCATTGACGCCATTTGGCCACGGATAAGCGCCGGGCTGGATCGTCTTGAACCAGTAATAGCCATTCTCGTCGGTGATCGTGCGGCCCACGCCGCCGAAATTCGGATCGATGGCCGCGAGATAGGTTTCCTTCTTGTGCCGGTAGCGACCGCCAGCATTGGCCTGCCAGAATTCGACAAGCGCACCAGGGATCGGGCGATTGCTTTCGTCCAGCACACGACCATGCACCAGAATGCGCGGGCCGACCGGCATTTCGCCGGGGCGCGCATAGTTGCGGATCAGGTCGTTATCGAGTTCGTTCAACATGCCATGGCCGAAAACCGGGCCGGTAATCTCGCTCTTGGTGCCTTCCAGCGAAAGCAGCGCGCGGGTGGGCGAGCGCAGAACGGATGTCTTGTACCACGGCGTATAGGCCGGTGGATGCATGGTGAGATCACGAGCGAAAAAAGGGCTCGTTTCCGGCGGTGTGTTTTTCATTTCTCGGCTTCCTCCGCTTCCATCTGCGCGTAGGTCTGTTTGGCGATCTTGAACGCGTGGTTCGATGCAGGCACGCCCGCATAAATCGCAACATGCAGCAGAGCTTCGCAGATGTCTTCCTTGGTTGCGCCCGTATTTTTCGTGGCGCGGATATGCATTGCAACTTCATCGTCCTGGCCAAGAGCGGCCAGAAGCGCAATCGTCACCATGGAGCGCTCGCGCTTTGTCCATTGCGGACGCGACCAGACCGTTCCCCATGCCGTTTCGGTAATAAGCTCCTGAAAGGGCGCATCAAGTCCCGTGGCAGCCTTCGATGCCCGGTCCACATGCGCATCGCCCAGAACCGAGCGACGGACGCTCATTCCAAGCTTGTAACGCTCGGAGCGCTCGACAGTGTCACCCATGGCTATTCTCCCTGTGGAAGCTTAATTTGAAAGTCGGGTTGAAAGAAAATCGCGCAATAGCGAGACATAGGCGTCTGGCTGTTCAACGCAGGGTATGTGGCCGCTATGCGCAATTTCAGCGAAATGCGCGCCGGGCACGAGGCTTGCCAGTTCCTTGACGAGCGCTGGCGGTGTTGCGCCATCCTGATCGCCGACGACACAAAGCACGGGCACGGCAATCGCCTTGGCCGCTTGCGTGAAATCCGCATCGCGCAGGGCTGCGCAGGTTGCCGCATAGCCATCGAGTGGCTGGCGCACGAACATGTTGCAATAGGCGCGGAAGGCGTCATTGTCGGGCTTGCGGAAATCGTCTGTGAACCAGCGCGGCATCGTGCCGTCGAGAATGCTGGCAAGACCGTTTTGCATAATGGCGTCGATGCGGGCGTTCCACATCTCCGCGGTGCCAATCTTGTGGGCGGTGTTGGACAGGACCAGACCGGCGACGAGATCGGGACGGGCGGCATAAGCGCCCTGCGCAATCAGTCCGCCGACCGAAAGGCCGCACAGAACCACGCGGCGGATGGACAGTTTTTCGAGAAGCGCGATCAGATCCTGCGCCAGAAGTTCGATGCTGTAGGGCGTATTGCCAATATCGGAAAGGCCGTGCCCGCGCTTGTCGTAAACCAGCGTCGGGATATCGTTGCCGAGCTTCGCCCTCACGTCATCCCAGATGCGCAGGTCGGTTCCCAGTGAATTGATGAAAACCAGAACGGGCTTTTCATCACCACTCCACTGCAAATCATAGTGAAGGACGATATCGTTGACGTTTGCGAACTGCACGGCTTTCTCCTCTTGATCAGCACTGTTGCGCTTTCCAATTGGTTAAGTAAAATGATATTATCAGTCAAAAACATAACTCATAGGTTATCCAATAAGTGATCGGAAACAGGATCAAGTTTCGCCATCTGCACACCTTTGTTGAAGTGGCGCGGCAGAAGAGCGTGGTCAAGGCGTCGGAAATTTTGAATATCAGCCAGCCCGCCGTCACCAAAACTATCCGTGAGCTGGAGGAGGTGCTGGGCGTTCCGGTTCTGGAGCGCGACGGTCGCGGCATTCGTATCACGCGGTTTGGCGAGGTATTCCTGCGCCATGCGGGCACGGCGCTGACGGCCTTGCGGCAGGGGCTGGATTCGGTCTCGCAGGAGCTCGACGGTTCCGGCCCGCCCATTCGTGTCGGCGCCTTGCCGACAGTTTCCACACGCATCATGCCCAAGGCCATGAGCCTGTTTCTGGCGGAAAAGGCGGGCAGCCGCGTGAAGATCGTCACGGGCGAGAATGCGGTTTTGCTGGAGCAGTTGCGCGTCGGCGATCTCGATTTGGTTGTCGGGCGTCTGGCCGCGCCGGAAAAGATGACCGGCTTTTCCTTCGAACACCTCTATTCCGAGCAGGTGCGGTTTCTGGTCCGGGCAGGGCATCCGCTGACCGACGGGCGACCCGTCTTCGACCATCTGGCGGATTATCCGGTGCTGATGCCGACTCAAAATTCGATCATCCGTCCTTTTGTGGAGCGGTTGCTGATTGCCAACGGCATTGGCGCGCTGCCCATTCAGGTTGAAACCGTGTCGGATGCTTTCGGGCGCGCTTTCGTTCGCGAGAGCGATGCAATCTGGATCATTTCCGAAGGTGTCGTGGCGCGCGATGTGGCGGAAGGCAAACTGGTCATGTTACCGATCGATACCAGCGAGACTGTCGGGCCGGTTGGTCTGACAATGCGGACGGATACGGTCAGCTCCGGGGCGCTGCAAATGCTTATCCAGATATTGCGCGACGTGTCCGGCGCGTCTCTGTCCCGCTCGTCCACAAGCAGACTGCGATGAGGCTAGTGGATTGAATTTGACGTTTGAATCCCGGCTGACATAGATGCTGTTTCAAACGTCAAATTCGAAAAATCCACTAGATACATATACTTGCTAGTGATCTTTTTGATTCCAACATTTGCTCAGCGCGTGAACCGAGGGATGCAAATGTTGGAATCAGACCACTAGTGGTGCAATAGTTCGCCCAGAAATTTGCGCGTGCGTTCCTGCTTCGGATTGGCGAAGAATTCGTCCGGGGGCGCCTGTTCAATAATCGCGCCTTCGGCCATGAAGATCACGCGGTCGGCCACCTGACGGGCAAAACCCATTTCATGGGTGACGCAGATCATCGTCATGCCTTCTTCGGCAAGGCTGACCATGGTGTCGAGCACTTCCTTGACCATTTCCGGATCAAGGGCCGAGGTCGGTTCATCGAAGAGCATGACCTTCGGCTTCATGCAGAGCGCTCGCGCAATCGCAACGCGCTGTTGCTGGCCGCCCGAAAGCTGCGACGGATATTTATCGGCCTGCTCGAGAATTTTCACCCGGTCCAGAAGCGCCCTGGCGCTTTTTTCCGCATCGGCCTTGCTGGCTCCAAGCGAGCGCATGGGCGCCAGCATGCAGTTTTGCAGCACAGTGAGATGCGGGAACAGGTTGAACTGCTGAAACACTATGCCGACCTCACGGCGCACCGCATCGATGGTTTTGCCCGCATGGCCGAGCAACATGCCGCCAACGTGGATTTCACCCTTCTGGTAGGTTTCGAGATGATTGATGCAGCGGATGAGCGTGGATTTTCCACTGCCGGAGGGACCGCAGAGAACGATCTTTTCTCCCTTGCGCACCGCCAGATTGACATCGTGCAAGGCTTGAAAATGGCCATACCATTTCTCGACATTCTGCAAGCGGATCATCGCTTCGGAGGGCTCGGCGGATGGCTGGTGGATCATCGGGTCACTCCGGGCATGGGTCAGGCTCAGCGGCTCGACGCGGCAAATTTACGTTCAAGATGCGCGCCGAAGATCGTCAGCGGGCAGCACATCAGGAAGTAGAGAATGCCCACAATGCCGAAGACGGTGAGCGGCTCGAAAATCTGGTTCGAAATGATGTTGCCAGCCCGCGTCAGCTCGGTGAAGCCGACGATGGAGGCAAGCGATGTTCCCTTGATAAGCTGCACCAGAAAGCCGATGGTTGCGGGCAGCGAAATGCGGATCGCCTGCGGCAGGATTACATCCTTCATGCGCCAGAAATAGCGAAGGCTCAGCGCTTTCGCGGCCTCCATCTGTCCCTTGGGAACCGCCTCAATCGAGCCGCGCCAGATTTCGCCAAGATAGGCGCTGGCATGCAGGGTCAGGCCGATGGCGACGGCCAGCCATGCATCGAGTTTCAGCCCGATCAGTGCAAGGCCATAATAGACGACGAAGAGCTGCATCAGGAGCGGCGTGCCCTGAAAGACCGCGATATAGCCAGCGGTCAATCGTTCCAGCACAGGAAAGCCCGATGTGCGAAGCAAGGCAATGCCAAGACCGGCCGTGCAGCCGCAGACGAAGCCCACGGCGGAGAGCGCGACCGTCCACTTCAATCCGATCAGCAGGAAGACGAATTCATCGTGACCCATGGGAATGCTCCTACTTGACCGGATAGGCGAAATAGCGCGCCGAAATGAAGGAGAAGAGGCGCATCATGACCCAGGAAATCACCAGATAGAACGCCGTGACGGTAAAATAGACCTCGAAGCTGCGGAAGCTGTCGGATTCGATGCGCTGGGCAACTGAGGTCAGTTCATAGGCCGAGATTGCCGAGGCGATGCTGGTCGTCAGCGTCAACAGGATGAACTGGCTGGTCAGCGATGGGAAAATTGCCCGCAAGGCCGGTTTCAGCACGATCAATCGGAAGACCTGCGCCTTATGCAGACCAAGCGCGATGCCCGCCTCGATCTGGCCTTTCGGAATGGATTGAACACCGCCACGAATGATTTCGATGGCATAGGCGCCGCCATTGATGCCGAGCGCAATGATGGCGGTCGGCGTCGGGTCGAGCCGGACACCGGCCAGCGGCAGAGCGAAATAGATGAAGAATATCTGGACGAGAAAGGGCGTGTTGCGGATGAGTTCGACAAAGCCGATGACCAGCCATCGCAAAAACCAGTAGCGCGAACCGCGCAGCAGAACACCGCCAATGCCGATGACGATTGCCAGCAACATGCCGAATATGGCCAGGGTAAAGGTGCCCAGACAGGCAAGCAGCAGGCTGGGGAGGCCATCGATGACCGGCGTGAAATCCAGAGTATAATTCATCGTTCGCTCTGTCTGTTTTTATCAAGGCGCGGCGAGATCGCCGTTGCTCTCTTGCTCCAATTGACCGGCGCGGCTGGCCAGATGTCTGTCGGTCAGTCCTTGTCGACCATTTTCGCCATGGCTTGCACGGCCAGTTCATACCCATTCGCGCCGAACCCGATCAGGATACCGGTTGCGACACGCGAAATGAGCGAATTGTGGTAGATGCTCTCGCGGGCATGGACGTTTGAGATATGCAGCTCGATCTTCGGGCCGTCGAACATTTTCAACGCATCGAGCAGGGCGACCGACGTGAAAGTATAGCCCGCGGGATTGACGATGATGCCGCAGGCTCCTTTGCGCGCCTGATGCACGCTTTCCACCAGTTCGCCCTCGAAATTGGTCTGGCGAAAATCGACCGCAAATCCCAGCGTCTCGGCCACCTGTGTCGCGCGGTCGCGAATATCGGCAAGCGTCGTGGTGCCATAGACTGTCGGCTCCCGCTCGCCGAGCAGATTGAGATTGGGGCCGTTCAAGATAAAGATTGTTCTGGACATGGTGCTTCCCGAAACGGCGGGTAAGCCGTTTTTACGACATGAGGAAACGGTTGCAGACGCTGGCGTTTTTAGGATCGGATTGGCGCCCCCCGGTGCCAATCCAAATCTTGTTTTTATGCATTTGAACGCAAAGCGGCTTCGCGCTTTTGCCGGGAATGCTTTTTAGCCAGCGTCTGCAATCGGGATCGCTGAATTATCAGTTCGCCGTGAAGGAAACGCCTTCAAGCTTTTCCGGGAATTCCGGAACCGGCACCTTCATCCACTTGTCGTAGATTTTCTTCAGCTCGCCATTGTCCTTGATCTTGTCGATGAAGCTGTTGATGGCGGCGTTGAGTTCCTTTTCGCCCAGACGCGTGCAGGCGCCGTTATAGAGCTTCTGGAATTCCAGCTTGTTTTCGAATTCGCCCGGACGGGCCTTCTCGACGCGGTCCATGTAGAAGATGTTTCCGCCCAATGCCTGCACCTGACCCGAAGCCAGAGCCTGAACGCTTGGCGCATCGCCGTCATAGCGGCGGATGGTGGCGCTGGATGGTGCGTTCTTGGTCACCTGCGTGTCCTGCGCAGCGCCCTTCGCAACCGCGATGGTGAGATTGGCCATATCTTCATTGGTCTTGATCGACATGGATTTCGGGCCGATCAGCACAATGGCATTGGCCACATAGGGCTTGCTGAACTGTACCGCCTTGGCGCGTTCCGGCAGCATCGCCATGGTTGCGAACAGCACGTCGACGCGACCGGTGGTCAGCGCGGGAATGCGGTTGTTGACTTCGAGCGGTACGAATTCGACCGGCACGCCCAGTTCCTTGCCGAACAGATTGGCAATATCGGCGTCAAGACCGTCCTGCTGGCCAGCGCTCGTCACGAAACCCCATGGCGGATTGTCGCCCTGAATACCAACGATCAGCTTGCCGCGCGCCTTGATTTCCTCCGGCGTGATGGCGGATGCGGGCTTGGTCATCCCGGCGGCGGCAACCAGCGCCGCCGCACCCAGCATCATGTTGCGACGTGTCAGCATCGATTTAAACATTCGTTCCTCCTCCCAAAAACTGGCGCTCTGTCGATCCTCTCCCGTGGATCAGATGGCCGTATGAGTATATTTTTGTCAGATGATGCTTGGCAAATCAACCGAGTTTATAAAAATCATATGAGATTTTGTATTTTGCACAAAACGCATTTTTCCGACAGACAACCGACGGATATGTACGAGCGAATGCGGTTCAGACGATGCGCCCGCTTTTGAGAATATGATCCATGCCGCTCAGGATATGGCGGCGCACAACGGCTTGCGCGCCTTCGACATCGCGCGCCACGGCCAGTTCGAATAGCAATTTGTGGTCATCCACGACGGGCCGTCCGCGAAAGGTCTGCGCCAGCATGTGATAGCGCAAAAAGCGGTCGAACACCGAGGACAGCGCCGTCAGCAGTGTTTGCGAATCGCATGCCGAGACGATGGCCTGATGAAACTCCCAGTCGTAACGCACCCAGTCCATGGTGCGCGATGCATCGCCCGCAAGCAGCACTCTTTCCGCAGCGGCGAGCTTGTGGTGGGCCGCAACGATACGCCCTTCCCATTCCAGATCGCCGACCGCGAAGGAAAGCCCGATGGCGTGGGTTTCGAGAACCGAGCGCAGATCGGCCAGTTCCTCAAGCTCCTTGCGGGAAGCCGGGCTCACTTCAAAACCGCGCTGCCCTTCAGCGACGACCAGATTTTCCGTGGTCAGCCGGTTGAGGATCTCGCGCAGCGACGAGACGCTGATCGAATAGCGCTCCTTTGCCTGTTCCAGCTTGATCTTGGCCCGTGGCGGTAATGTCCCGGAGATGATGTCCTTGCGGATCTGCCGGAAAACTACATCGCTGACGGTTTCGGTGGGTGCGCTTTCTTCCCGCAGCATGGTGTTTCCTTTTCCGTGGCGGTCACGATCAACGGCAGTGGCAAATCAGGGCAAGGTGCCCCCGGCCAGCGCATGTTGGACGCCGCCATCTATGTGCTTGATAAGAATAGCTTTTGCTTCGGTCGCATTGCGCGCTAGCGCAGCGTCGAGCAATTGCTTGTGTTCCTTTTCGGCGACATCGCCGCGATAGGACAACGCAACCATCTGATAGCGCAGATATTTGTCGAAGACGGTGGCGTGGGTTTCCATCAGCAATCTTGAACCGCAGGCGGAAATTAGCGCCTGATGAAACTCCCAGTCATAGCGTTTCCATTCTTCCGCCCGGCTGGCGTCGCCTGACGCCATGATCTGCTCCATCCGCGAAAGCTTGTAGTGCGCGGAGACCAGTTGCGCCTCCCAATCCATCCCGCCGAAAGCGAAGGATTGCTCCAGCGCGTGGGTTTCGAGCAACAGGCGCAATGCAGCGATTTCCTTGAGATCGGCATCCGACATGGGCGCGACTTCGAAGCCGCGCTGGCCTTCGGCAACGACAAAACCTTCCGATGACAGCCGGTTGAGGATTTCGCGCAACGTACTCACGCTGGTGTCGTAGGAATCCTTCAGGCTTTCCAGCCGCAACCGCTGCGCAGGCGCCAGCCGCCCGAAAATAATATCGGTCCGAATGCGGCGATAGCAGCTTTCAGCAATGGACTCATTGGAAGATTCGTAACGCATTTGGAGATATCTCAGATATTCGACACTTTATCATACATGTCTCGCGCTGCGGTTACAATGTGATATCCTGTCTTGCGGCAAGGTCCGACATTTTCTCGGATGATTTTTGGATCGTCCCTGAATACGGAGGCTGACCGGCCTCCACGGAATATCGCGGCAGCAGCACGATACGGACAGATCATTTGATATATTGCTGTTGGTGGATCGTGCTTACGGTTGGCGCTGTTGCAAGCTGATGGCTCCGCCTCGTCTTCGACTTGGATGTGGTTGCGGGATAGGCGCTGTTAGTGAAATCCGTAAAGAAGTCGGCGAAGCGAAGCTGATAGTACGAGCGGCTTGGCTCTTCCTTCTTGGGGTGTAAACTCTCAATAGTTGCATCTTTAGGTGGCAAAATGTGGGAAGAAGAATTAATAGAGGAAGTCGGCGTTACCGGCGAGGTGATTGCCGCCAGAGAATCGCGTGCTGCGGCAAAAGGAATGCGCGGCAACTCATCGTCGCCGCTTCGGCGAACCCAAAGCTTATCGAGCGGCAGTCGCGATGTTATTGGGAGCTTTAGCGTTGAACCAGTAAGTTATGGAAAAAACTCTAAGGTTCTTGGGCGTGTCCCGACCAATGTGACGCATCGCGCAAGCAACGGTTTCTTTTCAGAATTGCAGGCTCGCTCGTCGGAATTTGGAAAAGCGGCCAAAGACATAAACGACCGATATTTGAATCATATTGAGGCGGCATGGTCCAAATCAGAAGAGATATTAATAAGCAGATTAACATATCCTATTCCTGTGAATATTTTGGCAGATTTTGCAAAGTTAAATTATGAGGAAGCGTTGTCAAAAAAATTTGGGTTGTTCTCTAAATCGAATCATATCTTCGCAATAACGATTCTATAAATTGGCATGGTGAAGGTATTACTCTACCAGAATTAAATTTAAGATGGAAAAAGTTTATTAAATGGAAAGATAGAGTAACTAGGGCTGAAGAAGGTATAAGGCCAATAATTGATGAGCTTTCTGAATTCAATCGAATAATTGTAAATCATAAATAATAACTTAAAATATGTTTTTTTTGGATAGTGATATTTTATGATTTTACATTCGGATCTTTGGATCTATATTATTTCTACGAGACGAAGGTTATTTGACTTCGCCCGACGTGGAGTTATCGTGCTACGAAAGCTTCAATAGCAACCGGCAGAAACCGGTGCTACGACTTCTGCCGATCTTCATTTCGTTCCCGGTAGAAATAGCATGACCTCACAAACACCTATCCGTAAACCGCGTGGCCGCGATCTTGGCATCCCTTTCACCGGGCGCACTGGTCCGCATAATGCGATCACCGATGTTGATGGCGTCGGTGTCGGCTTTCAAACGATCATCGAGAACGAGCCGCGCCCGGGCCGCAAGCGTCCTGTCCGCAGTGGCGTGACGGCCATTCTGCCGCACATGCAGTCGGAAACGCCTGTTCCAGTCTATGCTGGTGTGCATCGTTTCAACGGCAATGGCGAAATGACCGGCACGCACTGGATCGCGGATGGCGGTTATTTTCTGGGACCCGTCGTCATCACCAATACGCATGGCATTGGCATGGCGCATCACGCCACCACCCGCTGGATGGTTGACCGCTATGCCTCGACCTACAAGACCGACGATTTTCTCTGGATCATGCCCGTTATTGCCGAGACCTATGACGGCGTGTTGAACGACATCAACTGCTTTCCGGTTACCGAAGCCGATGTGCGCAAGTCGCTCGACAGCGTTGCCTCCGGCCCGGTGCAGGAAGGCAATTGCGGCGGCGGCACGGGCATGATCACCTATGGTTTCAAGGGCGGCACGGGCACGGCATCGCGCGTCGTGGAATTCGGTGGTCGCAGCTTCACCATTGGCGCGCTGGTGCAGGCCAATCACGGCCAGCGCGACTGGCTGACCATTGCCGGTGTTCCGGTTGGCCAGCATATGCGCGACGGCACGCCGCAAAGCCAGTTGCAGGAGCGCGGTTCCATCATCGTGGTGCTGGCAACGGACCTGCCCTTGATGCCACATCAGTTGCAGCGGCTGGCACGTCGCGCCGCGATCGGCATCGGTCGCAATGGCACGCCGGGCGGCAACAATTCGGGCGATATTTTCCTGGCCTTCTCGACGGCCAATCAGCGCCCGATGCAACACCGTTCCGCGCCGTTCCTCCAGATGGAAGTGGTGAATGACGAGCCGCTCGATCCATTCTATCTCGCTGCGGTCGATAGCGTGGAGGAAGCAGTGGTCAATGCGATGCTGGCAGCTGAAGATATGGGCGGCACGCCTTACGACCGTCTGCGCGTTCAGGCTATCGATCACGACAGGCTGCGCGAAGTGCTGGCCCGTTACGGACGGCTGTCTGCATAAAGACGGCTGATTGCAAATATAGAAAGCAGCGACAGATGCGGGTTCTGTCGCTGCTCCCCCTTTTGTGATGCCCTTTTGACTGGAGGTCAGATCATCACAAACTGGTAGTGTTGGTGGGGCCCATTTTTGCCACTAGAACGACCGCTGGAAGCGCACCGTGCCGCCCCAGGCATCGTTGACCTTGTTGTCGCGAAAATCGGCTTCGTAACGCCTCCAGTTCCCACCGAATTTGGTGTAGTTGACTTCCGGCGTGATGGTGAAGCCGGGGACAATTTGGTAGGCAATATTGGCGGCAGCAGCCGTCTTGCCCCAATCGTCATGCGCACCTTGGAGATTGAACGCGACCTTGTCGGTTGCCAGGAATTTCAGGCCGCCCCAAACAGCCCAGTCGCCGCCCCATTGGCCGTACATCTGGTCCGGGTCTTCTTCCGAAGCATAGCCGCCCTGTAACCAGAGCGAGAAACGGTCGGTCAGATTGACGTCGCCGCGAAGCTTGGCCGCCCATTCTTCGATAACGGAATCATACGCAACGACGCCCGCAATAGAGCCCCAGCCGCCTGCATATTTCAGGCCGCCGACGACATGCGGCACATAACCGTCGATCGTGTAATGATGGCCTGTCGGATTTCTGTAACCGTTATCGTTGTCGCCGCCCTCTTCGAGAGCGATCACTGCGGAGAAGCCGCTGCTGCTTGCGAATGTGTAAGAGATCTTGCCTGTGCGATAGGCGCCGGGAGAAACCACGTCGTCGTTAATGACGTCGCCGAGATAGCCGGTGAAAGTGTGGAATTCTGACTCGTCGATGCCGACTTTGAGACCACCCAGTTCGATATAGGCGAATTGGAGAACGACTTCCGAGCCGCTCCAGCCATAAACGTCGGTTCTGCGCGAATTATTTGCCCAATAGTTGAATCGGGTCTCGGTGAAAGTCTTCAACGTGCCCAGTTCGGTTTCGGAAGCAGTCGAGGTGCGCAACGCAAAACGGGCGCCCTTGTCCCAGCCTTCTCGATCTATGCCCGAAAAGACATTATCAGCGCCATTCATGTCGTAACGCACATAGCCATGAATGCGCAGGCAGGTCTCGGTGCCGGGGATGTAAAAATAGCCCGCGCCATAGGTGTCGCAAACACGCACATATTCAACGGCTTCCGGCTCCGGTGCGATGATTGCGTCGGCAGCGTAAGATGAAAAAGACATCATCGTCGCTGCCGAAGAGATCAGAACGGTCTTCATTTTCATAAGAGTTGCCTCGATTCAGCGTGAACTTTGAGAGAGTTCATGTATATCGCGGCAAAGCTTCGGTCTCAATGGAACTTAAAGTAATTAAATCCAATAGAGTTGTTATGTTGCATAAGAGATACCAATTTATATAATAAATATCGATTTGTATTTTTACTTTTACATGATTAGATATGGATTACCAATAAATCAAACTATGAAATAGTTATATAACTAATTATAAAATTCTCATTATTTTTCAAAAAGTTGCGATTTTGCGAATTTGATTGATAGTATAATCATGCATTTCAAAATGAGAGGATTTAATCGTTCCTTTGGAGCGGCTAATTGGAAAAGAAGTTTATCGATGACGATTGACGCAGAAAAAATGATTTTATTGCGCGACTTGATGGCGAATATACTTGTCTCCGCGAAAATATGGCGATCACTGGCCAATGAGGCGCTGCTGGACCTTGGACTTGATTCCGGGGTTGCGGCCTGCCTGTTCTGGATCGCCTATGTGGGCGATGGCGCCAAGCAAATCGATATCGCGACGGAAATGGGGCTGACGGCTGCATCGCTGGTGCGGATGATCGATTCACTCGAAGCGCTGCAGCTGGCGCGCCGCGAGGTGGATGAGAACAACCGGCGGGCCAACCGGATCAGGCTGACCGACGAGGGGCGTCGTGTCGTTTCCATCATGCAGACGATCCTGGATAGTGTGCACCAGAATCTGTTCCGGGAATTTGAGAGTTCCGATATCAACACGGCCAATACTCTTTTGCGGCGCGTCATCAGTGAAAGGGCGTGATCCCTGTTCGATCACGGCCGAGCCGGCACGGTGTTGAAGAAACTGCGCCTGGTCCGGTTGTTGCCGGACAGGCGGTTCAAGGCTCATTTGTTGCGGAATGTTTCTGGCTTCGACGCGGAAATATTCGGTTACAAAAAAATGAAAACCGCCCGCCGTGAAGTGGCTATAGTGTTTTTCAACAACACCTGATTGATAACGTCACGAGCCCGAATGAGCGTTCCGCCCCATATACTGATCGTCGATGACGACCCGGAAATCCGCTCGTTGTTGTCGCGCTATATCAGCGAGCAGGGTTTTCGCGTTTCGGTGGCGGGCGATCGCCGCGAATGCGAAAAGCGTCTCACGGAGACCAACCCCAATCTGATTGTTCTGGATGTCATGTTGCCGGATGGTTCGGGCCTCGACATTTGCAGGCGGCTGCGTGACCGGGAGCCTAGCATTCCGGTCATCCTGCTGACTGCATTGAAAGAGGATGTGGATCGCATCATCGGTCTGGAAATCGGCGCGGATGACTATCTGGGCAAGCCGTTCAATCCGCGCGAACTGACGGCTCGCATCAAGGCTGTGCTGCGCCGCAGCCAGCATGTTCCATTATCCACTAATGATGATGTTACGCTTTTCCATTTCGGCGCCTTCGTCCTCGACCCGCAGCTGCGCAAGGTTGCGAGGGATGATGGCGCGCAGGTCGATCTGACGGCGGCTGAATTCGATCTGCTCAAAGTATTCGTGGAGCGTCCTGGTCGGCTATTGTCGCGTGACCAGCTGCTCGATTTCACACAGGGGCGGGGACGCGGCCCGCTTGATCGCTCGATTGACGTTCTTATGAGCCGGTTGCGCCGCAAGCTTGATGACAGTCAGGCTGGCGATGTATTCAAGACCGTGCGCAATGGCGGCTATCAGCTGACGATACCGGTCAAAACATCGGTTGTGACGCGATGAACACATTGCGCAATCGCATCGCTCTGTTGTTGATCTGCGCCATCGTCTCCGTTGTGGGACTGGCGACATTTGCGGCGGACCGCGTACTCAGTCCGCCGCCGCGCGAACTGACGTCTGATCCGCTGGCGCGCCAGATCATGCTGCAGGTGTCGCTGTTCACTCAGAACCCGGCAGCAGCGCAAGCCTATGGCCTTGTCGTTCAGGACAAACCCATTGATACGAATGTCGATGAGAGGGGAACCCGCTTCATCTCGCGCGCGCTGGCTGCAAACGGTAAGGACTGGCCGCTGATCGTCAGCCATGCGGACACGCCGAGGACGGACAATGTCTCGGTCAAACTTGGCGAGGATCGGTGGATCATTTTGCAAATTCCGCAAATGGGGCCGCCGGAAGGCGCCGCTCGCGTGCTGGCTTTGTGGGTCTGCCTGATTGTGCTGGGCAGTGCTGTCATTTCATTGTTCGCCGCTGCCAAGATCACGAAGCCGCTGCGCCTGCTCGAAGGGGCGGTGACGCGCATCGGGCCGGATGGCGTCCTGCCGCTGATCCCCGAAACCGGATCGGGCGAAGTGCGCGCAACTGCAAAGGCCATCAACCGCCTGTCAACGAGGCTCAAGACGGCAATGGAAAGCCGCATGCGGCTGGTTGCCGCCGCCGGTCATGATCTGCGCACACCGATGACGCGGATGCGGCTGCGCGCCGAATTCGTCGCAGATGAGGCGGAGCGTGCGAAATGGCTGGCAGATCTCGAAGAGCTCGATTCCATCGCCGACAGCGCCATTCGTCTCGTGCGCGAGGAAGTGGACAGCAACGGCGCGACGGAGATTTTGCAGCTCGACCGCCTCGTGACCGAACTGGTCGCGGAACTGCGGGCGATTGGCTATTCGGCAGAGTTGCAGCCGGTGAAAACCGCGCAGCCCCTCGTCGTGCAGGCCAACCCGATTGCGCTGACGCGCGCCTTGCGCAACCTGATGATCAACGCGGCAACCCATGGCCATCACGCTGTTGTGTCGAGTGTTGAGAAGAACGGCGAAGCAGTCGTTCTTATAGAAGATAACGGTCCGGGCATTCCTGAAGAATTGATAGGGCGCATTTTCGAGCCCTTCTTCCGGGTCGATGCGGGACGCCGGAAAATGCATCCCGGTGCGGGGCTTGGGCTGGCCATCGCCAAGGAAATTATCGAGCGCATGGGAGGGCGCATCGATATCGCCAACAAAACGCCGAACGGCATCGCGCAAACCGTGACGCTGCCGGTCGCAACCAAATCGCTCAGTAAACAAGGTTTATAGTATGGTTCAGCCGCTGATTTCCCGTAGCAAACCGTGTCGCTTCCTCCCAGATGCGCGGTCTTTCGGAATGGCGCTGGCCGCCGCGTCGCTTCTGCTGGTTTCTGCCTGTTCGCAGGAGCAATCCCAGAAGGCGGGCACCAATGCCGCGGCGCTGCCGAAACCGGAGGTTGGCGTTGTGACCTTGCAGCCGCAATCGGTCTCGATCAATGCCGAAATGCCGGGGCGCACCACCGCGTCGCTAGTGGCGGAAGTCAGACCACAGGTTGGCGGTATCATCGAGCAGAGGCTGTTTACGGAAGGCAGCGAGGTCAAAGAGGGCGATGCGCTCTATCAGATCGAACCTGCCAGCTATAAGGCTGCCTATGAGAGTGCAGCTGCCGATCTCCAGCGGGCGGAAGCGACTGTACCCAGCGCGCAATCCATGGTGACGCGCTATCAGGGGCTGATCAAGCAGAACGCCGTCAGCAAGCAGGACCTCGACAATGCGGTTGCATCGCTGGCGCAGGCCAAGGCCGATGTTGCGGCAGCGAAAGCCGCGCTGGAAACGGCGCGTATCAACCTTGATTATACGTCGATCAAGGCGCCGATCAGCGGACGCATCGACCGCTCGACCCTGACGCCCGGCGCGCTGGTGACAGCCAGCCAGGACACGGCGCTGACCACCATCCGCACGCTTGACCCCATCAATGTCGATGTGACGCAATCGAGCACCAATCTGCTCAATCTTCGTCAGGCCATCCAGGATGGGCGCATCAAGATCAGTGGTGAAAATGTCAGCGTGCGGCTCAAGTTGGAAAACGGCGCGATCTATCCGCTGCCGGGCAAGCTGGAATTTGCAGAATCCGCAGTCAGCGAGACGACGGGCACCTTTACGCTCCGCGCCACATTCCCCAATCCGGATCGACTGCTTCTGCCGGGCATGTACGTGCGCGCGCTGGTGGAAGAGGGCGTTGCGCCCAACAGCTTCCTCCTGCCGCAGCGCGGCGTTTCGCGCAATGCCAAGGGCGAGCCGACCGGCCTTTTCGTCAATGCCGAGAACAAGGTAGAGGAGCGCGTCCTCGAAGTCCGCCAGAGCGTCGGCAATAATTGGCTGGTCAACGGCGGCGTTGCGGCTGGCGACCGGGTCATCGTGGAAGGATCGCAGCTCGTCCGCGCCGGTCAGGAAGTGCAGGCGGTCGATGTCATTGTTGATGATACGACCGGCGAGGTGCGCGAGCGCAAACAGGCGCAGACGACCGATGGCGCTGGCAGTCAGTTGACCCAGAACCAGACCGGCAACGCGGCGGTGAAGGAATAGACCATGTCGAATTTCTTCATCAACAGGCCCAATTTTGCCTGGGTCATTGCGATTGTCATCATGCTTGGCGGTTTGCTGGCGCTGAGTTCCCTGTCGATCTCGCAATATCCGCAGATCGCGCCGACCACGGTGCGCATCAGCGCCACTTACGCGGGCGCAGATGCCGAAACGGTCGAAAACTCGGTTACCAAGGTGATCGAGCAGGGCATGACCGGCATCGACAATCTGGATTACATGACGGCCAACTCGACCTCGACCGGCTCGGCAACGATTACGTTGACCTTCACCAGCGCCGCCGATCCCGACGTGGCGCAAATGCAGGTGCAAAACAAGCTGCAGCTCGTCCAGTCGCAGCTGCCGGAGAGCGTACAGAGCACGGGTCTGACAGTCAGCAAGTCGTCCGAAAGCTTTCTGATGGTCATCGGCTTTGTCTCGACCGATAGCAAGCTGACAGCCAACGATCTGGCTGACTATATCGACAGCTCGCTCAACGATACGCTGAAGCGCGTCGAAGGCGTGGGCGATACGCGCATTTTCGGTTCCGGCTATGCAATGCGCATCTGGCTGGACCCCGACCAGCTTGCGAAATATGCGCTGATGCCGGGCGATGTCGCTTCGGCGATTGAGGCGCAGAACACGCAGGTTTCGGCTGGTCAGCTGGGCGCAATGCCAGCCAATAAGGGTCAACAGCTCAATGCGACGGTGACGGCGCAAAGCCGTCTTCAAACGCCGGAACAGTTCCGCAACATTATTTTGAAAAGTACGACCGATGGCGCGCTGGTGCGGTTGAACGATGTGGCCCGCGTGGAACTGGGTTCGGAAAGCTATACGAGTGAATCCAGTTATAACGGTCTGCCTTCGGGCGCCATCGGCATTTATCTCGCCACCGGCGCAAATGCGATCAGCACGGCGGAAGGGGTGCAGGAAGCAATCGGGAACCTGAAGGAAACGCTGCCAGCGGGGGTGGAGGTCGTTTATCCTTATGACACGACGCCCTTCGTGCGCTTGTCTATCGAGGAAGTGATCAAGACACTGATCGAGGCGATCATTCTGGTTTTCGTCGTGATGCTGGTGTTCCTGCAAAACATCCGCGCCACGCTTATTCCAACGCTGGCCGTTCCGGTGGTTCTGTTGGGCACGTTCGGGGTGCTGGCGATCTTCGGCTATTCCGTCAATACGCTCACCATGTTCGCCATGGTGCTGGCCATCGGCCTTCTGGTGGATGACGCGATTGTCGTCGTGGAAAATGTCGAGCGCGTGATGGAGGAGGAAGGACTTCCGCCAAGGGAGGCCACGATCAAATCCATGGGCGAGATCACCGGCGCACTGGTTGGCATCGCGACGGTGCTTTCGGCGGTGTTTATTCCGATGGCCTTTTTCGGCGGATCGGTCGGCGTCATCTATCGCCAGTTCTCGGTCACCATCGTATCGGCGATGATCCTGTCGGTGGTGGTCGCGCTGATCCTGACGCCCGCTTTGTGCGCCACGCTTTTGAAGCCGGTCCAAGGCCATGCGAAGCAGCGCGGCATTTCCGGTTGGTTCAATCGCGGTTTCGACCGGACAACGAATGCCTATCGCCGTGGCGTGAATGGAATCCTCACGCGGTCATTCCGTTACCTTCTGGTCTTCGCGCTGATCGTGGTTGCCATGGGCTGGATGTTCAACCGTCTGCCAAGCTCGTTCCTGCCGCAGGAAGATCAGGGCACGCTGATGACCAGCGTTCAGCTTCCCGTGGGCGCTACGCAGGACCGTACCGAACGGGTCATGAAGCAGGTGACGGATTTCTATCTCAATCAGGAGAAGGATGCGGTCGAAGGCGTGATGAGCGTAATCGGCTTTGGTTATGGCGGGCAGGGACAGAATGTCGGTCTGGCCTTCGTGCGTCTGAAAGATTTCGAAGCGCGCCAATCTGCTGATCTGTCGGCAAGCGCGGTCGCCGGACGCGCCATGAAATTCTTCTCGACAATTCGCGACGGCAAGGTTTTTGCGCTGGCGCCGCCTGCCATTCAGGGCATGGGCAATTCGAGCGGCTTCGATTTCTTTCTGCAAGATGTCAATGGCGCCGGTCACGCCAAGCTGATCGAGGCACGCAACCAGTTGCTGGCGCTGGCGGGCAAAAGCAACCTTCTGGCCAATACGCGCCCGAACGGGCAGGAAGATACGCCTGAATTCGCGATCAATATCGATCAGGAAAAGGCGAGTGCTTTGGGCGTTTCGCTGGCCGATATCAACAGCACGCTGTCGACAGCCTGGGGCAGCGCCTATGTCAATGATTTCATCGACAGGGGTCGCATCAAACCGGTCTATGTTCAGGGCGACAGCAATTTCCGCATGCAGCCGGAAGATCTGGAGAAATGGCAGGTCCGCAACGCCGATGGCATCATGGTGCCGTTTTCAGCCTTTGCAACCGGCTACTGGAAATATGGCTCGCCGCGACTGGAACGCTATAACGGCTCGTCCGCCGTGGAAATTCAGGGCGAAGCGGCACCCGGCGTCAGTTCCGGTGTCGCTATGGATGAAATAGACAATCTGATGACGCAATTGCCGTCCGGATTTGCCCATGAATGGACCGGACTTTCCTATCAGGAACAGCTTTCCGGCAATCAGGCAGCCTCACTCTATGCGATTTCGGTTCTGGTGGTGTTCCTATGTCTCGTCGCGCTTTATGAAAGCTGGTCCATCCCGTTTGCAGTCATGCTTTCCGTGCCGATCGGCATTTTCGGCGCACTTTTGGGCGCAACGATTTTCGGGCAGAGTAACGACGTTTATTTCAAGGTCGGTCTTCTCACCACCATCGGTCTTGCCGCAAAGAATGCTATTCTGATCGTCGAATTTGCGATAGAGCGGCAAGCGGCAGGCATGGGGCTGGTCGAGGCGACGCTGGAGGCCGCTCGACAGCGCCTGCGACCGATCCTGATGACATCATTCGCCTTCATTCTGGGCGTCACTCCGCTGGCCATTGCAAGCGGTGCCGGTTCGGGTGCGCAGAACGCAATCGGTATCGGCGTCATGGGCGGGATGATCGCCGCAACCGTGATAGGTGTCTTTCTTGTTCCGCTGCTCTTCGTTGCCGTTCGGCGCATCTTCAAGGGCAAATCCAGTCAAACTCAATCGGTGTCGCCGCAGACGCAGACGGAATCAAACCATGTCGACAAATGATCTCACCCGCCTTGCAGCGACTTTTGACCACAACCCCTGCACCAGACAGGATCAGCGCGTCCGCCGCATGATGAAAGTGCTGGCCACGTTGTGTCTTGTTGCGACCGTCAGCGGTTGTGTGGTCGGGCCGGACTATCAGTCGCCCCTGATCAACATGCCTTCCAACTGGGGCAACAAGAAGCAGCAAAAACCGGCAAAGCCCGCGGAACTGGCCGAATGGTGGAAGCGGCTCAACGATCCATTGCTCAATGCTTTCGTAGAGGAAGCGGTTGCGGGCAATCTGGATGTTGCAACCGCCAAGGCCCGCGTGCGCGAGGCGCGCGCTACCTATCGTCAGTCGGTCGGCACGCTGCTGCCGTCACTGGACGGTTCCGCTTCGGCGACCCGCAGCCGCACAGGCTCTTCGGTCAGTGGCACGGCGAGCACCAGCAGCCAGTTCCAGAGCGGACTGGATGCAAGCTGGGAAATAGATCTGTTCGGCGCCAACCGCCGGTCGGTGGAAGCCGCCAAATACGGCATGGATGCCTCGGAAGAAGACCTGCGCAATACGCTCGTGACGCTGATTGGCGATGTAACTACGAATTATGTCGAAGCACGCGGTTATCAGGCGCGTGCCGCGCTGGCCCGGCGGACCGCCGCTTCACAGCGCGAAACGGCGACCCTGACGCGCAACAAATTCGAGGCGGGCGCATCGTCGGCGGTCGATCTTTCCAACGCATCCGGTCAGGCGGCTTCGACAGAGGCCAATATACCGGACCTTGAAGCGGCCTATGCCGCTTCCGTGCATCGGCTTTCTGTGCTGACAGGTCGCGCGCCTGCCGCACTTGCCGAGCGCATGAACAAGGTTAAGGCGATCCCCAAGCCGAAACTGCCGATGCCCACGGGCATTCCGGCAGACATTCTTCTCTCCCGCCCGGATGTGCGGCTGGCTGAACGTCAATATGCGCAATACACGGCCAAGGTCGGTCAGGCGGAAGCCGCCCGCTATCCAGGTCTCAGCCTGACGGGCGATATTGCGACCTCGGCCACCAAGATCGGCGATCTCGGCAAAAGTTCGTCGATCAGCTGGTCGTTCGGCCCAACCCTCACGGTTCCGATCTTCAATGGCGGCCAGCTGAAGGCAGCCGTCGAGATGGCGCAGGCGCAGCGCGACCAGTATTTTATCGCCTACCGCTCTTCGATCCTGACCGGGCTTGAAGAAGTCGAAAACGCTATCGTTTCGCTGGCGCAGGAGCGCATCAAATCGTCCAAGCTTGCAACATCGGCTCGCCATTATCGCGAGGCGGCGTCGCTTGGACGTTCGCTCTATCAGTCGGGTACGCAGAGCTTCCTCGATCTTCTGGAGGCCCAGCGTTCGCTCTATTCGGCGGAGGATTCACTGATCGCCAGCCAGGTTCTGATCACTACCGACTATATCGCGCTCAACAAGGCGCTTGGCGGTGGCTGGAGTGGCGCCATTGAAGTTTCCAAACCGGAAGTCGTGGACGTGAATACGGGTCCGCGTCTTCCGAAGAGAAATGCGGTGGCCACTGCCGCCGCCAACTAAGTTAAATCCCCCTCATACGGATTTGGTGGTCGCATTCCGGCATGTGCTGCCAATGTCACACATTGGCCAAGGCAGATGCCGGAATTGAAAAGATTGCCAGCAATTATAGATTTCTACTGGATTTTTCGAATTCGACCCTTGATCATGCGGCCCTGTGAGGCCGGTTTCCGAGGTCACGTTCAATCCACGAGCATATGCAAGGTTCCCTGAATGCGCTTTAAACGTCTCGTCGTCACGACCGCAGTCCTCATCGCTGTGGCCGTGTGCGGATATTTTTACTGGCGCAGCCAATCGTCGTCCCAAACACCATCGATGATGACCGCCACTGCGACCCGCAGCGACATCGAAGTCACGGTGCTTGCCACGGGAACCATTAAGCCGGTTCGTCTGGTTGCGGTCGGCGCGCAGGCATCGGGCCGCATCACATCGGTCAAGGTGAAGCTTGGGCAGGTCGTGAAGGCGAATGACCTCATTGCTGAGATCGACTCCACCACGCAGAAAAACGACCTGCGAACATCCGAGGCGTCACTTGCCAACATGCAGGCGCAGTTGAAGGAAAAGCAGGCGACGCTGGCGCTGAACCAGCAGACGCTGAACCGCCAGAAAGCCATGCTTGCCAAACATGCTGTTTCGCAGGCCGATTACGACACGGCTGCTGCCGATCTGAATGTGACGCAGGCGCAGATTGAATCGCTCAGGGCCCAGATCAAGGCAGCCGAAGTTGCCGTCGAGACCGCCAGAGCCAATCTCGGGTATACGCAGATCACCGCGCCGATTGAGGGAACCGTTCTTTCCATCGTCAGCCAGGAAGGCCAGACGGTCAACGCAACGCAATCCGCACCGACGATTGTTATTCTCGGCCAGCTTGACCGGATGACGGTTTATACGGAAATTTCCGAAGCTGATATCGTCCGGGTGAAGCCCGGCCTGCCGCTTTATTTCACGGTGCTCGGCGATCAGGACCGCCGCTATGAAGCAAGCCTTGAATCGGTGGAACCGGCGCCGGAATCGATCAAGAGCGACAGCAGCTTCAGTTCCTCAAGCTCGTCCTCGTCGTCCTCTTCGAGCAGTACGTCGTCGGAGGCGATCTATTATAATGGCCTTTTCACCATCCCGAATGAAGACGGGCATCTGCGCACCTATATGACGGCGGAAGTGCACATCGTTCTCGGGCAGGAGAACAATGTCCTGACCATTCCGTCCTCTGCCTTGGGTGCGCCCGATGCGGATGGCCGCTATACGGTGCGCGTGGTCGATGACAAGGGCCAGATCTCACGCAAGAAGATTGAAATCGGCCTGAACAACAAGGTGATGGTTCAGGTGAAATCGGGCCTCGATGAAGGCGAACGCGTCGTCACCGGCCAATTGGCGGCAGGTGCTGCGGCAAGCCCCAGCCCGGGTGGCCGTCGCGGCCCGCCGATGGGCTTCTGATCATGACGGAACCGTTGATCCGCCTCAGAAAAGTCCGGCGGGAGTACCCGTCGGGGGACAGTTCCATCGCGGTCCTCAAAGACATCGACCTCACCATCAATTCTGGCGAGATGGTGGCGATTGTCGGTGCGTCGGGGTCGGGTAAATCCACGCTGATGAATATTCTCGGTTGTCTGGACCGTCCAACGTCCGGCAGCTACGAAATCGGCGGTCGCGAAACCGCCTCCATGGATGTGGATGAACTGGCCGCGCTGCGGCGTGAGCATTTCGGCTTCATCTTCCAGCGTTATCATCTGCTGCCAGAGCTGACGGCCATCGGCAATGTCGAGATACCGGCGATCTATGCTGGTATCGACCCGTCGGCGCGTGCCAAGCGCGCCGGGTCCTTGCTGACGCGTCTTGGCATGGGTGACCGGCTGCATCACCGGCCCGGCCAGCTTTCCGGCGGGCAGCAGCAGCGCGTCTCTATTGCGCGCGCGCTGATGAACGACGCTAGCCTTATTCTGGCCGACGAGCCGACCGGCGCGCTCGACAAGCATAGCGGCGAAGAGGTGCTGCGCATTCTGGGTGAGCTGCATGCCGAAGGGCGCACGGTCATCATCGTCACCCACGATATGTCGATTGCCAGCAAGGCAGAACGCATCATCGAAATCAGCGATGGCGAGATCATCGCCGACCGTCCGGTGGAAAAGACCGAAATCGTGGAAAGCGCCGTCAGCCCGGAAGATGCGGCCTCGAAGCGCAAGCGCGCGCTGTCGCTCTATGGATTGATGGGTTCGATCCGCGAGGCCTTTCTGATGGCATTGCTCTCGATGCGGGCGCATAAGCTGCGCACCTTCCTGACCATGCTGGGCATTATCATCGGCATCGCTTCGGTCGTCAGCGTCGTGGCGCTAGGGCGCGGTTCGCAGGAGCGGGTGCTGGCCAATATTTCCAGCCTCGGCACCAATACGCTGGAAATTTTCGCAGGCAAGGATTTCGGCGATGTGCGATCCGGGAAAATCACCACGCTGGTGGTTTCGGACGCTTTGGAACTGTCCAAACAGCCCTATGTCGCGGCTGCCACGCCAACAGTCTCGACAAACAGCACGGTGCGTTTCGGCTCGCAGGAGTCCAATGCGCTGGTAAATGGCGTCAGCGAGCAATATTTTGTCGCCAAGGGCAGCAAGATTGCCGATGGACAGTTTTTCGACCGCGAAAGCGTGCGAACCACGGCGCAGGATGTGGTCATCGACCAGAACACCAAAAACGCGCTGTTTGCCGATATCAATCCGGTGGGACAGGTGCTGCTGATCGGCAATGTTCCCGCGCGCATTGTCGGCGTGATGGAGCCGCAGCAGGGCGGTTTCGGCTCCAATCAAAACCTGTCGCTTTATCTGCCATACACCACCGTTCAGGCACGGTTTCTGGGAAGCAATTCGCTGCGCAGCATTACCTTGCAGGTCAAGGACGGGATCGATACGGCGCTGGCCGAGCAGTCGGTCACCGAATTTCTGTTGCAGCGCCACGGCACCAAGGATTTCTACATCCTGAACACCGACGATATTCGCAAGACGATCACCAGCACGACCCAGACGCTGACGCTTCTGGTGGCGGCAATCGCCATTATTTCGTTGATCGTCGGCGGCATCGGGGTGATGAACATCATGCTCGTCACGGTGTCCGAACGTGTTTCGGAAATCGGGGTACGCATGGCGGTCGGCGGGCGACAGAGCGATATCTTGCAGCAATTTCTGATCGAGGCGGTGCTTGTCTGCCTGATCGGCGGCGTTCTGGGCATTCTGACGGCGCTCGGCTTCGGCTTGCTCTTCAGCTTGTTCAGCTCGAATTTCAGCCTTGTCTATTCAACCACGTCGATTATCGCAGCTTTCCTGTGTTCGACGCTGATCGGTGTCGTGTTCGGCTATCTGCCAGCGCGAAACGCTTCGCAACTGGACCCGGTCATCGCGCTTTCCAAGGGGTAAGTGCGACGACTAGCGCCAAACGCAGGTTTGCAGCGGCACTCTTAAAAAAAATCAGCGGCAATAAAAGAAAATGCGTGTGTCTGTAGGGATTTTTGCTAAATCCCTACAAAATAATAAAAATTTATAAGCTGAACTCTGCCCCCGATCCTTTAAAAATACGGATAAAGGTTGCAGTGCTCACTGTTCGTCATCTGATTGTAACAGAAATGGGCGAAGCATCCGGACATTCGCAGTTCGTTGGGGGACAACGGCTGCGGGGATGTATTGAAGAGGGGTGAAATATGGCGGGTTTGGCTACCATCGAAAATGTTGAGGCGATGTCTTGCACGCTGCCAAGGCGGTGCATGATGTCGCTCGCTTGCACAATAGCTGCCCGCGGCATGTAGCGTTTCCACCATCTGCACGGGTTCCACCGGGAAGCTGCAGAAATCCTCAAAACAGCGCTCCGGGCATCCGGGGGATCGAAAATCCAGATCCCGCAAAAGTGGGAGAGCGGCGGGCCATGGCTAATTATGACTGTTGCAGAATTTCAACGGTCGCTAATGAAGTAACGGTCTGTATCTTATTGGGAAAAAACGCCATTGACTAACGAAACCATCAATGAAAATCGTATTATGCAATCGTAAAAAACGACTCGTAAAAAAATCGAAACTTCTATCAACTTGATCCTGGAGGTCAGAAATGAACATCAAGAGCCTTCTTCTCGGCTCCGCTGCAGCGCTCGTTGCAGTTTCCGGCGCACAGGCTGCCGATGCAATCGTTGCACCGGAACCTGAAGCAGTTGAATATGTCCGCGTTTGCGATGCTTACGGCGCTGGCTACTTCTACATTCCGGGCACCGAAACCTGCCTGCGCATCAGCGGCTACGTCCGTTACGACGTAAAGGGCGGCGATGACGTCTACACCGGCGTAGACCGTGAAGGCTGGGACAAGGGCGCACGCTTCACGCTTCGTACCCACACGGCTTCGGAAACCGAACTCGGCACCCTGAAGACCTACACCGAAACCCGCTTTAACTACGGCGCCAACAATAGCCGTGAAGATGGTGATTACGGTTATACGACGCAGGGCGTTGATTTCCGTATCGGTTACATCCAGCTCGGCGGCTTCAAGGTTGGTATCGACGAATCCGCATTCCACACCTTCACCGGTTACCTCGGCGGCGTCATCAACGATGACGTGGTCGGCGCAGGCAGCTACACCACCGGTCAGATTTCGTACACCTACAAGGGCGGCAACGGCTTCTCGGCTATCCTGGCTGTTGAAGAAGGCGGCTCGGGCTACGTCATCGACGGCTACACCCCGCACATCCTCGGCGGTCTGAAGTACGAAGGCGGCTGGGGTTCGATCGCAGCTGTTGCAGCTTACGACTCGGTCATCGAAGAATGGGCCGCCAAGGTTCGCGGTGACGTGAACATCACCGACCGCTTCTCGGTTTGGTTGCAGGGTGGTTACGCTTCGGAAGAATCTCCGGTGCAGAACTACGGCCAGTGGGGCGGCGATTGGGCTGTCTGGGGTGGCGCGAAGTTCAAGGCAACCGACAAGGCTACCTTCAACCTTCAGGGCGCACACGACGACTGGGGCAAGACTGCAGTTACGGCTAACGTAGCTTACCAGCTCGTTCCTGGCTTCACGATCACCCCGGAAATTTCGTACACCAAGTTCGGTGGCGAATGGCGTGATCTCGCTGTCGAGAAGGACGCTTGGGGCGGTATCGTTCGCTTCCAGCGCTCGTTCTAATAACACATATCAAGATCGGATATCGGGGCATCGTCCCGATATCCGGACAGGTTTCGTCTAGGTTTATGTTCGCAGTAATGTGTCGGGTTATCTGACGAAGCTTGAAAATATGAACTGATAATAATGTGACCTCCAGTCCATTGTTATAGACAGGCGACAGGTCTCCGATCTGTCGCCTGCTTTTTATCGGGGCGGCGGTATTGCCATTTGGGTTGCCCTTTGAAGCGCACCAGTTCGGGTCGAGCAAAGCGGCTCCCCGGCCGTAACTCCCGCTATTTTTCAGAAAACTGCTTTCCGTTTCGCCTCATCACGCGCCGATCACATTGGCGTGCCCTCAAGCGAATGGAACTCCCGCGCGTGCAGATTTTTGTTATAAATTTGTCACGGAGGATTTACCGCGCGTGAACATCATCGTAACAGCACCCCGGACGGACGGAACAGTGACGCAAACCGGTTTGAGCAATCTTCAGGTGGAAGTTGCGCATAAGATGCTGGCGCTTATCACCAAGGAGCGCTGGCAGATCGGTGATCGCATTTCCGATGCCGCGATTGCGCGCGAATTGCATGTCTCACGCTCGCCGGTCCGGCAGGTTTTGCATCTTCTGGTGGAGCGGGGGATCGTCGCGCAGGCACCGAACCGTGGTTATCTGTTGCAGCGTTTTCCGAAACAGGACGAGCTGTCGAACGAGATTTTGCCGCCGTCCGATTTCGAAGACCTCTATCACAGGCTGATGAGCGCGCGTGCTTCCGGTTCGATCGGCCTGGAAGTTTCTGAAGCAGCCCTCGCGGAACAGTTCGAAGTGACCCGTGGAACGGTGCGCCGCACATTGATGCGCTTTGCCGCCGAAGGACTGGCCGAGCGGCTTCCAGGCTACGGCTGGCGCTTTGCCGAAGCGCTCGACAATGAACATGCCGTCAATGAAAGCTATTCTTTCCGGGTGGTCATCGAATGCGGCGCGCTGACACAAGCTGATTACAGCCCGGTTCTCTCCGAGTTGCAGGAACTGCACCGCGAACAGCTTGAAATACTCGAACGCCCGATATCCGATTTTCCGGATGGGTTTTGGTTCGACGTCAATGCGAATTTCCATGAAACGCTGGTGTCATGGGCCAATAACCGGTTTCTCACCCAGGCTCTGCGCTGGCAGAACCATTTGCGGAGACTGACGGAATCCTGTGAGTTTGAGCGTATGGGCGAAGCGCGAATTCGTCAGGCCTGCGCGGACCATCTGGAAATTTTGCAGGCTATCGAGGCTGGGGATTTCGAATTTGCAGCCGCATTGCTGAAGCGGCATATCGCGCGTCCAGCTCACGATAGCGTTTGATTCCGCGCGGCATTTTTCAACGAATGAAATGGAAAAGGCCGGGATCCGAAGCGATCCCGGCCTTGTTCTTGGTTAGATTTTGGCGGCCTGCACAAAGCGCGGATCGAAAGTCTGCGCAAATGAAATATCCGCGCTGGAAAGCTCCGGATCGAGCGCCTTCAACATTTCATAGAGGCTCTTGAAGCCTTCTTCGGCAATCAGGCCCTTTTCGGAATACATGGCGCGGGATTTCTCAAAGCCGGTTTTGTAGAGTTCGCGGTCGCCAAGCAGATATTCCTCCGGCACGGCGTCGGCAACGTCGTCGGCGGATGCCTTGTGAATCCAGTCCAGCGACTTGACGAAGGCATTGACGACGCGCTGCGTGGTGATCGGGTTTGCGTCGATAAAGCTCTGCTGCACATAAACTGTCGCGGCCGGATTGGTGCCGCCGAACAGCTGTCGCGTGCCTTCTTCTGTGCGGGTGTCGATCAGCAGAGTGATATCGCCATCGACTTCGAGGCGGGTGATTACCGGATCGAGATGGACGAGAGCGGCGATTTCGCCTTTCTTGATGGCTGCAACCGCGCTTGCGCCGCCGCCAACGCCGATAATCGACGCGGCATCTTCCGACAGACCGTTCTTCATGAGTGCATATTGCAGGAACAGCGACGTGGAGGAGCCGGGCGCCGTAACGCCGACATTCTGGCCCTTCAGGTCGGCAATGGTCTTGATTTCGCCTGCGAGGTCCTTGCGCACGCCGATGCAGATGCCCGGGAAACGTCCAAGTTCGCAGACTGCCTTGATGTCCTGGCCCTTGTTCTGCATGCGGATCGTGTGTTCGTAAGCGCCCGTCACGACATCGACCGAACCACCGATCAGAGCCTGCAACGACTTCGCGCCGCCGCCAAAATCGTTGACCGTTGCCTTCAGGCCCTGTTCTTCAAAGAAGCCTTTGCGCTCGGCAATCGTTAGCGGCAGGTAGTAGAAAAGCGGCTTGCCGCCGACGCCGAACATCAGTTCGGGTTTTTCTGGCGTTGCCGATGCGTCCTGCGCATAGGCGGGCAGGCGGGAAGCAATGCCGGCCAGTCCAAGAGCTGCGGCGCCCAGCAGGGCGTCTCTGCGATTAATCTTCATGATTTTCCTCCTAGAGCATTTCCAGCAAAAGTGCGTAGCGGTTTTGCGTGGGATAATGCGTGAAAACAAATAGATAGAGCGGTTCCATGATTCCATTTTGACCGGAACCGCTCTCGTAAGCGCGACGCGCCGTTATGCGTTGTGGCTTGCGGCTTTGGGGCGCCAGACAAGCAGGCGCTCCTCGATGATGGTGACGCCCCAGTCGATGATCAGCACAAAGACGGTCAGCACGAGCATACCGGCGACAACGCCGGTCACGTCGAACACGCCTTCCGCCTGATGAATGAGGTAGCCAAGCCCCGCCGAAGAACCGAGATATTCGCCCACGACCGCACCCACGACGGCGAAGCCGACAGCGGTATGCAGGCTCGAAAACATCCATGACAAAGCCGAGGGCAGGTAGACGTTGCGCAACAATTGCCGCTCGTTCATGCCGAGCATGCGGGCATTGGACAGCACGGTCTGGTTCACTTCCTTCACGCCCTGATAGACGTTGAAGAAGACAATGAAGAACACCAGTGAAACGCCAAGCGCTACCTTGGACCAGATGCCGAGGCCAAGCCACAGCGCAAAAATCGGTGCCAGAACAACACGCGGCAGGGAGTTGGCGGCTTTCACATAGGGATCGAAAACAGCTGCCAATATGGGCTTGCGCGCAAACCAGAAGCCGATCAGGACACCCGCAATCGAGCCGATGGCAAAGGCGAGCATGGCTTCGAGCAGCGTGATGCCGAGGTGATACCAGATCGTGCCTTCGGCAAACCATTTATAGGTGCGCAAGGCGACATCGCCCGGCGTGGCGAAGAAGAATTTCGCCTTGGCGGGGTTGCCGAAAAGATGCGTGGCGGTAAAGACATGCCACACGAGAATAACGGCGACAGCAATACTGAGCTGCGCCAGAAACAGCATTGGCTTTTTCATGAACGTCCTCCGGCGCGGTCTCCACTCGTCTGCTGGTAGCCCTTGAGGACTTCTTCCTTGAGCGCGCTCCAGATTTCCCGGTGGATTTCGTGAAACTGGTTGTCGAGGCGGATTTCGGAAATCTCGCGAGGGCGTTCGAGCGGAATGCGATATTCCGCCATGATGCGCGCCCTCGGACCGGCAGACATGATGACAACGCGGTCAGCAAGCGCGATGGCTTCTTCGAGATCATGCGTGACGAACATGACCGCCTTCTTGTCTTGCGACCACAGATCGAGCAGCAAATCGCCCATGATGACGCGGGTTTGCGCGTCCAGCGGGCCGAATGGCTCATCCATCAGCAGATATTTCGGATTGCGGATCAGCACCTGCGCCAGACCCACACGTTTGCGCTGGCCCCCGGAAAGCATATGCGGATAGCGGTCGCCGAAGCTTGCAAGCCCGACACGGGCCAGCCATTCCTGCGCATGTCTGCGGGCTTCGGCCTTTGTCGAGCCCGCGATTTCAAGACCGATGGCGACATTGTCGAGCACCGTCTTCCAGGGCATCAGCGCGTCCTGCTGGAAGAGATAACCCGCCTTGCGATTTAGCCCTTGCAGGCGCTGGCCGTTGATCTCGACAATACCCTGCGCGGGCGTCAGAAGACCGGCCACAGCATTCAGCAAGGTGGATTTACCGCATCCGGTTGGGCCGACAATGGCGACGAATTCGTTTTCCGCGACCTTGAGATTGCTTTCGGCAACCGCATCGAACCGACCGCCATCGGCCAGTTTGAACGAAATCTCTACATTCTTCAGCTCGATGGCCGTCTTGTCGGTTCCACCCGCCTGCGCGTGCTTTACTTCGGCGCTCATCGTCTTCTCTCCTTGGGAAGTCGACGAGACGCCTTGCCGCAATATTGCATATAATCACTCCTCCGAAGGCGCACTTCAACGATGGGGGTTGGGCAAGACGGCCAGAAGTCAGGGTCCTGCACGTCGCGAATGAAGCGCGCGAACGTTTAATTTCAGCCTTCCTATACCGCTCTTGCAACAAGGCGCAATGGAAAGCTGACCGCGCTTTGCATTATATCTACATAAATAAGTCTATACGAAATAATATTGCCGTCTGGCAATGTGCCGCAAATTGGCAGCGCATATCGCCTCTTTCGTCCGTCGAAGCGGGGCTTTAAAGTCCCAATTTAAAAAGCCGTCCGGCGATGTTGGGAGGAGCTAGGCGTGACGCTTCGATATCAGATTCTGGCTCTGGCCATTGTGCCGTTGATCGTCGCGATCCTGACGGTCACGGCCTTCATCACGTGGCAATCGGCCAATCTCGTGCAGAGCAGCATCGCGACTTTTGAGAAAAACATGCTGAAGGCGAAGGAGACCGAGCTTCTGAACCTCACCAATCTGGCTCTGTCAGCAATCCAGAAAATCTATGACGAGGCCGGTCCCAACGATACAGCGGCCATGCAGAAGGTGACGAGCATTCTCACCTCGCTCGATTATGGGCGGGACGGCTATTTCTTCGTTTATGACTATGACGGCAACAATGTCGTGCATCCGCGCCAGACCTTTCGTCCCGGTCAGAACTGGCTCAATCTAGTCGATCCTGATGGTGATCATGTCATTGCCAATCTGATCGACAAGGCAAAGCAGGGGGGCGGGCTGCACCAATATAAATGGGAAAAGCCGTCGAGCGGCGAAATGGCCGACAAGCTGTCCTTTGCGGTTGGGCTGGATAAGTGGAAATGGATGCTGGGAACCGGCGTTTATCTGGATGATGTTTATGCGCAGACGGCGGCGGCCAATGCCGATTTTCGCGCCAATATCCGCAACACGTTTCTGGTGGTCAGTCTCATCGCCGTGCCTGCCGTCATGCTGGTTTTCGCAACATGCATGTTGTTGAACATTCGCGAGCGGCGCATGGCGGACAGCAAGCTCAAGGAGCTTGCCCAGCGCATCATCGATACGCAGGAGGAAGAACGCGCCCGTCTGGCCCGCGAACTTCACGACGGCATTTCGCAGAATCTGGTGGGCGTGCGCTATGCCATCGATCTGGCCAGCCGTCAGGTGCATACGGGCAGCGACGGTGCGCCGAGGGCCATTGAGAAGGCATCGGATGTGCTGAACGGCGCGATCAAGGAGGTGCGGCGGCTTTCGCATGATCTGCGACCGCGCATTCTGGACGATCTCGGCATGACGGTGGCGCTGAAAGCGCTCTTTGAGCATTTCGCGGAGCGGACGGGTATCGAGACCCGCTTTGAGGCCGATACGCTGCGGGTCAATCTGAAACCGGAGCCGAGCACGGCGCTCTACCGGGTGGCGCAGGAAGCGCTGACCAACATCGAGCGCCATTCGGGCGCGAGCGCGGTCTCTGTGCGCCTTTGGGATTCGAACGGGCGCGTGACGATGACGGTGAGCGACAATGGCAATGGATTTGCCGGTCATGATCTGAAAGGGGCGGCGTCGGGACTTGGCCTCAGAAATATGCAGGAGCGCATAGCACATTTCGGCGGTGTGCTCTTGGTGGAAACCGGCAGTGATGGTACGCAGTTGACCGCGCGCCTGCCGCTTTCGGCAGTCGAAAGACCTATGACGAAGCCGTCCATGTTCAAACCGGAAGTCGCATGACGAAAGAATGCAAGATTCGCGTATTGCTGGTCGATAATCATCCGCTGGTTCTCGACGGCTTGCGCGCCGTGCTTGAAACCTATGACGACATTGAAATCGCGGGCGCTGCATCCAATGCGCGGCTGGCGCTGGATATGGCGCAGACCGCCAAGCCCGATGTCGTGCTGATGGATATCAATATGCCGCTTCTCAACGGTATCGATGCCATCGAGCTTTTCAAGCGGCAACTGCCGGGTACGCGCATTCTGATGCTCTCCATGCATGACAGTCGCGAATATATCTCGACCTCGATCATGCGCGGTGCTTCGGGCTATGTGCTGAAGGATGTTTCGACGAGTGAAATCGTCGCCGCCATCCATGCGGTCGCATCGGGCGGAGCCTATTTTTCCTCCGGCGTTTCGGAAGCACTTCTCGACAATGCCGAGAAGAAGGCGGAAGGCCTGTCGTCGCGTGAAAACGATGTGCTGGTTCTGGTTGCCGAAGGTAGCAGCAATCGCGAGATTGCTTCCGCGCTCGGCATATCGGAAGCAACAGTCGAGACTCACCGCAAGAACATCAAGAAAAAACTCGGTATCGCCAGCACCGCCGGATTGACCCGTTATGCCATTGAAAACCGGCTTGGCTTTTCAGAAAGTTAGCCGCCGGAAGACGGGAAAGCTCTGCTTATTACCCACTAGTGGGTAATTGTGCTTTTGTTGCGACTATCGTCTGCTTGCGGGTGGATTCCCGCGCACTTATTCTCTTTTGCAAAACGGCTTGAGGAGGCCGAAACAAAAGGGGAGGAGCAATGTCAGTTTTGCTGGCGTTGTCGCGCGCTATTGACGCGGCCAATAATTTCATCGGAAAAGCAGTATCCTGGCTGATACTCGTGGCGGTGCTGATCAGCGCCATCAATGCGGTTTCGCGCAAGCTTTTCAATCTCAGTTCCAACGCATGGCTGGAAGCGCAATGGTATCTGTTTTCGGCGGTTTTCCTGATCGCCGCCGGTTACACGCTGCTACACAGCGAGCATGTGAAGGTCGATCTGCTCTACAGCCGTTATTCGCGCCGCACCCAGCTGCTGGTCGAGATTTTCGGCACTATCGTCTTCCTGCTGCCCTTCTGCCTCATCACGATCTATCTTTCATGGCCCATTGTGGAAGCGAAGTTCGCCAGCGGTGAAACCTCCAACAATACAGGCGGGCTGGTTCTCTGGCCTGTCTGGACGCTGATCCCCATCGGTTTCGGACTCTTGGCGCTGCAAGGCCTGTCCGAACTCATCAAACGCATTGCCATTCTGCAAGGGCGTCTACCGGACACGGTGGCAGCTGAAGACGCAGAAGCCCAAGCGCTCTGAGGGGGACGGATATATGGTTGCTTTCTTCGCGGAAAATCTCGCGCCGCTGATGTTCCTCTCGCTGATCGTCGTGCTTTTGCTCGGCTATCCGGTGGCTTTTGCGCTTGCCTTTGTCGGGTTTGCCTTCGGTTTCGTCGGCATCGAAATGGGGCTTTTGCCGGTCAATCTGTTCGGGGCCATACCCGACCGCATCTTTGGCCAGATGTCGAACGAAACCCTGCTCGCCATTCCTTTCTTCACCTTCATGGGGTTGATATTGGAGCGAAGCGGCATGGCCGAAGACCTGCTCGACACGATCGGGCAGTTGTTCGGCCCCGTGCGCGGTGGCCTGGCCTTTGCGGTGATTATTGTCGGCGCACTTCTGGCGGCGACCACCGGCGTCGTTGCCGCTTCGGTGATTTCGATGGGCCTGATATCGCTGCCGATCATGCTGCGCTACGGCTATGATCGAAAAGTGGCCAGCGGCACTATTGCCGCTTCCGGCACATTGGCGCAGATCATTCCGCCGAGCCTCGTTCTGATCGTTCTCGCCGACCAGCTCGGTCGGTCGGTTGGGGATATGTATAAGGGCGCGCTCGTGCCGGGCCTGATGCTGGTCGGCTTTTATTGCGCCTACATCATCGGCATGTCGATCCTACGGCCTCAGACTGTTCCAGCCTTGCCGTTGCAGGCCCGCACCTTGAAGGGGTGGAAACTGGCGCAGCGCGTGGTGGTCTCGCTCGTGCCGCCGCTGGTGCTGATCTTCCTCGTTCTGGGCACGATCTTCATCGGTGTCGCTACGCCGACGGAGGGCGGCGCAATGGGCGCGGTCGGTGCGCTTCTGCTTGCGATCATCAATCGCCGCCTGAACATGAAGATGCTGACCTCGGCGCTTTACGCCACGGCGAAGCTTTCGTCTTTCGTCATTTTCATTCTGCTTGGCGCACGTGTGTTTTCGCTCACCTTCTACGGTGTCAACGGTCACGTCTGGGTTGAGCATCTGATGACGTCGATTCCCGGCGGCGAAGTCGGCTTCCTGATCGTCGCCAATATTCTCGTCTTCTTTCTGGCCTTCTTCCTCGATTATTTCGAGCTGGCCTTCATCATCATCCCGCTTCTGGCGCCGGTTGCCGACGCGCTCGGCATCGATCTCGTCTGGTTCGGCGTCATGCTGGCGGTAAACATGCAGACATCGTTCATGCATCCACCGTTCGGCTTCTCCCTGTTCTATCTGCGTTCGGTGGCGCCGTCGCGCGCCTATAAGGACAAGGTAACGGGAGCCACGATCCAACCGGTCACGTCGGGCCAGATCTATATGGGGTCAATCCCGTTCCTGCTGATCCAGCTGGTGATGGTCGCGATCATCATCGCGTTTCCCGGTATCGTTACCCATTACAAATCCGGCCATCCGGTCGCCGATCCGTCGACGATCCAGATCAACGTGCCGATGCCGGGTGCGGATGGCGGCAATCCGTTCGGCACTGCGCCCGCCCCATTCGGTGCGCCTTCGCCGTCCACGGACCCGCTGCCCGCCCCATCGTTCGGATCGCCGCAGCCAAGCTTCGGACAACCGGAAAAGCCAGCGCAGTAACCGAGGGGAGACCAGTTACCGCGCCGGTGATAAGTGAAACAGTTTTGGAGGAGGAAAACATGAAACAGGATTTGAACCGCCGTACATTTCTAACCAAGGGGGCGGCCATCGGAGCCGCCGCCGCCACAAGCGGTGCGGCGCTGGCCACACCGGCAATCGCAGATGAATTGCCGAACATACGCTGGCGTCTGACATCGGGCTTCCCAAACAATCTCGACACGATCTATGGCGGCGCGGTCTTTATGGCCAATGCTCTGTCGAAGATGACGGACGGCAAGTTCCAGATACAGGTGTTTCAGGCGGGCGAACTGGTGCCCGGTCCGCAGGCTATTGACGCGGTGCAGGCCAATACCGTCGAAATCGCCCATACCTGCGGCTATTATTTCACCGGCAAAAACCCGGCTTTCGCCATCGGCACCGCTATTCCCTTCGGCATGAACACGCGCCTGCAAAATGCATGGCTCTATCATGGCGGCGGCAATGAGCTTTATAACGAATTCCTTTCCGATTACGGCGTTGTCGGTATCGTCGGCGGCAACACCGCTGCACAGATGGGCGGCTGGTATCGCAAGGAAATCAAGAGCCTCGAAGACCTGAAAGGTTTGAAGATGCGCATTGCCGGTGTGGCTGGTGAAGTCATGTCGCGCCTTGGCGTCGTGCCGCAGCAACTGCCCGGCGGCGACATCTATCCGTCGCTGGAACGCGGAACCATCGATGCCGCCGAATGGGTCGGCCCGTATGACGATGAGAAGCTCGGCTTCTACCAGATCGCGCCTTACTACTACTATCCGGCGTTCTGGGAAGGTGGCGCTTCGGTGCATTTCTTCGTCAACAAGCAGCAATATGAAAGCCTGCCGGAAGCCTACAAGGTGGCGCTGAACACCGCCGCTCAGGCTGCAACGCAGAACATGATTTCGCTCTATGACGTGAAGAACACCGGTGCAATCCGCTCGCTGGTGTCGAAGGGCGTAAACTTGCGGCCTCTCCCGCGCGACGTGCTGGATGCCGCTTACAAGGTCACCTTCGATCTCTACGCTGAATATACCGAAAAGAACCCGGCCTGGGCGAAGATCTATCCGAGCTGGAAGAAATTCCGCGACGAGGGTTTCGAGTGGTTCCGCGTCGCTGAATATACCTATGACAGCTATGTCTATGCCGCGCAGGCGGCGGGCAAATAGCGTAGCGTCAAGCCTGTTGAACTTAGAGAAGGGGTCGGTTTACCGTCCCCTTTTCCATTTGCGCATGTATGACAGTGCCCCGTGCTTGCCCCTCGCTGAACTATGCGCCTATATAACCCACCAGTTGGTACATTTTAAAAGGCGGCCAGACGATCACGATGGACAGCGCAGTCGAGCTTGCACAGGCCCGCGCGGGACGGAAAAACGATCCCGACAGCACCAGGGAAAACATCCTTGAGGTCGCGACCGAAGAATTCGTTCGGGCAGGTTTTTCCGGTGCGCGTGTTGATACGATTGCCGAGAAGACTAAGACGTCGAAGCGGATGCTCTATTATTATTTCGACAACAAGGAAGGGCTTTATCTGGCTGTGCTGGAGCGCGCCTATGCCAAGATAAGGGCGCTGGAAAACCGCCTTCAGCTTCAGGATTTCGAGCCGGAAGAAGCGATGCGGCGGTTGATCGAGGCCACATTCGATCATGACGACGCCAATCCCGATTTCGTGCAACTGGTCAGCATCGAGAACATCCATCGCGCCGAGCATCTGAAGAATTCCAGCGTTTTCCAGCGCACCAATTCCGGTGTGATCGGGATCATTGCCGAGATTCTGGCACGCGGGGAAACAAGCGGTGTATTCACCCGCAAGGTCGATCCGGTCGATCTGCATCAGATGATCAGCGCCGCCTGTTTTTTCCGGGTCGCCAACCGGCACACATTTGGCGCGCTTTTCGACCGGGACCTCATGGCCGATGAGTACCGAACGCGGCATCGTCAGCTTATCGCGGATATGATCCTGGCTTACCTGAAATCGTGAGGCTCAATAGCGGTTCCGGTTGAAACGGAATCGTTGGACCGTTCTAGATAGTTGTTTTCACGTATTATCCGACGCCAAACCGCTACGCACTTTTGCTGGAAATGCTCAAAGCACATTCAATTCGGTGTGCATTGCAAAAATAGTCGCCATGTCCGATTGACGTTACTAACCAGTTCGTACATTTTCAAAAGCAAGAAACCTGCCGTGCGAAAATGGCGGGACGATAGGGGTGGAGTTTAAATTCCGTGACGGAAACAGTGACGCGGTCGGTTCGCGTGGGCTTGATTGGCAGCGGCATCGGTGCCTCTCGCACTCCAGCCATGCATATGCATGAAGGGCGCATGAACGGCATCGATTACCGCTATGACCGATTCGATCTTTCGGTGCTGGGCGTGGGCGTTGAGGCTTTGCCGCAGCTGATGGATCAGGCGGAGAAAGACGGGTTTGCAGGGCTCAACATCACCTATCCCTGCAAACAGGCGGCGATTCAGTTTGTCGATGAATTGTCGCCCGATGCGGCGGCACTCGGCTCGATTAATACGGTGACATTCAAAAACGGTCGCAGAACCGGCTATAACACCGACTGGTGGGGCTTTTCGCAGGGCTTCCGGCGCGCTTTGCCCGATGCCCCGGTCGACAATGCAGTATTGATCGGTGCCGGTGGTGCGGGTGTTGCGGTTGCGCATGCATTGGCGACAATGGGCGCGCGAAACGTGCAGGTTTTCGATTTGGATGCCGCCCGAACCGAAGCGCTGATTGCGCAACTGGCGCCGAGGCATGAGGCTTGCCGGTTTGTATCAGGCGGGGATATCGCCGCCGCGCTGGAAGTTACCGATGGGCTGGCCCATGCCACGCCGACCGGAATGGCCAAGCACCCCGGCGTGCCTTTGGATACGGGTCTGCTGACGCCACGGCATTGGGTGGCGGATATTGTTTATTTCCCGCTTCAGACGCAGCTTCTGGTCGAAGCGGCAAAGCGCGGATGCAGCATCGTCAACGGCGGCGGCATGGCCGTTTTTCAGGCGGTCGGCGCGTTTGAATTGTTCACGGGTCTGACACCCAATGTCGATCGCATGATCGAGCATTTCGGCACTCTCGGCGAGGGCGGCGGTATCTAACGAAACGGCCCGCATGAAGCGGGCCGTTTTTGTTTGCGTAGCGCTTACTCCGCTGGCTCCAGCTGCGGCATCGCATCGGTGATGGCGGGGGTGCCAGCCAATGCGGCGGCAAGCTTGTCCTGATCCAGCTCGTTTTCCCAGCGCGCAACAACGATGGTGGCGACTGCATTGCCAACGAGATTGGTCAGGGCGCGGCATTCCGACATGAAACGGTCGATGCCGAGGATGAGCGCCATACCGGCCACAGGCACAGCCGGGACGACCGACAAGGTCGCGGCCAGCGTGATGAAGCCCGCGCCGGTTATGCCAGCGGCACCCTTGGAGCTGAGCATGGCCACCAGCAGGAGCAGAATCTGGTCGCTCAACGACAGCGGAATATCTGTCGCCTGCGCGATGAAGAGGGCAGCAAGCGTCATATAGATATTGGTGCCATCGAGATTGAACGAATAGCCGGTGGGAATGACGAGGCCGACAACCGAGCGTTTGCAACCTGCCTTTTCCATCTTGTTCATCAGGGCAGGCAGAGCCGCTTCCGATGAGGAGGTGCCCAGCACGAGCAGCAACTCTTCCTTGATGTAACGGATCAGAGCGAGAATGGAGAAGCCGTTATAGCGCGCCACCGCACCCAGAACGACGAGCACAAAAAGCAGCGAGGTGAGGTAGAAGGTGCCGATCAGCATGGCGAGATTGGCGATGGAACCAATGCCATATTTGCCGATGGTGAAGGCCATCGCGCCGAAAGCGCCGATGGGTGCGGCTTTCATTAGGATCGACACCAGCTTGAAAACCGGTGCGGTCAGCACATGCAGGAAGTCGGTGACCGGCTTGCCGCGGTCGCCCACAAGCGCAAGCGAAATACCGAACAGGACCGAGAAGAACAGCACCTGCAGAATGTCACCTTCCGCAAAAGCTCCGACAATCGTCGTCGGGATGATGTTGCTGAGGAAGCCAGTAATGCTCTGCTCATGCGCCTTGGTGGCGTAGTCGGCCACGGCCTTTGGGTCGAGAGAGGCTGGGTCGATATGCATGCCAGCGCCCGGCTGCACGACATTGGCCACGACGAGACCGATAATCAGCGCCAGCGTGGAGAAGGTGAGGAAGTAGATCATCGCCTTGCCAGCAACGCGCCCCACCTTCTTCATGTCGGTCATGCCAGCAATGCCGGTCGCGACCGTCAGGAAGATGACGGGCGCGATGATCATCTTCACCAGCTTGATGAAGGCGTCGCCCAGCGGCTTCAGCTGCGTGCCAAGTTCGGGATAGAAATGGCCGAGCGTGATACCGGCGGCAATCGCCACCAGTACCTGAAAATAGAGATGCTTATAAAGCGGGATGCGGCCGCGCGGCTCATCCGCCGTGCCAGTCGGAACTGCAATCATTGTGTCCTCCATTTGGCTCAGTCTGGATCGCGTCCAGCCTCCCGAGCCTTTCAGTCCTGGATTTCAGCGGCGCTCAACCGCTGTTGGAGGTTCTAATTGCAATGTCCGTGCCAAGTTTGTGAGCGCGTACTTATCCGATTGAAAACTATGGATATTATACCATGGGCAGGGGTAGCGTTACTCAGTATTGTGCGAATTTTTACACATTCTTCTTTTCAATTTGTGCGAAATATCGCACATTGATTTGATGAACAAGTTGGTGTCCCCAATCATTGATGAAGCGGATCTGCGAGCCGCCAATCGCCGGGCCTGGGCTCTGTTTGCGCTCATCTGCGCCGTGTTCTTCGCGCTGGCATTCTGGCTGGTTGGCAACACGGCGCATGAGCGCGCCGTCGAGGACTTGAGCGAGCAGACGCGCATTGATGCCAATCTGAATACAGCGCTGCTGCGCGCTGTTCTCGACAAGCAACGCGCCTTGTCGCTTGTGCTTTCAAAGGATCGGGAGCTGGCGTCGGCACTTCTGGACAAGACGGTGGCGACGATAGACCCCGCAAACCGAAAGCTGGAGACGCTCGCGGATGGCACGCAGGCGGCGGTGATCTATCTGGTGGGGATGGACGGGATCGCGATTGCGGCCAGCAACTGGCGCGAGCGGGACAGCTTTGTCGGCAATGATTACAAGTTCCGGCCCTATTTTCGGGATGCCCTGACCAATGGCGGCGACGAATATTTTGCGCTCGGCAATGTGAGTTTCCGCCCCGGCCTTTATATCTCGCGGCGCGTCGATGGGTCTTCGGGCCCGCTCGGCGTCATCGTCGTCAAACTGGAATTCGACGATCTGGAGCAGGACTGGCGCAATGCGGGCCGTCCGACTTTCGTGACCGACGAACGCAACATCGCGCTGATAACCAGCCTTCCGTCCTGGCGCTTCATGACCATAGGCCGCATCGGTTTGGAACAGTCTCAATCTATTCGTGACAGTCTGCAATTCGGCGATGTGCCGCTGCAACCCTTGCCGCTGTCTATGAAGGCGGTGGGCGAGGGCGATGTGCTTTTGATGAATGCGCAAATGCCCGGCGAGGGGCGCAGCACGCAGTTTCTGGCTATTCATTCCACGGTGCCGTCCACGCCCTGGCAGATGTACAGCATGGCGCCGACAAAGCCGCAGATTCCAGGCGCGGTGCGCGAGGCGCGGCTGATTGCCTTCATCATTCTGGCGGCCATTGCGACCATCGCCGGGATGTTGTTGCGCAGGCGGCAGAAGGTGGTGGCGCGCATCGCAGCGGCAGCGCGCACGCAACAGGAACTGGAGCAACGCGTAGAAGAACGCACCCGCGATCTCAGTCTTGCGCGAGACCGGCTGGAAGCTGAAATCAGCGACCACCATCGCACGGAATCCATGTTGCAGGGCGTGCAGCAGGATCTCGTCCACGCTAACCGTCTCGCCATTATGGGGCAAGTGGCGGCGGGTGTTGCGCATGAGATCAATCAGCCGGTCGCGACGATAAGGGCCTATGCGGACAATGCGAAGACGTTCATCGAACGAAAGCGGCTGGAGGCCGCAACCGAGAATCTCGATGAAATCGCCGCGCTGACCGATCGTATCGGCACTATCACCGGCGACCTGAAGGCCCTTGCCCGCAAGGGACGTTCACCTTCGGAGCCGACACCGCTCAGTCAGGTCATATCGGGCGCGCTTGTGCTGCTGCGCAGCCGTTTTTCCGGTCGGATGGATCAACTGGATATCGAATTGCCGCCGCCCGATCTGCGCGTTGTCGGACATTCGCTTCGGCTGGAACAGGTGCTCATCAATCTGTTCCAGAACGCGCTGGAGGCGGTGGAACTCAAAGGCAATGACGGACGCATCGAAGTGCGCGCAACAGAACAGCGCGAGACGGTGCTGGTCACCGTGTCCGATAACGGACCGGGCATGCCGCAGCATATTCGCGACAACCTGTTTTCGCCCTTCAATACATCGAAGGAAAAGGGCCTCGGCCTTGGTCTGGTGATCGTCAAGGAAATCGTCACCGATTATGGCGGAACCATATCTGCGGAAAGCAGTGCCGACGGCACAGTCTTCCGCGTCGAATTGAGAAAAGCATGATGAACCCTCCTCACTCCGTTATCCTGGTCGATGATGACAGGGCATTGCGCCGCGCCACCCGGCAGACACTGGAGCTTGCCGGTTTTTCCGTCGCCGATTATGGCAGTGCCGTGGACGCGCTGGCCGATGTGACGGCGGATTTTGACGGCGTGATCGTATCCGACGTGCGGATGCCGCAGATTGATGGGCTGCAATTTTTTACGCGGATCAAGGGCATCGATCCCGATCTGCCGGTGATCCTCATCACCGGTCATGGTGATATTCCGATGGCGGTTCAGGCCATTCAGGATGGCGCCTATGATTTTATAGCCAAGCCTTTTGCTGCGGACCGGCTGGTGCACAGCATTCGACGCGCCGGTGAAAAGCGCCAGCTTGTGCTTGAAAACCGCGCCTTGCGCGCCGCTGCAATCGACGCCGAAGGCGATCTGCCGCTGATCGGCCAGACGTCCGTGATGGAAAACCTGCGCCGCACACTGCGCGATATTGCGGATACAGACGTGGATGTGCTGGTGGCGGGCGAAACCGGCAGCGGCAAGGAGGTCGTGGCACAACTGCTGCACAATTGGAGCCGCCGTCGCAAAGGCAATTTCGTTGCGCTCAATTGCGGCGCGCTGCCGGAAACTGTGATTGAAAGCGAATTGTTCGGCCATGAGGCGGGTGCCTTCACCGGCGCGCAGAAAAAGCGGCTGGGACGCATCGAACATGCAAGCGGCGGCACGCTGTTTCTCGACGAGATTGAAAGCATGCCAGCCGCAACGCAGGTAAAACTGCTGCGCGTGCTGGAAATGCGGGAGATTACCCCGCTCGGTACCAATGAAATCCGCCCGGTCGATTTGCGCGTGGTGGCTGCCGCGAAGATCGATCTCGGCGATCCGGCGCAGCGCGGCGATTTTCGTGAAGACCTTTACTATCGGCTCAATGTTGTGACGCTATCGATACCGCCGCTGCGGGAGCGCCGCGAGGACATTCCGCTGCTTTTTGCGCATTTTTTGACGCGCGCGGCAAAGCGCTTCAATCGCGATGTACCGGTGGTTGACGCCGCCACGCATCGCCATCTGATGAGCCATGTCTGGCCGGGCAATGTGCGTGAACTGGCGCATTTTGCTGACCGGGTGGCGCTTGGCGTCTCATCTTCCAATGGCGTGGGCCGTTCCGTGGCGGATGATCAGGAACCTTTGCCGAAACGTCTGGAGCGTTATGAAGAAACGCTGATCCGCGAAACGCTTGCCGCTCATAGCGGCAATGTGCAGGAAACGATCAAGGCGCTCGGCATTCCGCGCAAGACCTTTTACGACAAGATGCAACGTCACGGCATTACCCGCGCTGATTATCGAGCCAATGACTGACGTCAGAGCGCGTTTCGATCCGATTGTATCAGATCGGCACTCTAACTGTTTGTTTTAACACACATCTTATCCGAAAACCGTTTCACACTTTTCGGGATGTGCTCTAAAATGAAGGAGAGCGGGTTCCTCCCCAAGAACCCGCTCTCCAGATGCATCGCCCCCCGCTTCGGTGCGATGCTTGTTTTGTCGGCCTAACTATTAGCTGTCTATATTTTTCTTGCAAGCAAAACGTTACACAGTTTTGCGGGAATTGCCGCCGGTCAATTCTTGCCGGACAAGGCGCTTTCCAGAAGCTTCAGCGCGCCTTCCTTGGTAAGCTCAATCGGGTTGCCGCCAGCCGTCGGATCAACGATTGCCATCTCTGCAATCAGGTCCTTGCGAGCGCTGTCCATCTCCAGCCCTTTGATGAATTCCGGCAATGTGTCCGGCACGCCGAGGTCCTTGCGCAGTTTCATGATGGCAGCGACGAAGCCGTCGAAACCGCCCTTGATACCGAGATAATCCGCAAGGCGTTCAATCCGCTTTTCGATAGCGGCGCGGTTATGATGCAGCACATAGGGCATGAAAACGGCGTTGGTCATGCCGTGATGGGTGTCGTAGAGCGCGCCAATCGGGTGCGACAGCGAATGGATCGCGCCGAGCCCTTTCTGAAAAGCGGTTGCGCCCATCGCGGCTGCGGCCATCATATTGGCGCGGGCTTCAATGTCGTTGCCGTTGGCATAGGCCCGGGGCAGATTTTCGAACACAAGGCGGATACCTTCGAGAGCGATGCCATCCGCCATCGGGTGAAAGCCCGGCGCGCAATAAGCTTCAAGACAATGTGCCAGTGCATCCATGCCGGTGCCGGCAGTGATGAAAGGCGGCATGCCGGTGGAAAGTTCGGGATCAGCAATGACCGTGACCGGGAGCATTTTCGGGTGGAAAATGACCTTTTTCGTGTGCGTCGCTTCATTAGTCAACACGCCCGCGCGGCCCACTTCCGAGCCGGTTCCAGCGGTGGTTGGCACGGCAATCACCGGCGCGATGGCGTTGCTGTCGGCGCGGGTCCACCAGTCGCCAATATCCTCAAAATCCCAGACCGGGCGCGTCTGGCCCGCCTGAAAGGCGATCAGCTTGCCAAGGTCGAGCGCAGAACCGCCACCAAAGGCGATGACGCCATCATGTTTGCCGTCCTGAAAAACCTTGACGCCCGCATAGAGATTGCTTTCGACCGGGTTAGGCTTCACATCGGAAAAGACGCCATATTGCACACCTGCCGCATCGAGAACGGCCAGCGTGGAAGCAACCACGGGAAGTTTCGCGAGACCCGGATCTGTGACGAAAAGCGGGCGCGCGATACCTGCCGCCTTCAGAACAGCAGGCAGTTCCTTGATGCGCCCCGGCCCGAAAAGAACGGTGGTCGGGAAGTTCCATTTAGCGGTCAGTGTCGTCATATCGATTGCTTTCAAAGTAGGGCAGAACAGGGATCAGATCAGATTTTTTCACGTAGGTGGAAGGATTTAGGCCGGGTCAGATTGCCGTATCCGATGGGCGAAAGGGAAGCGCCTTTGCCGGTATCCTTAACGCCGGTCCAGACAAGGCCCGGATCGAGATAGTCGCAGCGATTCATGAAAACAGTGCCGGTTTCGATGCGGTCGCCGAGCGTTGCCGCGCGGTCAGTGTCCGTCGTCCATAGCGAAGCGGTGAGGCCATAAATGCTGTCATTCATCAAAGCGAGCGCTTCCTGATCGTTGCGTACCTTCATGATGCCGACGATGGGGCCGAAACTTTCCTCGCGCATGACGCTCATCTGGTGATCGACATGGGTGAGTACTTCCGGCGCGATATAGGGTGGGCCGGCGACGTCATTTTCAACTTTCATGTTCACATGCGCCTTGGCACCCTTGCGCAGCGCTTCGGCCTTCTGCTCGCGGATAAGATCGGCAAAACGCGCCTGCGCCATGGGGCCGAGCGTTGTACCAGCGTCCAGCGGGTTGCCGACGACATATTGGCGGGTCAGATCGATGAAACCGTCCACGAAACGATCATAGACATCTTCATGCACATAGATGCGCTCGATGCCGCAGCAGCACTGGCCCGAATTGAAGAAGGCACCGTCCACCAGATTGGCGACCGCATGATCGAGATTGACGTCCGGCAGGACATAGGCCGGGTCTTTGCCGCCAAGCTCCAGCCCCATGGTCATGAAGGTGCCTGCGGCAGCCTTTTCAATCGCCCGTCCGCCGCCGACCGACCCCGTGAAATTCACATGATCGACCGTGCCGGAAGCCAGCAGTTTTTCGGTGGAGGCATGATCCAGAACCACATTCTGGAAAACACCCTTGGGAAGCCCCGCCTTCTCAAAGGCTTGGGCGAAGCGCTCGCCCGCCAGAAGCGTCTGCGTCGCATGTTTCAGGATGACGCTATTGCCCGCCATCAGGGCTGGGATGATGGTGTTGACGGCAGTAAGATACGGATAGTTCCACGGCGCGATCACCAGCACGACGCCAAGCGGCACATGTTTGACATAGCGGCGGAAACCGTCCTTTGGCGCGGGGAGATAAGGTTCCAGCGCTTCCGCGGCAATATCGATCATATACTGACCGCGCTCCTGCACGCCGCCATTTTCGCCGCCATAGCGAGTCGGGCGACCCATCTGCCAGGCAATCTCCGGCACGATTTCGTCCTGCATGGCGGCAAGCGCTGCAAGCGCGGCACGGCAATAGCGCGCCCGCTCCGCAATGCTCAGTTCAGCCCAGGCGGCTTGTGCCGTTCGCGCCGCCGCAACGGTGGACTGAATGGCGGCTTCGCTCAAAAAAGGGCGCTCGGCATAGACCGAACCGTCGATAGGCGAGATGATTTTCGCAGTGCCGCTCATTGGGCAGGTCCTTCATAGCTCATTCTGGATATCCATGGACGGTCAGTAGCGCTCGAAACCGCGATGCAATTCCCAATCGGTGACGCGGCGGTCATATTCGATCTGCTCCCAATGGGCGGTGTGGACATAATGGCTGACCACCTCCTCACCGAGTGCTTCCTTCAGGAAAGACGAGTTCTTAAGCGCAAGCGCTGCTTCGCGCAGCGTGTAGGGAATTTCCTTCAGCTTCACCGCGCCATAGGCATCGCCGACAAAAGGTTCTTCCAGTTCAAGCTTCTCATCGATCCCTTGAAGACCAGCAGCGATCAATGCCGCAAAGGCGAGATAAGGATTGAGATCGGCCCCGCCGATGCGGCACTCGATGCGAATGCCCTTGGTGCCTGCACCACAAAGCCGGAAACCTGCGGTGCGGTTGTCCTCGCTCCACATGATCTTGGTGGGCGCGAATGTGCCCGCCTGAAAGCGCTTATAGGAATTGATGTAGGGCGCGAGGAAATAGGTGTAGTCGGTTGCATATTTCAGCTGTCCGGCCACCCATGACCGCATCAGCGGAGTCATCGTATGTGGCGCCTTCGGGTCAAAGAACAGCGATTCCTTGCCGTCAGCGCTCCAGATCGAATTGTGCACATGGCTGGAACTGCCAGCCTTGCTGTAATCATACTTCGCCATGAAGGTGATGCATTTGCCATGCTGCTCGGCAATGTCCTTCATCGCCGTTTTCATGATCACATGCCGGTCAGCCATTTCCAGCGCTTCGGCATAGCGCACATTCAGCTCTTCCTGACCCGGACCCCATTCGCCTTTCGAATTCTCAACCGGAATTCCGGCTGCGGCCAGTTGATTGCGCATGGCGCGCAGGACCGGTTCTTCCTTGGTGGTGAGGTGGATCACATAGTCCTGCACATAGGGCGAGGCCGTTTCCATGGCCTGCCAGTGCTTGTTGCGGGCGGTCTTGTAGGTCTCGTCGAAGAGATAGAATTCCAGCTCGGAGGCAAAATAAGCGCGATAGCCGCGCTCTTGCAGGCGGGTGAGCTGCTTCTTCAAAATAGCGCGCGGCGAATGGGCGAGATCGTCATGGTGATGGTCCTGCACGTCGCAAAGAACGAGGGCGGTCTTTTCCAGCCATGGCGCAAGCCGGATGGTGGAAAGATCGGGTTTCATGACGAAGTCGCCATAACCCTTGTCCCAACCGGCGGCTTCATAGCCGGGCACCGGTTCCATGTCGATATCGTCGGCGAGGAGATAGTTGCAGCCATGCGTTTCGTCATAGGCGGATTCCACGAAGAACGGCGCATAGAAACGCTTGCCGATCAGGCGTCCCTGCATATCCACGATGCAGGCCAGAATGGTGTCGATCTCTCCGGCGGAAACGGCTGTTTTCAGCGCGTCGAAAGTCAATTGTCCGGCCATTTATATGCCTGCTCCTCAAAGCATGAAAGGATAGACCGGGATCGGAGACTTTCCCGTAAGCCTCCGATCCCTCGCTGGTTCGTTATGTTCACCGTCAGCTGTAGCGATACGGCGCTCCGGCATTGCGCATGGTTTCCTGATATTTCTTCAGAATGGCCACGACCTTGGCGTTGCGCTCGCTCTGCTTGGAAATGTCGTCCCAGAACTCCTGTGCCGCATCTTCGATCTGCTTCCATTCCGATTCCGGAATGGTGGTCAGTTCCAGCTTGCCGCCGGTAGTGCGGTAATGCGCTTCGCCCCACCAGTACCAATGCTGACGGTAGTAGTGCGAGGAATCCATCGCCAGCTTGAAGAGCGCTTTCAGGTGTTCCGGTACGGCATCCCACTTTTCGGTGTTGGCGAAATAGGAACCGGCCCATGCGCCGTTGATATTGTTGGTGAGGTAGTACTTGTTGATATCCGCCCAGCCAACGGTATAGGCCTCGGTCGCGCCGCACCAGGCCACGCCGTCGAGTTCGCCGGTCTGGATGGCGACTTCAATATCTTCCCAGGGCAGCGTGACAGGCACCACGCCGAACTTGGTCAGGAAACGACCGCCTGTCGGGAAGGTGAAGACGCGAAGGCCCTGCAAATCGGCAACGCTGCGGATCGGTTTTGTGGTGACGAAGTTGCACGGGTCCCACGAACCGGCGCTGAGCCAGGTGACGCCGGGAATTTCCTTATAGGCTTCCTCCCAGATTTCGTTCAGCCCGTACCAGTTGAAGAGTGTCGGCACGTCGAGGCTATAGCGCGAAGCGAAGGGGAAATAAGCGCCGAACACCGCGACATCGACGGGCGATGCCATGGAATCGTCATCGCTTTGCGCGGCATCGATGGTGCCCGACTGCACGGCGCGGAAGAGTTCGCCCTGCGGCACCAGCTGGTCAGCGGTGTAAAGTTCAATTGTCATTTCGCCGTTCGCCGCCTTGTTGAAGGCGTCAATCGACGGCTTAATGACATGTTCGGCCAGTGCCGGGCCTGCATAGGTCTGCAATCGCCACTTGATCGGGCTTTGTGCTTTGACATAGGGCGTCGCAAGTGTGCTGGCACCCAATGCTCCAACCGTCGTCAGCCCGGCCTTCTTGAGAAAGTCACGTTTATTAAGCTTGTTATTCTCGCTCATGCCCATTCTCCCGTTTGTTTGAAGTTCACCCTTTCACATGAGCCGGGCCGGTCCATTCGGACTCTTGTCACCGGATTATTCGTATTTCCTCCATCGTTTCTCATCGCCCGGTATACCAGTTCGGCAGCCACAGCGCGATTTGCGGGAAAATCATCAAGATGATGATCGTCAGCACCATAAGGAAGAAGAACGGCACGATGGATTTGTAGATGTCGATCAGCGTGATTTCCTTGGGTGCCAGCGCTCGCATCATGAAGAGATTGTACCCGAAAGGCGGCGTGATATACGCAATCTGGCAGGTGATCGTGTACAGAATGCCAAACCAGATCGCATTGAAGCCGAGGCTCTTGACCAGCGGAATATAGAGCGGCGCCACGATCACCAGCATGGCCGTATCATCCAGAAACATGCCGAGCAGAATGAACGACAGCAGCATCAGGATGAGAATGGTCCACGGCGACAGATCGAATGTGCCAAGAAGGATCTTCTCGATTGCCTTGACGGCGCCCAAACCGTCATAAACCGACGAAAAGCACAGCGCGCCGAGAATGATCCAGAGGAACATGCAGGTGACGGTCAGGCTGTTGCGGGACGTCGTTTCCCACACCTGCTTGTTAAGACGCCCGGTGAACAGCGCCGCCAATGTGGCGAGCAAAGCGCCGACCGCCGCACTTTCCACCAGGCTGGTAATGCCCGTCAGGAACAGGCCCATCATCGCGCCGAAGACGACGAGTGGCAGCAGACCGGCGCGCAACACGGAAAAGCGTTCGCTCCAGCTGAATTTCTCCAGCTCTTCTTTTGGCAGGGCTGGTCCAAGTTCCGGGTTCAGGCGGCAGCGTATATAGATATAGATCGCGAAAAGTGCCGCCATCAACAGGCCGGGGCCGATGCCAGCCAGCCAGAGTTGCAGCACCGGCTGGCGAGCGATCATCGCATAAAGCACCAGCACGACGCTCGGCGGAATGAGAATGCCGAGCGAACTGCCCGCCTGTATGACGCCGGTGACCATGACCTTGTTGTAGCCACGCTTGAGAAGCTCCGGCAGCGCCACGGTCGCCCCAATGGCCATGCCTGCAACGCTGAGGCCGTTCATGCAGGAGATGATGACCATCAATCCGATGGTGCCGAGCGCCAGACCGCCGCGTATGCCGCCGAACCAGACATGGAACATGCGATAAAGATTGCTGGCAATGCCGGATTCCGACAGCATATAGCCCATGAACACGAAGAACGGCACGGTGATCAGCGGATACCAGTTCAGGACCGCGAAGGTCGCGTTGAACGGCATTTCAAACGAGCCTTTGCCCCAAAGGAGCAGGGCCGCCAGCGATCCGACAAAGCCGATGACGCCGAAAACCCGCTGACCGGTCATCAGCAGCGCCATCATTGTGGCGAACATGAAAAGTGTTATGAGTTCAGAGCTCATATATGATGGCCCTCCTCAATGGCCGGACCGGCAAGCGTGTCGATGGGCTGGCCGCGCAGCGATGCCCAGTCCTTGAAAAAGTTGGAAAGGCATTGCAGCAGCAGGAGCAAAATGCCGGTCGTCATGATGAGCTTGATCGGCCAGAGCGGAGGCGCCCAGGCGGTATAATTCTTCTGCCCATAGACGATGGCGTAATTCGTGGAAGAAATGCCGCCCATCACCATGACGCCGAGATAAAACACGATGAACAGAATGGTGATCAGGTCGGTCAGCGTCTTTTTGCGCGGGGGCAGACGGTCGAAAAAGAGGTCCATGCGGACATGCGCGCCCTGTTGCATCGCATAGGCGCCGCCGAGCAGATAATAGGCCGACAGCAGAAACTGCGACATTTCAAGGACCCAGTTGACGGGCACGCCGAAAGCAACCCGCGAGAAGGTGGAATAGAGAAGGCAAGCCGCCAGCACGAAAAGCAGATACATCGAAAAGCGCCCGACACGATAATTCAGCGCATCCACATATTTGACGAAAAGCCTGATCGGCTTGGGCATTTCCCTCTCCTTCAGTTCTTCGTTCCGTTCGGTTGCGCTGCGGGGCAAAGCGTCTCGCCAATCCGGCTAAATATCGGCGCCAGCCGCTCGGCCCATGCTCTTTGAGCCTTTGCATCGGCGATTTCGTTATTGCGGATTTCGATCATGGCGCAGGGCGCATTGCGCGGGCGCGCATGGCGCTCCAGCGTGTAATAGACGCGGTCGGACGGCGCATAAGGCTCGTTGACGCCGACATTGAGCGTTTGGTCCTGCTTGAGTGCGGCAATCAGCGGCGCTGCAACCCGGTCATCCGCATCGTGGATGATGCCGACATGCCATGGGCGCGATATGGCGCGATAGACCGGCGTGAACGAATGGATCGTGACCATCCATGACGGAAAGCCGCGTGCGGCGCGCGCCGCAATAAGCTGTTCGATCCGGGCATGAAACGGGCGATGCGACAGGTCGATGCGCGCGGTGCGCTCCAGCGAGTTCAGCTCGTGATTGCCGGGAATGACCGTCATTTCGCTGATTTCGGGGATCAGGTCCGGCGCATCAAGCGGGCGATTGCAATCGATCAGCAGGCGCGACAGACACGACTCTACGAGCGGCGCATCAAGCGCGGCGCTGAGATGTCGGGCAACCTCCACCGCTCCGGGATCCCAGGCGATGTGGGCACGAAGGGCATCCTCCCCCAGCCCCAGGCCGTCGAAACCGTCCGGCACATGGTTGGAGGCGTGTTCGCAAACGAAAAGCCAGGGACTTGACCCTGTTTCGTTGACGACAAAAACCGGCTCATGCGAAGCCGGGCGTTTCTTTCGCTCGTCCGCCATTTGGTTTGTTCCCCGCGCTGTAACTTATGTTACGTTTTTTAAAATTATGCGCTATTGCGGATTATTTGATACGTCGTATGATAATTTGTCAAACACAATTTTGCCCGAATTGAATTGGGCATCGGGATGGAAAATATCGTGCCGGAAAGCGCCCCGGAAAACACCAGCGTTGCCGAACGCATCAATGAACGGATCGATACGATGCCTGCCGGCGAACGGGCCGCAGCGCAGACTTTGATCGCCAATTATCCGATACTCGGATTGAAGACGGTGGCGGAATTTTCAGCGCAGGCGGGCGTCAGCTCGCCGACGATCCTGCGCTTTGTAAATCGGCTCGGTTTCCAGAATTATCCCGAGTTTCAGGCGCATCTGCAAAACGAACTTGCGGCGCAATTACAATCGCCGCACCACCGCAATGAAAATCCGGACAAAGCCCCCGATACGGCCTATCCGGCGGTAGAGCACACACAGGAAAATATCCGCGAGACATTCCGGCATCTTGGCGCCAGACAGTTGCAGCAGGCGGTGGCCGCACTGTCGAATGCCAAGGGCAATATTTATCTGATCGGGGGCCGGTTCACCGATCCCATCGCGCAATATATGACGGCGCATATGACGATCATCCGCCCGCAAGTGTTTCATCTCGGCGGTCAGGAAAGTGTCTGGCGCGACCGGTTGCTGGATATGGGAAAACGCGATGTGCTCGTCGTTTTCGACATTCGCCGCTATCAGGACAGCCTGTTGGGGCTGGCGGAAAAAGCACGGGCGCGGGGTGTCGAGGTTATTCTTGTCACCGACCAGTGGTTGTCGCCGATTGCCCGCGTTGCGCGCCATGTTCTGGCGGGTCGCACGGCGGTGCCCTCTGCCTGGGATTCGTCGGCGGCCCTGTTTGTACTGGCCGAAACGCTTATCCGCGAAATGACGCGCATGCTGGAAAAGGATAGCGCCGCGCGCATCGCAGAACTCGAAGGGCTGCGATAATTACTCCAGCCCGCATGCCCGCAGAAACAGCGCCGAGACTTCCTTTTCGATGCGCTCGAAATCCAGCGGAACGTCCTCGCCCACTTCCATCATGCTGCGCACCTGCGTTTCAAAATCGGCATAATGCTGCGTCACGGCCCAGATATGCATCTGGAACAACAGCGGATCGACCGGTTTGATGCGCCCGTCATCCACCCATGACTGGATCAGTTTGACCGCGCTGTGGGTGGCTGCGACATGCTTGTTCCAGTGGCGGCTGAGATAGGGCGCACCATTGGCGATTTCGGTGGTGAAAAGCCTCGATGCCTTGGGGTTCTTCTGGCTATAAGCGAGCTTGGCCCGGATATATTGGCGGATCACCTTGGCCGGGTCATCCTCGGCGCTGGCATCGAGGAAAATATCTTCCCACTGGTCGAGGATGAAGACGATGATGTCTTCGTAGAGCTCTTCCTTGCTGGAAATATAATAATGCAGCTGAGGCTTGGTCAGTCCGGCACGGTGCGCAATGCCTTGGGTCGATGCGCCGACCAGACCCTTTTCCGCGAATTCGTCAATCGCGGCAGTGCGGATCGCGCCGAGAATGCGCCGCCGGCGGTCGAGAACCTTGTCTCGCCCGGTCGGCTCGATATCGTCATTCTCGTCGTCGATAGCCATGTCTCTAACCGTGGTCGGGAGGGAAAGCCGCCGGGCATTCAAACAGGCGGGCGACTTTCCGTTTTCGTCGGGGGCTTACTGGCCCAGCTGCTTCTTGATGTCGAGGCCTGCGCCCTTGTTGACGAAGGCGTCGGTTGCAACCTTGCTCATGTCGAGTTCTTCGCCGCTGACGATGCCGGACTTGCGCGCCAGCTCGTAGAACGACTTGACGCGGTTCATGTCGATGGCGCCAATGCCCTTGGTCAGCGTGTCGCCGCTGTCGATGAGCTGCAGTTCCTTGAGATTGGCCAGTTCTGCGTCGAGCGTTTCCTTGCTCATATCCGCATTGTCCTTGAGGATCATCTCATAGGCCTTGCTGTGGTCGCCATACATGAAGTTGACCCAGCCTTCGATCGAAGCCGTCACAAAACGCTGCACGAGGTCGGGGTTCTTGTCGACCAGTTCCTGACGCGTCTCAATGGTGTTTGCGTAGGTATTGTAGCCCTGATCAGCGAGCAGGAACGTCTTGACCTTTGCGCCTTCCTTGGCCGCGTAAAGCGGTTCGGCGGTCGCATAGGCCTGCTGCACGGTCTTCTTGTCGCCGAGGAACTGGGCGAGGCTATAGCCATAGGGACGCAGCTGTTCGTCCTTGAAACCAAATTCCTTCACCAGCCAGGGCCAGAACGAGAACTGGCCGTCCTTGGAGATAAGGATCGTCGGTGCGTTCACCAGATCCTTGAAATCCTTGTATTCGCCGTCATGCGCCATCAGGGCCTGCGGGTCCTTCTGATAGAAGGCAGCCACAACCGTGGTCGGCACGCCATTGGCGACATTGTTGAAGGACAAAAGCAGATTGCCGGTGAGCAGGAAGTCGAGGCGGCCTGCGGCCAGCATCGGGCGGTTGTTGACCTGCGGCCCGCCCATCTCGATCTTCACGTCGAGGCCGTATTTTTCATAGGTGCCATCGGCGAGCGCCTGATAGAATCCGCCATGACCGGCCTGCGCCAGCCAGTTGGTGCCAAGCGTCACCTTGTCGAGCGCAAAGGCCATCTGCGCCGAAAGGCCAAGCGAGAAAGCGGCGACTGCCACAAAGAGTGCTTTTTTCATTGGTTTCGTTCCCCTATTATCAGTTCGAAAGTGCCATGTCGGCGGTCCAGCCGCGTGTTTTACCGGGATTGAGCAGACCATAAGGGTCGGCCAGTTTCTTGAATTCGATCTGCACACTGTCGATCTCCTTCATGCCGCCATCCTCGATGGTATAGGCATGGGGATCGTAGATGTCGCAGCCGTCAACCTGTTCCAGCTCGCCGATGAGCTTATACATCGCGTCGCGGTCCTCGAAGCGCACCAGTGGCAGGCCGAAAATCTGCACTTCGCCTTCAAGGCGCGCCATTTCATGGTGCATATATTGCGTGTCGCCATAACGCTCGATCTGGCGATTGACCAATGCCGGGTCGAAGGGGCGCGGATAGGCGACCTGAAGATAGGTCCAGCCCGGTTCCGCCTTCAGCGCCTGAAGCGTGGTGTGGTTCCAGCCGCATTCATAGGCAGGCTGAAGGCCGGCCTTGTGCAGCTCGTCCAGCGTCATGGAGAACGACACCTGACCGTTGAACTCTGTGGCGAGCTCTGCGAACCGCTCGCGTTCTTCCGGCGCGATCATGGCGAAAACGGCATCCTTGTCGGATGGGAAAAGGTCGCCGAACTTGGTGTAGAAGCGCGCGAAGCGGCGATCCACGGTGGTCAGGAGATAGCAATCCAGGTTTTCTTCCAGCGCCTTGAGGCAGAAGTTCAGCGTTGCTTCATAGCTGTCGAAGAGCGCTGCGGTATGGATCCAGTCGGTCGCCTTGGTCAGCCCGATTTCCAGCTCCAGAATTATGCCGTTGGTGCCATAGGCATGCTGGACCTTGTGGATGTCGCGGCCCGTCAGCTCGATGATTTTCGGCTCCGGCTCGACGGTCAGAACCTTGACCGAATAGACATTGCCGTCATCGCGCAACATGCCATGTCGCAGTGATCCGATACCGCCCGAACCGCCTGAGAAGAAGCCGCCAATGGTGGCGATGCGACGGGTGGAAGGATACATCAACAGTTCTTGTCCGGTTTCGCGCACGGCGTCGTCAAGACGCGAAATGCGCGCGCCGCCTTCGACGCGCACCTTGCCCGGCTCGACGGCTATGATGCGGTCGATCTTGGTCATGTCGAGGATGATGCCGCCTTCAAGCGGAACGCACTGGCCGTAATTGCCCGTACCGCCGCCGCGAACCGTGATTGGTATGCGCAGTTTCGCGGCTGCCGCCGCCACACGGCGCACTTCGTCCTGATCCTTCGGAATGACGACGAGGTCGCCGACATAATGGCCGATATCTTCGGTCAGGATCGGGCTGTACCAGAAGTAATCGCGGGAACGCAGTTCGACCTGCTTGGGGTCGTCATAGATGCGGATGCCGTCGATTTCGGCGCGGAATGCGGCCCAGTCATAGATGCGCTGCGGGGCGACAGAATTCATGGGTTTCTCCCGTAAACATGGTCCGAGGCAACGCCGTCGCGCCAGACACGGCGGAGGGCTTGCGGACGGCTGATGAGATCATTGAGGTCTTCGGCATCGTGCCAGATGAAATTGGCGGCACCGCCTGCGGACAGCGCCTGCACGCGCTCGCTCCTGATCAGGCGCGCGGGCAGGGTGGTGATGCTGTCGAGCCATTCTTCCGGCTCCAGATGGCAGACAGGTGCCGCAAGGCGCAGGATCGCGAGCGGATCATAGTCGCCATAGGGGTAAAAGGCATCGCGTACATTGTCGGAGCCAAGCATGGTTTCCACACCGGCCAGACGCGCTTCTTTCAGCGGGGCCACACCACGAAGACGCGGCGATTTTCCGCCGATCCGGTCTTGCAGATAGAGATTGGTGGTGGGTAGCGAGACAAGCGCGACACCTGCTTGCGCGGCGGCATCCAGAATACGCGTGAGTTCATCCACTGTTCGCAGCGAAAGCGAGCAGGCATGGCCGCACAAAACGCGGCCCGCCATATGATGCCGTGCGCTCGCATTGACAATCAGCGAAAATCCGTCCGCTTCAACATCCAGACCTTCATCAACATGAAAGTCGAGATCGAGATCGTTTTCGACAGCGAGACGGAACATTTCCTCTATCTTGGCTGCAAGATCGGCATTGCGATAGAAAAACGCGCCAAACACACCGCCATCGGCCTTCACGTGGGTCGCAATGTCACTGCCTGCTTCCAGAACCAGATCGCCGTGAACAAGGGCCGCAAGTTGAAGATCAATGCGGTCTTTCCATTCCTGTCGCAATTCGTTGAGAACAGGCCAGGCGGTCGGAACTTCCGGGCTGGTCCAATCCACATGGCTGCGAATAGCGCCGACGCCCTGCGCAAAAGCCGCCTCAAGGCCGCGCGTGGCGCGGGTGCGGATGTCTTCGGCGTTCCAGTTCTGGCGGTCGGTGTTCATCAGGTCGATGGCATCGAACAGGCACTCGACCTTCGTGTCGCCATTCTGCGCGATGCGCTGGATGGTGAACGTCTTGTCGAGATGCACATGCACATCGGCCAAAAGCGGCGTGACGCACCCGCCGCCTGTCGCTTGCGACGACGTGATCGCGGCAATGCGTCCATGCTCGACGGTGATGTCGTGGCGGCCCGGACGGCCCGCGATGGCGACGCCATTCAACATATCAGCGGTCCCGGCGAATTTCGCTTTCGTGCCAGCGTCCTAGGACAAGGCGCGACAGCCAGCTGGTGATCAGGAAGATCACGATACCCAGCAGCGAAACGAGGAAAAGCGCCGCAAACATGCGCGGGATTTCATTACGGAAGCTCGATTCCAGAATACGCGAGGCAAGGCCGGTGCTCTGGCCTGCGGTGCCTGCGACGAATTCAGCCACCACGGCGCCGATCAGCGACAGGCCACCGGCGATTTTCAGGGCCGCCATGAAATAGGGCAGCGCGCTCGGGGCCAGCAGATAGCGCAGGCGCTGCCACGGCGAGGCGCGATAAAGCTTGAACAGATCGCGCAGATTGTGGTCGGCGCTGCGCAGTCCGATCACCGTATTGGACAGAATCGGGAAGAAAGCGACAATCCACGCGCAGATAAGCAGGGCCGAGAAAGTATCGCGCACATAGATCAGGATCAGCGGCGCGATGGCGATGACCGGCGTCACCTGAAGGATGACGGCGAAGGGGAAGAACGCCATTTCGATCGGACGCGAAAGCGCAAACACCATGCCGAGCAAAACGCCGCCAATGATGGCGCAGGCCAGCGAGATGAGCGTCAGCTTGACGGTGAACCACATGGAGGCCATCAGCGACGGGCCGTCCTTGAACAGCGTTTCGGCAATCAGTGACGGGGCCGGGATCAGGTAATGTGGCACTTCATAGAAGCGCACCAGACCTTCCCAGATGCCGAGCGCGATAATGATCGCCAGCGTCGGCATGAGAATGCGCAGCGTGCGTTCGCGTCGTGCGAGACGATCCTGTTCGGAATTGAGGACTGGCAGTTCGTTTTGCATCTGGTTCATTTGCATGTCCTCAGTGATCGATATCTTCAGAGGAAAGCGTCGCGGTCAGCGTATCGGAAACCTTGGCGCAATATTTCGCGTAAGAATCCGTGGTGCGGTAGTTTTCGGCCCGCGGATAAGTGCCGATGATGGGAATGTCCGCGACGACACGACCCGGACGCGCCGCCATCACGATCACGCGGTTGGAGAGATAGACCGACTCATAGACGCTGTGGGTGACGAAGATCACGGTCAGTCCGTGTTCCTGCCACAGCCGCAACACGTCATTATTGAGCTTGAAGCGCGTCATCTCGTCGAGCGCTGCAAAAGGCTCGTCCATCAAAAGCAGGCGCGGGCGAGTCACCAATGCGCGCGCAATGGAAACGCGCATTTTCATGCCTCCCGAAAGCTCCCGCGGAAAGGCATTGGCAAAACGCGACAGGCCAACCTGCGTCAGCACTTCTTCAATGCGGGGCTTGGCTTCCTTGCGCGAAACGCCGGAAAGCCGCAGCGGCAGATAGACATTGTCATAGACGCTGGCCCAGGGCATCAGCGTCGGCTCCTGAAACACAAAGCCGATAGCCTGTGCGCCGGAAGGACCCTTGCCGGGCGCATGACCATTGACGCGAATTTCGCCAGCCGAGACCGATTCCAGTCCGGCGATCATGCGCAGCGCCGTGCTCTTGCCGCAGCCCGAAGGCCCAAGAAAGCTGACGAACTGGCCTTGCTCGATCTTGAGCGACATGTCGTTCACGGCCATGACGCCGGTGCCGTACTGCTTGTAGACGCCGTTGATGTCGATCAGTGGTGACTGGTTCTGCGAGTTGGGGGCCACGCTCATCGTCCTTACCAAGCGGGATTTTTGTCGAGCCAGGAGAGCGGCGCGCGCTCAATCTCGCCCAGCGCTTCAATCAGCCGGTCGGCAGCAAAATCGATGGTCTTGCGACCCTTTTCAGCGGTGGCAATCGATGCGTTGCCGGCTGCGCCATAGGCATTGATATCCTGCATCTGCCATGCGGGCTTGGCGCCGCCGCCAAGGCTGATGTGCTTGTATTCGTCGGCGAAAACTTCGGTCAGCGTGCGGAAATCCTGCGCCTTTTCCATCACCACCAGATCGGGATGCATTTCCAGCATCACCGATGTTTCCATGTCGCCAGCATGAATGCCATGCTTCAGGTCATGCTCGCTGTAAACGCCATCGGGCATGCCCAGGCCGAACCAGTTGAGGCAGAAGACCATCATATTGTGCTGCACGCGCAATTCGCGGGCGACAATGTCCATCACCGGAATATTGCCGCCATGGCTGTTGAACAGCACCATCTTGCGCACGCCGCTTGCCGCCACGCAGGTGCCTATCTCGCACCACATGCGGATGACAGTTTCGACTGAAAAGGTCAGCGTGCCGGGATAGCGCTTGTGTTCATTGCTCTTGGCAATGGCCTGTGTCGGCAGGAACAGAACCTTACTCGTGTCCGGCAAGCGTTTGATCAGTTCCGCCACCATGCCATCCGCGACGGCGGCATCCACGCACATCGGTAGATGCGGTCCGTGCTGCTCGATTGCGCCAACAGGCAACACCGCCACGAGCTTGTCGCGCTCAAGGCGCGAAAACGCCTCGCTCGTGTAATCGGACCAATATCGTTTCAAGGTGGCGCTCCAAATTTTGTCTTGAAGCAGCAACCTTACTAAACAATCTGACCGATTGGTCAAACTAAATGTTTAAAAATTGCGAGCCGCGTGCAATTAAGATGTGAATCCGTGGTAGATGCGCCACGCGACAGACCAGCACATGACTATGATGCGCGGAAATTTCCGGAGGTCCTATGGACGAGAGATGCATTATTATTGGCGCGGGCCATGCGGGCTCGCAGGCCGCAATCAGCCTTCGTCAGGAAGGCTATGCCGGAGACATCGTGCTCATCAACGATGAGACGGATATTCCCTATCATAAGCCGCCGCTTTCCAAATCCTATCTCAAGGCACCGGAGCATGGCGGCCTGGTGCTGCGTCCGGAAAGCGCCTATCGCGACAATAATATCGAGATGTTGTTCGGGCATCGGGTCGAAGGCGTATCGCTGACCGACCGCACGGTGACCCTTGATGACGGTCGCGTGCTGCACTGGTCTGATCTGGTCTTTGCAACCGGTGCCCGCGCGCGCGTTCCCGACATGCCGGGCGTCGATCTTGACGGTGTCGTCACGCTGCGCCGGATGGAAGATGCGCGCCGCATTGCTGGCCTCATGCCCACCATCAGCAATGTCGTGATCATCGGCGGCGGCTTCATCGGGCTTGAAATGGCACATAGCGCGATGGCGCTCGGCAAGAATACCGTGCTGATCGAGGCCGCGCCGCGTGTTCTTGGCCGCTCGGTCGCGACACAAATCTCTGCACATGTCGAAACGCGCAGCCGCGCCGCGGGAATTACGCTGCACACCGGGCTTGGTGTGATGGCAATCGAAGGCGAAAACGGTCGCGTGACCGGTGTAAAGGCAGCAGATGGGGCCGTGTTCCCGGCGGATATGGTTGTTATCGGCACCGGCGCGCTGCCCAATGTCGAACTCGCTGCCGCAGCCGGACTCGTCACCGACAATGGCATTGTCGTGGATGAAAAGATGCGCACATCAGCGGATCATGTCTACGCCATCGGCGATTGCGTGAGCTACGACCATTTTCATGCCGGTCGCCGCGTGCGGCTGGAATCGGTGCAGAACGCGACCGATCAGGCCAAGCATGTGGCCCGCAGCATTGTCGGGCGCGCCACGCCGTTCCGCGAAGTGGCGTGGTTCTGGTCTGATCAGGGCGACATGAAGCTCCAGACGGCAGGCCTGTCATTTGAAGCAGATCGTCATATTCTGTCAGGCAATCCCGATGATAATGCCTTTTCGATCTTCCATTTTGCCGGTGACAGGCTGGTGGCGGTTGATTCCATCAATCGCCCGGCCGACCACATGATCGCCCGCCGCCTGCTGGCGGCCGGGATCACCCCCACGGAAGCCGACATTGCCGCGGGTGCGCCGCGCCTGAAGGAACTTCTGGCCAGCGCCCCCAAATCATAAGGATCGTTCGATGAGCACTTTGCAACATTTGCTGCCTGCCGACATGGCGGCACCCTTCGCCGCCTATAGTCATGGCGTGAAGGTGCAAGCCGGTGCCGAACTGGTGTTCTGCTCCGGCCAGCTCGGTATCGCGCCGGATGGAAGCGTGCCCGAAGATGCGGCCGCGCAAGCCGAGCTTTGCTTCGAGAATATCCGTCGCATTTTGCGCGATGGCGGCATGGATCTTTCCAATGTCGTGCGCATCAACGCCTATGTGACGGATCGCGCCTATATGCGCCCCTATATGGACGTGCGCGACAGGCTGTTTCCGCAGCCAGCGCCCGCCTCGACGCTGATGATCGTTTCCGGCTTTACCCGCGAGGAATTCAAGGTCGAAATCGAAGTCGTCGCCGCAAGTTGATCTCTCGCGCGCATCTTATCCGAAAACCGCTTCGCGCTTTTCGGGATGCGCTTTCGAACTTTACGCGTGACAAGAAGGCGTATCGCCTTTGCATGAAATGGGTGGTAGGTGTGCGAGACTCCTACACTCCCTTCAGGCCTATTCATGTCACAATTTCAGTCTTCCGCTGCGATGCGGAAATCTTCGCCACGCTCGTCCCAACGCATGGCGGAAATCGCGCTTGCCATTGGTGGCTTCGGCATCGGCACCGGCGAGTTCGCCATCATGGCACTGCTCCCGGATATTGCCCGCGACCTCAACGTCACGATCCCGCAGGGCGGACATCTCATCAGTTCTTATGCACTGGGCGTGCTGATCGGCGCGCCGGTGCTGGCCGTCATCGGCGCGAAGCTCGACCGCCGCAAGCTCCTGTTCCTGCTGATGGGCCTGTTTGCCTTTGGCAATCTCGCCAGCGCTTTCATGCAGGATTATTCCAGCCTTTATATAATGCGTTTTATCGCAGGCTTCCCACATGGCGCTTATTTCGGCGTCGCATCGCTGGTTGCCGCATCGCTGGCCGAGCCGGGCAAGCGCGCGCAGGCGGTTGGGCGTGTCATGATGGGCCTGACGATTGCCACGCTGTGCGGCACGCCGCTGGCCACATGGCTGGGGCAGGTGGCGGGTTGGCGCGCCATGTTCGGCGCGGTCGGCCTGATCGCCATTCTGACCATGGTGATGGTGACGCTTTATGTGCCAAAGCTGCCCGCCGCAGAAGGCGCATCGCCGCTGCGTGAGCTGGGTGCGCTGCGCCGCAAACAGGTGCTGCTAACGCTTGCCATTGGCGCCATCGGCACGGGCGGGCTGTTTTCCGTCTTTTCCTATGTCGCCGCCACCGTGACGGAAGTTTCACATATCGATATGAAATGGATGCCGCTGGTCTTTGTCATGTTCGGTCTCGGCATGGTGCTGGGCAACATCGTCGGCTCCCGGCTGACTGACCGTTCCGTCATGGGAACCGTTGGGATCGTGCTGCTTTATGACATGGCGGTGATGCTGGCATTCCCGCTGCTGATGCAGCATCCGCTCACCGCTTTCCTCAATGTGCTTCTGGTCGGCGGCGGTTTTGCGCTGGTGCCTGCACTGCAAACCCGCCTGATGGATGTCGCAGCCGATGCCCAGACGCTCGCTGCGGCGCTCAACCATTCAGCGCTCAATCTCGCCAATGCACTCGGTGCATGGCTCGGCGGACTGGCAATTGCATGGGGCTATGGCTGGACATCGACCGGTACGGTCGGCGCGCTTTTGGCTCTGGCCGGTCTGGTTGTGTTCGGAATTTCGATGCTGCTGGATCGGGGAACTGCGACGACGCCTGCCTCACAGGAAAGCTGAACAGGTCGGCGCAAACGAAAACACCCGTCGCGGGAGGAGCGACGGGTGCTTATGGGGAAGACCGGACAATGGGGGGAGGAGGATGTCCGGTCTTTGGATCGCCAGGGAAAAATGGGAGGAGGAAACCCCGGCGATAACTCGTTTGAGCCATTGAATGCTCTGGAAACTATAAGGACCGCGCGGTTTGGAGGACGCGATCCTGAAAGAAGGCTGATGCCTTCGGATGGCGCTTTTCCCGCTGATTAGCGAGCAGCAGCCTTGCGTGCGACGAACGGAATTTCCGAAGGCAGGATGCCGAGGTCGTTCAGTTCACGTGGGCTCAGGCGGCTCAGTTCGTTTACGGTTGTACGGTAACGGCGCCAGTTGTTGTACGAGCGGATCAGGTTCATTTCTCTCACCTAGTAAAATCTATCTCTCTGTGTTGCAGACAGCATATAGGCTGGTGCGATCTGAAAAAGGAGAGCCAGATTTGCATAGCTGATGTGCAATTAAGCTTGGAGATTGCATGTTTTTTACGCAGATCGGTCATTATGTTATCACAATTGCCGTTCTCCATGGCCAAATCACCAAATTTGAGGCCGTAAAGAGCCTCCATCGCTATCATTTTCCGCATAGCTAGTGAAAATCTCCGATTTATACATGCATGTCGGCTGATCCTTGGGCGGCGGGCGCAATGGCTCAAGTTTTGTCGCAAAACTTCTGGAAATTGTCGGTTGAAGACTACAATTCTACATGACTCCCAAAGCGGATTAAGCTAAGGGATTTGTGTCGGGTGCCGAAGCATGCGTTTTACAAATGCTTTTTCACTGTCTGTCTGCGGGAGAGCGCCAATTGGCCGCCGAAGGGGAAATCGCCCGAAATCTCTCAGGTACAAGGAACCGCAGACGGGTAAGACAACTCTGGAAAGTCGGGGGAAACTCCGCGCCGAAGGTGTAAGTATAGCGCTTTGCTATGCGAGTCTCTCAGGCCTGAGACAGAGGGGCACGAAGCTACCGCATTTTGCGGAAGGCACACGTGCGACTCTGGAGTTGTTATGGGCGATACCGCACATTTGAATATCCTGCCTTTGCAGGACTTGCATGAACAGGCTGGCGCGCGCTTTGGCGGCTTTGCCGGCTGGAACATGCCGATCACCTATCCGCTGGGCGTCATGAAGGAACATCTCCATACGCGTGACCATGCGGGCCTTTTCGACATTTCTCATATGAAGCTGGTCGAAGTTTCCGGCAGCGATGCCGCAGCGCTTCTGGCGGAAACCTGCCCGCTCGACCCGACCGTGCTGAAGCCTGGCCAGTCGAAATACACTTTCTTCCTTAATGACAAGGGCGGCATTCTGGACGATCTCATCGTCACGCGTCTTGGCGACGACCGCTTCATGGTCGTCGCCAATGCGGGTAATGCCGAGGCCGATATCGAGCATTTGAACGAAGCCGCTTCCGGCAAACAGGTTACGGTCAATCCGCTCGACCGCGTATTCCTCGCCATTCAAGGGCCGGAAGCCGAAAGCGTTATTAACGATGCCGGTCTTACCGGTGCTGCCGATCTCGCCTTCATGAGCGGCTTTGAGCCGAAGCCGGGCTGGTTCATGACCCGCTCGGGCTATACCGGCGAAGACGGTTTTGAAATCGGCCTGCCTGCCGATGAGGCGCGCGCGCTGGCGACCAAGCTTCTCGCCGACGAACGCGTTGCGTGGATCGGCCTTGCCGCTCGCGACAGCCTGCGCCTCGAAGCCGGGCTTTGCCTGCACGGACAGGACATCACGCCGGAAACCGATCCGGTCTCCGCCGGTCTCACCTGGGCGATCACCAAGGCCGTGCGCGAGAAAGCCGCCTTCAACGGTGCCAAGCCAGTGCTCGACACTATTGCCAAGGGCGCTGCCGCCAAGCGCGTCGGCCTCAAGCCGGAAGGCCGGCAGCCGGTACGCGGCGGCGCAGACCTGTTCGATGAAAGCGGCCGCCAGATCGGCACGGTCACATCGGGCGGCTTTGGTCCCTCCGCCGGTTTCCCGGTCGCCATGGGCTATGTCGAGGCCAGCCTCGCCACGCCCGGCACACGTATTTTCGCTGAAGTTCGCGGCAACAAGGTTCCCGTTGACGTTTCGGCGCTTCCCTTCACACCGCATCGCTATCGCAAAGGATAATTTCCATGGCCAAAATCCTGTTCACCGAAGATCACGAGTGGATCAGCGTCGAAAACGGCGTCGCCACTGTCGGCATAACGATCCACGCACAGGAACAGCTGGGCGACCTCGTTTTCGTCGAGCTGCCGGAAGTCGGTCGCACCGTTTCCAAGGGCGAGGGCGTCGTGGTTGTGGAATCGGTCAAGGCCGCTTCCGACGTTTATGCGCCGGTTGACGGCGAAGTGGTGGAAGTCAACGAAGCCGTGTCGTCCGATCCGGCTCTGATCAATCAGGCTGCCGAAGGCGATGGCTGGCTGTTCAAGCTGAAGCTTTCGGATGAAGGCCAGCTTTCCGGTCTGCTCGACAAGGCCGGTTACGACGCTCTGGTAGGATAAAGCGATGACCCAGCAGGTTCTTCCCTTTGTTGCCCGTCATATCGGGCCGAGAATTGAAGACGAGCGCGCCATGCTGGCCGCGCTCGGCCTTCCTTCCATGGAAACCCTCATCACGCAGGCCGTTCCGGCGTCCATCCGTCTCAACCGCGCTCTGGATTTGCCAGCGCCGTTGAGCGAACATGCGGCGCTGGCCGAATTGAATGAAATCATGGGCCGCAACGTGGTGAAGAAGAGCTTCATCGGTGCGGGCTATCATGGCGTGCATACGCCGCCGGTGATCCAGCGCAATCTGTTTGAAAATCCAGCCTGGTACACGGCTTATACGCCTTACCAGTCGGAAATCAGCCAGGGCCGTCTGGAGCTGCTGTTCCACTTCCAGACGCTGGTTGCCGAGCTGACCGGCCTGCCGGTTGCCTGCGCCTCGCTGCTCGATGAAGCAACCGCCGTTGCGGAAGCTGTCGGCGTTGCCTGCCGTCATCATCGCGACAAGCGCAGCCGCGTGCTTCTGGCGGGCGATCTGCATCCGCAGACCGTCGATGTCGTCAACACGCGCGCCGAGCCGCTCGGCTGGCTGGTTGAAGCTGGCAGCACTGTCGATGACAACACCGCTGCGGTCATCGTGCCGTGGCCGGATACCAAGGGCGTTTATGGCAACTTCACCGGCGTTATCGCCGATGCAAAAGCCAAGGGTGCGCTGGTTATCGCCGTTGCCGATCCGCTGGCGCTGACCATCATGGAAGCTCCTGTCAAATGGGGTGCCGACATGGCTGTCGGTTCCATGCAGCGTTACGGCGTGCCGATGGGCTTTGGCGGCCCGCATGCCGCTTATCTCGCCGTGTCCGAGCCGCTCACCCGCATCATTCCGGGCCGCATTGTCGGCCAGTCGGTCGATGCGCATGGCCGCGCGGCCTATCGGCTGGCGCTCCAGACCCGCGAACAGCACATCCGTCGCGATAAGGCGACCTCGAACATCTGCACTGCGCAGGCGCTGCTCGCCAATATGGCTGCATCCTATGCCATCTGGCACGGTCCGGCTGGTTTGCAGGCGATTGCCACACGCATTGCCGCTCTTGCTGCCCGTTTTGCTGCCGGTCTCAAGGCCGCTGGTGTCGAAATCGCAGGCGAAAGCCTGTTCGATACGGTTTCGGTCAAGGTCGCCGGCAAGGCTGCGAAAATCGCTGACGAGGCCGACAAGGGCGGTCGTCTGCTGCGCATCATCGATGCCGACACGGTTGGCGTGACCTTCGACGAAACCTCGACCGAAGACGATCTTGCGGCACTCGCCGTTCTGTTCGGCGCGAAGGTAGTCGAAGGCGACGCGGTTCTCGTTCCGGGCAAGGGACGCGGTGAGGGCTTCCTGACGCAGGATGTGTTCCATTCGCACCGTTCGGAAACCGAGATGATGCGCTTCCTGCGTCGTCTGGCCGACAAGGATCTGGCGCTTGACCGCGCGATGATCCCGCTTGGTTCCTGCACCATGAAGCTCAATGCGGCGGCAGAAATGATGCCGGTGAGCTGGAACACGGTTGCGAACCTGCATCCCTTCGCACCTGCGGCACAGACCGAAGGCTATGCGAAGATGACGGCTGACGTCGAAGCATGGCTTTGCGAAATCACCGGCTTTGCAGGTGTTTCGCTGCAGCCGAATGCGGGCAGCCAGGGCGAATATGCCGGTCTCTTGGCCATCCGCCACTATCACCAGTCGCGTGGTGAAGGTCATCGCAACATTTGCCTGATCCCGTCGTCTGCGCATGGCACCAATCCGGCCAGCGCCTCGATGGCAGGCATGAGCGTTGTCGTGGTCAATTGCCGCCCGGATGGCGACATCGATATCGATGACCTCAAGGCCAAGGCCGAGAAGCATCGCGATAATCTTGCCGCCTTCATGATCACCTATCCGTCGACCTATGGCGTGTTCGAAGAAGGCATCAAGGCTTTCTGCGAAATCGTCCATGACAATGGCGGTCAGGTCTATTTCGACGGCGCAAACCTCAATGCACTCGTTGGCCTTGCGCGTCCATGCGATATCGGCGCCGATGTCTGCCATATGAACCTGCACAAGACCTTCTGCATTCCGCATGGCGGCGGCGGTCCGGGTGTCGGTCCGATCGGCGTTGCCAAACATCTGGTGCCTTATCTGCCAGGCCACGTTGATCTTGGTTCCAAGCACGCCGTTTCGGCAGCTCCCTTCGGCAGCGCGTCTATTCTGGTCATTACGTGGATGTATATCCGCATGATGGGCGGTGCAGGTCTTAAAAAGGCGACCGAAGCTGCGATCCTCAATGCCAACTACATCGCGCATCGCTTGAAGGACGCTTATCCGATCCTTTATACGGGCGCGCATGACCGCGTGGCGCATGAGTGCATCGTGGATACGCGTGTTCTCAAGGATAGCGCGGGCGTAACCGTGGAAGATGTGGCCAAGCGCCTCATCGACTATGGTTTCCATGCGCCGACCATGTCGTGGCCGGTTGCGGGTACGCTGATGATCGAGCCGACAGAATCCGAGCCGAAGTCGGAAATCGACCGTCTCTGCGACGCTATGATTGCCATTGCTGGTGAGGCGAAGAAGATCGCCGAGGGTGTCTGGCCGCAGGATGACAATCCTCTTGCCAACGCACCGCACACGGCAGGCGATACGCTGGCCAGCGAATGGACGCATCCTTACACCCGTGAGGAAGCGGTGTTCCCGGCCATTGCCTTGGGCGGCGAATTCGACGCCACGGCAAAATACTGGCCGCCGGTCAGCCGCGTGGACAATGTCGGCGGCGACAGAAACCTCATCTGCTCGTGCCCGCCGGTTGCAGCCTACGGTTGATTGCCAGTTGGATGACTGAAAACACGAAGGCGCCGCAGAAATGCGGCGCTTTTTTCTGTCCGGTTTGTTGGGGTTTTCAGAAAACGCCGCTTTTGCAATTATCTGCTGATCGCAAATAGAAGAAAACATATCGGACGGATTTATCATGAAGATAATAGTTTTAGTCTTGTCTCTCTTTCCGATCTTTATCGGCTTTTCTTCCAGAGCGGCGTTCGCGAAGGATAATGCTGCCAGATTAGAATCCACATTACAGTGCTGGCGCTACGGCGAGAAATTGTGTTGTTTTGATCATTACGGTGAGAATGTATGCTTCCCGAGAATGTGAAGCATTTATTATAATTCAAATATTGAAGCTCTACTGCGGTGGAGCTTCTTTTATTTGGCGCTACAGGAATTCAGGCAAAAAAAGAGCCGGACTAGGAAGTCCGGCTTAGTTATGAAGGTGCCACTTGGGCAAACCTCCAGAGGGGAACACTTACCGCGCGCAATGGGAGGAGGCACAGCGGTAAGTAACCCCGATATGGATCAGTCAGCCGCATTGTTCAACCCCTTAGTCGACTTTTTTTGTCGATTTCGGAAGATTATGAACTTTTTCACGGGTTTATGATCGCGCTACCGCAATGCAAACGGGGGTTGTGTTTCATTTCGGTTCAGGTTGCGGCACAGAAAAATTCAAAATCTTTTCCGTGGGATAGGGCGTGAGTCGCCCCGGCCTGTCTGCCGCGGTTCGTCAGCCGTGCCTTAATTGCTCCCATAAACGCATGAAATCGTTAGAATAATTCTAAAACATTCCTAGCGTGGTCATGTTCATTTGTCTTGCAGTGGGTGTAAGCTAATTATAAAAGGTGACCAATTGACGAAGGCTTAGGCTGATCGAGAACTGGTCAAAAGGGGCGGGCCGGTTTCTCTGTCTGTTTGGATAGAACGAAATGCTCGTACCGTTTCTCATCATGTTCCGCGAAGGCGTGGAGGCAGCGCTGATCGTTGGTATCATCGCGAGCTATCTGCATCAGACGGGACGCAGCGCCTGGATGCCCGTTGTCTGGATCGGCATTCTTCTGGCGCTTGCCATGTCGCTGACCGTTGGCGCGATCCTGCAAATTCTGAGCGCAGAGTTTCCGCAAAAGGCGCAGGAACTGTTCGAAGCCATCATTGGATTGATCGCCGTTTTCGTGCTGACTTCCATGGTGTTCTGGATGCGCAAGGCAGCGCGCTCGATCAAGGCCGAGCTGCATCATTCCATCGACGCTGCTTTTGAAACGCCGACGCATAAGGGCGTCGGCCTTATCCTGATGGTGTTTTTCGCTGTTGCCCGCGAGGGGCTGGAGTCGGTCTTCTTCCTGCTGGCCGCATTCCAGCAAAGCGAAGGCGCTGCCGCCCCGCTCGGTGCGCTTCTGGGTGTGCTGCTTGCCGCTGTCGTCGGCTATGCCATCTTCAAGGGTGGTTTGAAGCTCAATCTGCGCCGTTTCTTCCGCTGGACTGGCGTTTTCATCCTGATTATCGCCGCCGGTATTCTGGCCAATTCGGTGATGGCGTTGCACGAAGCCGGTCTCTGGAACCATTTCCAGACGGTGGTTTTCGACGCAAGCGACATTCTACCGCTGGACAGCACGCTCGGTTCGGTTCTGGCCGGTATCTTCGGCTATATCGCAACGCCGACGGTTAGCGAAGTCGTGGCCTATGTCGCCTTCCTTGTTCCAGCACTCGTTCTTTTCCTGATGCCATCCTCCGCGCCTGTTCAGGGCGCTGAGGCCAAGCATAGCGCTTAGTCGAAGAGATTTTTCATGACGAACCCTAAAGCCACCGAACCTTTCTCCCGCAATCTGGTTCGCATCGGGCTGGTGCTGGCCGTGCTGCTGCTCGTGGCGGCGGGGGCGGCCTTCTATTACGCCTCCCGCGTTTCGGACAAGGCGCGCCATGCCGATGCAGAAGGCAAAATTCAGGTGGCGATCAATGCCAAAAGCTGCGAGCCGAACGAGTTGTCCGTTCCGGCGGGCCGCTCGGTGTTCGAGATCGTCAACAAGTCCGACCGCACCGTCGAGTGGGAAATTCTGGATGGCGTCATGGTGCTGGAAGAGCGCGAAAATATCGCGCCCGGTTTCAAGCAGACAATCACGGCAAAGCTTGCGCCCGGCGAATATCAGATCACCTGCGGCCTGCTGTCCAACCCGCGTGGCAAGCTGACGGTGACGCCGTCCGCTGCCAGCGATGCCGAGAAGGGCAAGAAGCTGCCACTGACCGCCTTCATCGGCGCGCTGGCGGAATACCAGATTTATCTTGCAGCAGAAGTGGCTGAATTCCAGAAGGAGACAGGCGATCTGTCGGCTGCTGTCACCAGCGGCAATCTGGAAGCAGCGCAGGCAGCCTATGGTCCGGCCCGCGCCGCCTATGCCCGCATTGCGCCGGTTTCCGAAGCCTTCTCCGATCTCGATACGGCCATCAATGCGCGCGCTGATTATTTTGAAAAGCGTGAGCAGGATGCTGCTTTTGGCGGCCTGCATCGTATCGAATACGGGCTGTTCGAGCAGAAATCGGCAGACGGTCTGGCTCCGGTCGCGACTAAGCTGGCGCAGGATGCCGGTGCCTTGAAGGAGCGTATTCGCGCCCTGCGCATTTCGCCGGATCGCATGCTGGCAGGCACTGCATCGGCGCTTAATCGCTTTGCTTCGACGGCGGGCGATACGGGTGAAGACCGCTATGCCCACACCGATCTGCACGCATTCGCCGGTCTCGTTGAAGGCGCGGCCAAGACGGTGGATGTGTTGCGTCCCATCGTGGACAAGGTCGATGCGAAGGCATTTGAAGGCATCGACAAGGAACTGGCTGCGGTGAACGCTCTTTTGAGCGCCAATGCCGAAGGCAATGGTTTCAAGACCTATGACAATCTTTCGTCTGATGAAAAGGCGAAGATCAAGGACGGTGCCGCTTCGCTCGCCGCCCAATTCTCTAAACTCCGCGATCAATTGGGAGTGGATTAATGACCAAGAAATTTTTGAAAACCGATAATCCTGTTTCACCTTCACGCCGCGCATTGCTGCTGGGCGCTGGGGCAACCGGCGTTGCCGGCGCGGTGGCGGGCGTGTTGAACCCGCAACCGGCCCATGCACTGTCTTCCGACAGCGTGACCAACGCGCCGGAAAGCGACAAAATTCACGAAAGCCAGCCGTTCCATGGCGTTCACCAGCCGGGCATTGTCAATGCGCGTCCGGCGGCTGGCCTGGTTGCCGCCTTCGATGTTCTGGCGCGGGATCGCGGTGAACTTGAGCGCATGTTCAAACTCCTGACCGAGCGCGCTGCCTTTCTCATGAAGGGCGGCGAGCCGCCGGTGCTCGACGCAAAATTTCCGCCGTCTGATTCAGGCATTCTCGGCCCGACGGTGACGCCGGACAATTTGACGATAACGGTCGCGCTCGGCAATTCGCTGTTCGATGACCGTTTCGGCCTGAAGCCGATGAGACCGAAGCGCCTTCAGCGCATGACCGGCTTCCCCAACGATGCCTTGCAGAAGGACATCTGCCATGGCGATCTGATGATCCAGTTCTGCTCCAACACGCCGGACACCAATATTCACGCGCTTCGCGATATTATGAAGAATATGCCGGACTTGCTGATGGTGCGCTGGAAGCAGGAAGGCACTGTGCCGGTGCAGCCGCCGCATTCGCCGAAAGCCAAGGAAAGCGCGCGTAACTTCCTCGGTTTCCGCGATGGGTCGGCCAATCCGGATGCATCCGACAAGAAACTGATGCAGCAGGTTGTCTGGGTGCAGAAGGAAAGCGACGAGCCGGATTGGGCCGCCAATGGCAGCTATGTCGCGGTGCGCATCATCCGCAATATGGTGGAGCGCTGGGACCGCACGCCATTGCAGGAGCAGGAGACGATTTTCGGTCGTCGCAAGGATAGCGGTGCGCCGTTCGACGGTAAGACAGAAGCCGATGTGCCGGATTTTGCCAAGGATCACGATGGCAAGGTCACGCCGATGGATTCGCATATCCGTTTGGCCAATCCGCGTGATGCCAAGGCGCATGAGAACCTGATCCTGCGCCGTCCGTTCAACTATTCGAACGGTGTCACCAAGTCGGGCCAGCTCGATATGGGGCTGCTGTTCATTGCCTATCAGGCCAACCTCGAAAAAGGTTTCATCACGGTCCAGAACCGCCTCAATGGCGAGCCGCTGGAAGAATATATCAAGCCCATCGGCGGCGGATATTTCTTCGCGCTGCCGGGCGTGACGGACGATCAGGACTATTACGCGCGTGGATTGCTTGCGGCGAGCGGGCCGCAAAACGCCCGCGGGTGAGGTGGAGGCATTTCCCCCACAACTGCCCAAGCTGTTTGGAGAAATGCACAAACAAGATGACAGAGCGTTTTGACGGTTGAGGCCGGAGCGCTCTGTCCATCATCATGGAGAGGCTAAACATGAAGTATCGTCTGCCCCTGTATGTTTCTGGGCTTGCTTCGGCTTGCGCCGTCGCGCTCTCGCTCAGCTTCGGCGCTGCCAAGGCCGAGGTTTCGCCGCTGGATCTCGTCCAGCCGATTGCCGACTACAAGGTCTATGTGCAGGAGCACCTCGACATTCTGGTGAAGGACACCAAGGCTTTCACGGATGCGATCAAGGCTGGCGATCTGGCGAAGGCCAAAGAACTCTATCCGTCCTCGCGCGTCTCCTATGAAAAGATCGAGCCGATTGCCGAACTTTTCGCGGATCTCGATGCATCCATCGATAGCCGCGCCGACGATCATGAGAATGGCGAGAAGTCGGAAGATTTCACCGGCTTCCACCGCCTCGAATATGGCCTGTTCGCACAGAACACGACCGATGGCCTGACGCCTTTTGCGGACAAGCTCTATGCCGATGTTCTGGAACTCCAGAAGCGTGTAAAAGACCTGACTGTTCCGCCCGAAAAGGTCGTGGGCGGTGCAGCCGCACTCATGGAGGAAGTGGCTGCTGGCAAGATTTCCGGCGAAGAAGACCGTTACAGCCACACCGACCTTTGGGATTTCAAGGCCAATGTCGATGGCGCGCAGAAGATTGTCGAGTTGTTCAAGCCGCTGATCGAGAAGGAAAATCCTGACCTGATCAAGAAGGTCGAAGCCAACTTCAAGACCGTTGACGATATTCTTGCCAAGTACAAGAAGGGCGACGGCTACGAAACCTATGACAAGCTGTCGGAAGACGACCGCAAGGCGCTTGCCGGTCCGGTGACGACGCTGGCCGAAGACCTGTCCACGCTGCGCGGCACGCTTGGCCTGAACTAATCCGTTCCAGTAATGGAAAATGAAAATGGCGGGCAATGCCCGCCATTTTCTTTTGGTCAGATCGCGCCCGGATAGACTCTGACGGGGCGATTGTCCTTGACGGATTCCATCACCACGAAGGTCGATGTGCTTGCCACATTGGGCAGGCTGGAAATCTTCTCGCCCAGCACTTCGCGATAGCGACGGATATTTGGTGTACGCACTTTCAAAAGATAATCGAACGAGCTCGCGATCATGTGGCACTCTTCCACCTCGCGTATCTTGCGCACCGCCGTGTTGAAGGCGTTGAGCGCCGCCTCGCGTGTGTCGGACAGTTTGACCGTCGTGAAGGCGATGTGATCGATGCCAAGTTTCTCCGGATCGATAGCCGCGCGAAAGCCCAGAATATAGCCTTCATCGACCAGCCTTTTCAGTCGCGCCTGACATGGCGTCTTGGAAAGACCGACCTTTTTAGACAGCTCGGTTACCGGAATTCTGCCGTCTTCGCTGAGAACTTCCAGAATGCGCCGGTCGAACTGATCCAGATCGTCTATAGACTCTATCTTTCGCATTCATTTTGCCTTTATAGATCGCGATAATAAGATCGTTTTTCCTTTATATGGTTCAAATCAAGGCAGAATGCAATTTGCGCCGATGATAGTGTGCACCCAAATAAAACAGAGGTAAACTGGGCGTTACGCCCGGGCCTGTTCTCTTTTGCGAGCCTTGCACCATGACCGATAAAATTCCAGCTCCCACAAATCCGGTTTTCCAGAATTTTGCGCCGCCGATCCGCGAGCAGAGCGCTCTGCGTCAGATCATCACGAGCGCCTATCGTCGTTCGGAAGCGGAATGCGTGACGGCTCTGGTTGAGCAGGCGACACTGCCGGATGAAACCCGCAAGGCGGTGCGCGCAACGGCGCGCAAGCTGATCGAGGCGCTGCGCGCCAAGCACAAGGGCACCGGCGTTGAAGGTCTGGTGCATGAATATTCGCTGTCGAGCCAGGAAGGCGTGGCGCTGATGTGCCTTGCCGAAGCGCTGCTGCGTATTCCAGACATGGCGACCCGCGACGCGCTTATTCGCGACAAGATTTCCAACGGCGACTGGAAGTCCCATATCGGCGGCGGTCGCTCGCTGTTCGTCAATGCTGCCACCTGGGGCCTCGTCGTCACCGGTAAGCTGACCAACACCGTCAATGATCGCGGCCTTTCGGCTGCGTTGACGCGCCTGATCGCCCGCTGCGGCGAGCCGGTTATCCGCCGTGGCGTCGATATGGCCATGCGCATGATGGGCGAGCAGTTCGTCACCGGCGAAACCATTGATGAAGCGCTGAAGCGCGCCAAGCCGCTCGAAGAACGCGGCTTCCGTTACTCCTACGATATGCTGGGCGAGGCCGCGACCACCGCTGCCGACGCCGAGCGCTACTACAAGGATTACGAAACCGCCATTCATGCCATTGGCCGCGCTTCCGCTGGTCGCGGCATCTATGACGGCCCCGGCATTTCCATCAAGCTTTCGGCGCTGCATCCGCGTTATGTCCGCTCGCAGAGCGAACGCGTCATGGGTGAATTGCTGCCGAAGGTGAAGGCACTCGCGGCCATCGCCAAGTCCTACAATATCGGTCTGAACATTGACGCCGAAGAAGCTGACCGTCTGGAACTGTCTCTCGATCTGTTGCAGAGCCTGATCGAAGATCCGGATCTGGCCGATTGGGAAGGCATCGGCTTCGTGGTGCAGGCCTATGGCAAGCGCTGCCCGTTCGTGCTCGATTTCATCATCGATCTGGCCCGCCAGAACAAGCGCCGTGTCATGGTGCGTCTGGTGAAGGGCGCTTATTGGGACGCCGAAATCAAGCGCGCGCAGGTGGACGGTCTGGAAGACTTCCCGGTCTATACCCGCAAGGTGCACACCGACGTTTCCTACATTGCCTGCGCTCGCAAGCTGCTGGCGGCAACCGATGCCGTCTTCCCGCAGTTCGCGACCCACAATGCGCAGACGCTGGCGACGATCTATCACATCGCCGGCCAGGATTTCAAAACCGGCAAGTTCGAATTCCAGTGCCTGCACGGCATGGGTGAGCCGCTTTATGACGAAGTTGTCGGCCCGTCCAAGCTTGGCCGTCCGGCCCGCATTTATGCGCCGGTTGGCACGCATGAAACACTGCTGGCCTATCTGGTGCGCCGCCTGCTCGAAAACGGCGCGAACTCATCCTTCGTCAATCGCATTGGCGATGAAAATGTGTCCGTTGATGAGCTGGTCGCCGATCCGGTCGAGGTCGTGCGCTCCATGGCCGTCGTCGGTGCGCGCCATGACCAGATTGCGCTGCCGGAAGGTCTCTATGGCGCTCGCCAGAATTCCGCCGGTTTCGACCTGTCCAACGAAGTGACGCTCGATGCGCTGAGCAAGAAGCTTGAAGCGACGGCAGATCGCAGCTGGACGTCCGAGCCGCAGGTTGCAGGCGTCAAGGTAAAGGGCGCAAGCCGCCCGGTTCTCAACCCCGGCGACCACGAAGACGTTGTCGGCACGGTCACGGAAATCGACGCCGCTGATGTTGCCAAGGCGATGGCCATTGCAAAGACGGCGACTGCAAGCTGGTCCGCCGTTGCGCCCACCGAACGCGCCGCTTGCCTTGATCGCGCTGCCGACATCATGCAGCGCGACATGCCGGAACTGCTCGGCCTCGTGATGCGTGAAGCGGGCAAGTCCATGCCGAACGCCATTGCCGAAGTGCGCGAAGCCATCGACTTCCTGCGCTATTATGCCGAACAGACCCGCCGCACATTTGGCGTTGCGCATAAGGCGCTCGGTCCAATCATCTGCATCAGCCCGTGGAACTTCCCGCTCGCTATCTTCACCGGCCAGATTGCAGCCGCGCTTGTCGCTGGCAATCCGGTTCTGGCGAAGCCTGCTGAGGAAACGCCGCTGATCGCAGCGCAGGGCGTGCGTATCCTGCACGAAGCCGGTATTCCCGCTGACGCGCTTCAGCTCCTGCCGGGCGATGGTCGCATCGGTGCGGCACTGGTTGCAGCGTCGGAAACCTGCGGCGTGATGTTCACTGGCTCGACGGAAGTTGCGCGACTCATTCAGGCGCAGCTTGCTTCGCGCCTGCTGCCAAACGGCAAACCGATCCCGCTGATCGCCGAAACCGGCGGCCAGAACGCCATGATCGTCGATTCTTCGGCTCTGGCCGAACAGGTTGTCTTCGACGTGATCGCTTCTGCCTTCGACAGTGCCGGTCAGCGCTGCTCGGCGCTGCGTGTGCTTTGCCTGCAGGAAGATGTGGCCGACCGCATTCTGGTCATGCTCAAGGGCGCGCTGCGCGAATTGTCCATAGGGCGCACCGACAAGCTGAAGGTTGATATCGGCCCGGTCATCACCGATGAAGCCAAGAGCATCATCGAAAAGCACATTCAGGGCATGCGTGAGCTTGGCCGCAAGGTCGAGCAGCTTCCGCTGGGACCGGAAACGGCCAAGGGCACCTATGTTGCGCCGACCATCATCGAAATCGAAACGCTGCGCGATCTGAAGCGTGAAGTGTTCGGCCCGGTTCTGCATGTGGTGCGCTACAAGCGCGACGACATGGAGCGCCTGATCGATGATATCAACGCCACGGGCTATGGTCTGACCTTCGGTCTGCATACGCGCCTTGATGAAACCATCGCCAATGTCGCCGACCGTATCCGCGTCGGTAACATCTATATCAACCGCAACGTCATCGGTGCGATTGTCGGCGTTCAGCCGTTCGGTGGCCGCGGCCTGTCCGGCACCGGCCCGAAGGCGGGTGGTCCGCTCTATCTCGGACGTCTGGTTGATACCGCTCCGATCCCGCCGCGCCATAGCTCGGTACACACCGATGCAGCGCTCAAGGATTTCGCGAAGTGGCTTGGCCAGCGCGGCATGAACGATCTGGCGCAGGCAGCGCGTGAGACGGGCAGCGTTTCGGCGCTCGGTCTCGATATCGAGCTGCCGGGTCCGGTTGGTGAACGCAACCTCTATGCGCTGCATCCGCGTGGTCGCATCCTGCTGGTGCCGCAGACCGAGATAGGTCTCTATCGCCAGCTGACAGCAGCGCTTGCCACCGGCAACACGGCGGCAATCGATGCGGCTTCCGGCTTGCAGGCCAGCCTGAAAGACTTGCCAGCCAGCGTTGCCGCCCGCATCGGCTGGAGCAAGGACTGGCAGGCGGATGCGCCTTTCGCCGGTGCACTTGTCGAAGGTGACAGTGCGCGCATTCTTGAGGTCAACCAGAAGATCGCGGGGCTGCCGGGACCATTGGTTCTGACGCAGGCCGCATCGACGGAAGAACTGGCCGCCAAGGACGATGCTTACTGCCTCAACTGGCTTTTGGAAGAGGTCTCGACCTCGATCAACACGACGGCTGCAGGCGGCAATGCCAGCCTGATGGCAATCGGCTAACCGGTCTCGCTCTTGAAATTGAAAAAGGCGGCTTTCGAGCCGCCATTTTCTTTTTCATAGCTCCGATGCTCAATCCACCACGCACGATATGCAATGCCGTCCCTGGCATTGGTGCAGCGGATGATCAGAAGAGAATTGCGGGACCATAAGAGAGGCTCCGGATTTCCGGGGCTTTCTTTCAGATATATTGGATTTCCCAGGGAGTTGCTACGTCAGGTGTGAAGTAAACAACCTCATCTTTTGCAGCGCTGGAAAGATACAGAGAAGCGCTTCCAGCATTCGTGATGATCGTTTTGTTGTTAGCGTTGTACTTAAGTTCCACAGGTGACGCAAAATCGGGCTTGGCAGCCCTTAGGATGGGGAATTCTTTGGGGTCACTGGAGAATGAAATCAGATGTACCCCAAGAGGCTCCATTCTTAGAATGAAGACATTTTCATCCGGGGTTACTGGAACCAAAGCCCAAGTCTCGTAAATAGTTTGACTCTGGTATCCACCAATATCCAGTGTTACGTCATACGTTCCATCTCCCACTGGCCCGCTCCCGCAGACCAAATAGCTTTCATTTTCATTATCGTATATTTTCACTTTTTTGTACATAATAACTCTATTGATTTTGTTAAATTTTGTCTCTTTATACGGATGTTTTTCATGGAATTATACTGACAGTATTGCCGGTTCTGTTTTCATCATCTGCAAGATTGGGTTATCACGCAGGAAATAGAGTTGTAGCTCGGGATGATTTTTGAAGCAGCCCCTTCGCAAGGGGCGGGGTTGCCATCTCATGGTCGCAATAACGTCTCACGCCGTAGGCAGTTAGGAAGATCGTTGAGAACCTGCTTGTAGCGGGAGACACGTTCATACGCGACCGTTCTGGAGCACTGATGATTGCCTATGTGGCTGCGGCGCGTTTGGTTTTTGTACCCGTTCCCGGTGCAGTAGATGATCCGAAGATGGCTGTTGGACTATAAGAAAATCCAAATATTAAATTGTCTTATTCCAGTCATACTGGATTTCCCAGTATTTCTGCGGTTCTATATCAAAATAAGCGAAAGATTCTTTGAGGTCGCTGGTAAGATACAGAGAGGAGCTTCCAGCATTTGTTTTGATGCTATTTTCTTTCGCGTTATATATAAGTTCTACGGGCGATTTATAGCTGGTTTTGGCGGCCCACGCGGTGTGTGCCGTTGGTATAGGATTAATCGGGCTTTGGGGATCGAACATAAACAGATTCACTTGAATGGGTGCTATCTCGAGAATGAAGACATGCTGATCTTGCCAAGCTAGGGTCCAGGTTTGGTAAAAATCTTCAATTGAGGGGTTTTTATTTAATTCTACTGGGTGAATTCCATCCCATGTTGATCTCCGGCAAACCAAGTATGCTCTATGTTCAGAGTTGTATATCTTAACATGCTGCGACATTTTATTCCCTAAAAAATGATTTTCTTTAGATTTATACCTAAAATATTTTTTTCATTATGGTACTGACAGTACTGCCGTCTTCCGCTCTCATCTTTTACGAGGTTGGATTATCGCGCTGATAAATCCAGTCGTGATCGGGGTGGTTCTTGAAGCGCCATTTGCGCAAAGGTCCGGCCATGACGTTGAGATAATACATCTCATAGCCATAGGGCGAGCCGCAGGGGTGGTGCCCCTTCGGGACCAGCACGACATCACCATCTGAAACAGCCATTGTTTCATCGAGGCTGCCATCTTCGGTGAAGACGCGCTGGATGCCATAGCCCTGCGCCGGATTGAGCCGGTGGTAATAAGTCTCCTCCAGATAGGTCATATCCGGATAATTGTCCTCGTCATGCCGGTGCGGCGGATAGGACGACCAGTTGCCCTGTGGCGTGAAGACTTCCGTCACCAGCAGGCTGTCGGCAACATCGCGGCCTTCCATCGCGATATTGTGAATGTAGCGCGTGTTGGAACCCTTGCCGCGCTGCTCCAGCGTCAGGCCTTCGGGGCCAAGTTTCTGCGCCTTGCGTCCGGGCTTGCCGGGTGCTGTGCAGACGGCGAGGACGCAATCGCTTGTCGCTATGGCGAGCCAATCGCTTTCCGCCGGAACATAGACGCAATGCGGCGGCAGCTTGTCGAACACGCTCATGCGTTCGCCCATTTCGCCAAAATCTTCGCCCGATGCGGTGATTTTGGCCTTGCCTTCCACCAGCACCAGAATGACTTCGTTGACATCGGTCCGCTCGGAGACCGTGTCGCCCGGTTTCAACCGGTAGAGACCGAAACCGACATAACCCCATTCGGCACTTTCCGGCGTGATGTCGTGGACTTTGCCATGCGTGCCTTGCGGCTTGCGTAACAGATTAGCCATGTCTCAGTCTCCCTTGTCGAGCCCTGCGTCCCTGGCGAATGCTTTCAGCGATTTCAGCCCCAGCGTCTGATATTCGAACGGGTTGCGAATATCCGGGTCCTGTTCGGCTTCGATGACGAGCCAGCCCTGATAGCCGTGTTCGGCAGCTTGCTTGAGAACAGGTACGAAATCGACCGCGCCTTCCTTGTCGCCCGGAACCGTGAACACGCCGCGACGCACCCCTTCAAGGAAGGAAAGGCTTTGGTCGCTGACTTCGGTTGCAATAGTCGGGCGAACATTCTTGGCGTGGATATGGCCGACGCGCGCCATATGCTTTTTTGCTGCGCGCTCAGGATCGCCACCGCCAAACAGGCAATGCCCGGTGTCGAGCAGGAGTTTCGTCGCCGGGCCAGTATGGTGCATCAGCAGGTCGATTTCGTCCTCGCTTTGCACGATCGTGCCCATATGGTGATGATAAACGAGCGCAATCCCCTGTTGAGCCGCATGAGCTGCGAGCGCTTCGACGCCAGCGCCGAAAGTTGGCCAGCGCGCTTCTTCCAGCACGGGGCGTTCGGAAAGCGGCTTGTCGTTATCGCCGTGAATGGCGTTGGAGGTTTCGCAGACGATGATGACCTTCGAGCCCATGGCCTTCAGAAGGTCAAGCGCGGGCTGCATCGCGGCTTTCTCGTCTTCGACCGAATTGACGAGCAGGTTGAGCGAGTGCCAGCCGGAAACATAACGCAATCCCCGCAGCTCCAGCACAGCCTTGAGCGCTTGTGGTTCCTGCGGGAATTTATGGCCCTTTTCGATGCCGTCGAAGCCGATTTTCGCCGCTTCATCCAGGCATTGATCCAGCGTGATATGCGCGCCGAGGCTGCGGTCGTCATCATTGGACCAGGCAATGGGATTGGTGCCGTACAAGATCATCGGTCAGTTTCTTTCTTTCAGCTGAGCTTCATAGGCGCGGCGGGCAGCGCGTACCTGTTCGCGCTCCGATACTTCCGGCACGGCAACATCCCACCACCAGCCGCCAGTGTCAGGCGTCGGGTAGGGATCGGTATCGATGACGATCACACTTGTGCGTGGGCTTTCGCGTGTTTCGGCAAGGGCCGCTTCCAGCTCCGTGATCGACGTAACCTTGCGTGTATCCGCACCCATGGCGCGGGCATGCGCGGCGAAGTCGATCTGCGACGGGTTCACATGGGCGGCATGGTCGAGCAGATTGTTGAATTCCGCGCCACCAGTGGCCATTTGCAGCCGGTTGATGCAGCCAAAGCCGTGATTGTCCGTCAGGACAACGGTGATTTTCTGGCCCAGCATCACGGCGGTGGCGAGTTCGGAGTTTGCCATCATGTAGGAGCCATCGCCAACCATGACGATGACGTCGCGGTCCGGCTCAGCCATCTTGATGCCAAGGCCACCCGCAATTTCATAGCCCATGCAGGAGAAGCCATACTCCATGTGATAGGACATGGCGCGCCCGGCCTTCCAGAGCTGGTGCAACTCGCCCGGCATCGTACCGGCTGCGCACATGACAACCGTATTGTCGCGTGACTGGCGTTGTACGGCACCGATGACCTGCATGTCGGTGGGCAGGGCATTGCCCTCCGTTGGTGCAGCGGTGATCCGGTCGGCATCGGCAAACCATTTGTCTTTCAATCCCATGTCAACAGGCAAGCGCTTGTAGCCTGAAAGCGCAGTGTCAAGCGCCTGCAACCCGATCCGCGCATCCGCCACCAAAGGCAGCGCATTGTGCTTCGCCCCGTCATAGGGCTGGACGTTGAGCGACAAGAGCTTGCGGCCCGGATGCTTGAACAGCGCCCATGAGCCGGTGGTGAAATCCTGAAAGCGAGTGCCAACGCCGATCACCAGATCCGCTTCGGCGGCAACAGCATTGGCGCTGTCGGCACCCGTCACACCAACCGGGCCGAAATTGAGCGGATGATCCCATGGCAGTGCGGATTTACCGGCCTGCGTTTCGATGACGGGAATGCCGTGCGTTTCGGCAAATTGCTTCAAAGCCTCATGCGCGCCGGAATAATGCACGCCGCCGCCTGCGACGATCACAGGCTTGGATGCGTTGCGGATTGCGGCGATGGCGGTTGCGAGCTCCAGTTCATCCGGCGGAGGGCGACGCCAATGCCAGACTTTCGGCGCGAAGAATTCCAGCGGCCAGTCATAGGCTTCCGCCTGAACATCCTGACAGAAGGCGAGTGTCACCGGGCCACAATCGGCTGGATCGGTCATGGTGCGGAAGGCGCGGGGCAGGGCGGTGAGAAGCTGTTCCGGTCGGGTGATGCGGTCGAAGTAGCGGCTCACCGGGCGGAAACAGTCGTTGACGGTCATGGTGCCGTCGTCGAAATCCTCGATCTGCTGCAGCACGGGATCGGGGCCGCGATTGGCGAAGACATCGCCGGGAATAAGCAGAACGGGCAGGCGGTTCACATGGGCCAGCGCTGCCGCCGTCACCATATTGGTCGCGCCGGGGCCAATGGAGGATGTGACGGCGCAGGCGCGTTTGCGGCCAAGCTGCTTGGTATAGGCGATGGCCGCATGGGCCATGGTCTGCTCGTTATGGCCGCGCCATGTCGGCAACTGCTCGCGGATGCCGTAAAGCGCCTCGCCCAGCCCCGCCACATTGCCATGACCGAAAATAGCCCATACACCCGCGATGAATGTGTCGCCTTCCGGCGTCATCTGGTTCGCGAGATAACGCACCAGCGCTTGCGCGGCAGTCAGTCGAACGGTTGTCATGTCTCCTCCCGAGATATGAATCAGTGTCTGCGCAGTTTGTCCCAGACATCGCACAGGTTTTTGTAGCGCGCGACCATTTCGGCAACGGCCTCATCATCGCTGATCTTACCATTTAGCCATTTGCGCGCTGCGTCACCGAAGATGGTTCTGCCGACCGCAAAGCCTTTCACAAGATCGAAGCCTGCCGCTATTGCGAGGCTCGATTCCAGCTCCTCGGCTGGCGCATCAAGACCCAGAACCACGATGCCACGCGTGTAAGGATCGTTGCGGGTGATGGCTTCACAGGCATTGGCCCAGGCCGCCTTGGTCTTCATCGGTTCCAGCTTCCACCAGTCAGGATAGACGCCGATATCGTAGAAGCGCTGGATGACGCGCGCGGTGGTCTCGTCATCGACCGGCCCGGCCTTGGACGGAATGATCTCCAGCAGAAACTCCAGCCGGTTGCGGCGCGCCGCCGTGAACAGCCGTTTGACGGTCGCTTCCTGTTCGGCCTTCATATCCGCCGTATCGTCCGGGTGGTAGAAACAGAGAAGCTTCACCACATGTTCCACCGGCCATTCCACGAGTCCGCCGCAATCGGCTCCGAGGTCTGGTTCCAGCTTTAGCGGACGCGAACCCGGCCATTCGGTCGGGCGTCCGATCCATAGGCCGGAGCCAGCCGCCCGGTAGAGCGCGTCACGACCCAGCCTACCATCGCACAGGATGCCATAGCCGCCGCTTCCGCCGGAAACCTGCAAGGCGGCGTCGAGGCAGAGACGTTTGAATTCGCCGATCTTGGTGTTATCCACGCCGGCCTCGGCAGCCATTTCTTCCAGCTGGATGCGATGATCGAAAGCGAAAACCCGCATATGCGGCCAGTCGCCATTGCGGTTGGTGGACCAATGCACCTGTTCCAGTTGCGCATCCTTGCGCAGCGCATGATTTCGAATGCCGTTGCGGAAGAAATATTGCATTTCTTCGAAGCTTGGATAAGCGGGCGTGCAGCCATGCCGGGAGACGGCGAAAGCACCGCAGGCATTGGCGAATTTCAGGCTGGTCGGCCAGTCCTCGCCCTTCAGCCAGCCGCGCAACAGGCCGGACATGAAGCCATCGCCCGCGCCCAGCACATTGAAAACTTCGATGGGAAAGCCTTCTCCGCTCTGCCCCTTGTCGAGATTGTCTGGAATAGCGCCTTCGAAAACCACCGCGCCCATCGGCCCGCGCTTGCAGACAAGAACGGCATCGGTGATCTTGCGCACAGCGGTGAGGGCTGCAAGCGTATCGGTCGAGCCGCCTGCAATGTGAAACTCTTCCTCCGTGCCTACGATGAGGTCAAAAAGCGGCAGGCTCGATTGCAGCTTTGCGGTGACGGCAGCAGATTCGATGAAACGGTTTTCGCCATCGCCATGCCCTGAAAGACCCCAAAGATTGGGGCGATAATCGATATCGAGCGCGGTGCGACTGCCATTCTGGCGCGCAAGGCGCAGCGCCTTGAGGACAGCGGCTTCCGTGCGCGGATGCGACAGATGGGTGCCGGTTGCGAGAACGCATCCAGCTTCAGCGATGAAATACGGGTCGATATCATCTTCGCAAAGCGCCATGTCGGCGCAGTTCTCGCGGTAGAAAATCAGCGGAAAATGCTGCTGGTCGCGGATGCCCAGAATGACCAGTGCGGTCAAACGTTGCGGATCGGTGACGATGCCGCGGGTGTCTACACCTTCCCGTTCCAACTCGCGCAGCAGGAAACGGCCCATATGCTCATCGCCGACGCGCGTGATCAGTGCGGATTTGAGGCCGAGCCGGGCGGTGCCCGTTGCGATATTCGTCGGGGAGCCGCCGACATATTTGTTGAAGGAAGCCATATCTTCGAGAAGGCCGCCGATCTGCGCGCCATAGAGGTCCACCGAAGACCGGCCAATCGTTATCAAGTCGAGCGGCTTCTCCATGAAATGCGCTTCCTCCCTCGGCACTTCTTATGATGACCGCAATGCGATTCTGTGCGCATAGCAGTTATTCCATTTCTGATTAAAATGGATTTATTATTCCATTTCAACCGAAAAATGGAATCAACCCGACTGGCGGGCGGTGCCGACGGCAACCGCAAGCGCGATAGCGAGGCAGAGTGTGGCGGAAAGCGAGCGGAAAGCGCCGAAATCCACTTCGGAGACCAGCAAGGTTTGTTGCGCAAGCTTGCTCAGCGGGCTGACGATGGTATCCGTGATGCCGACGACATTGACGCCGCGCGCGGCAGCGGATTCCGCCATCTCGACGGTTTCAGCGGAGTAGGGCGAAAAGGTGATTGCCAAAAGCACATCGCCTTTGCGGATGGCGTGCATGTTTTCCAGCTTGCCGACGGCGCTGTGCAGCATGGCCGGAACCTGCATCTTTTCCAGCGCATAAGCGAGATAGCTTGCCACAGGAAACGCGCGGCGAATGCCAACGAGGTGGATTGTCTCGGCGCGGGCGAGAATCTCGACGGCTCTTTCCAGCGCTTCCGGTTCTATAGTCTTGAGCAGGCCTTCAAGCGACGTACGCCCCGCTTCGGCAAATTCGGCCAGCAAGGCAGGCGCGCTGTTGGCTGCCGTCTCGCGCAGATGTTCCAGACGGGTCGAATAATCCGGCCAGCCGCCAGCATAGGATTCTCGGAAAAGCTTCTGCATTTCCGAAAAGCCGGAAAAGCCCAGCAATTGGCAAAACCGCATGAAGGCCGAGCTTTGCACGCCTGCGCCATCGGCCATTTCTGCGACTGTGGAAACCGCGATGCGGTCCTGATTGGCCGCGACAAAATCCGCGCATTGTTTCAGGCGCTTCGGCAGGCGGTCGGAAACTTCCAGCAGACGCGCTTCAAATTCCTTGACGGTGGTTGGGGCTGGGGATGAAGCGGAAACTGTATCCATTGCGGACTTTCCAAAAACGGTGTCTTGACAATCTTTATGCCACATTCTAGCAAAATAGAATAAATATTCCAATATGCCTTACGCGCGATCCCCAATAAACGGGACAATTAAGTGGTAAACGCATGAATGGGAATATCAATCAGTTTTGTAACCGTTTCACAGCGGCGGTTTCCTGGGAGGGATAAGGCAATGGTGACACGTCTGGCACTGCTTGGCGCAGGTCGCATCGGCAAGGTTCACGCGGGCGCGATAGCGTCCGACAGGCGCGCCAGACTGGTCGCAGTCGCCGACGCCAATGAGGCGGCGGCGCACGCGATTGCCGACGCTGCCGGTGCGGATGTGCGCACAATCGAAGAGATCGAAAAGTCCGGTGATGTGGATGCGGTGCTGATCTGCACGCCGACCAACACCCATGCCGATCTGATCGAGCGCTTTGCGCGGGCAGGTAAGGCGGTGTTCTGCGAAAAGCCGATTGATCTCGACATTGCGCGGGTGCGCGCTTGCCTGAAAGTCATCAAGGAGACCGGCGCGAAAGTGATGCTCGGTTTCAACCGCCGTTTCGATCCGCATTTTACAGCCGTGCGCAAGGCGATTGACGATGGCCAGATCGGCAAGGTCGAAATGGTGACGATCACCAGCCGCGATCCCGGCGCGCCGCCCGCCGAATATATCAAGGTTTCAGGCGGGATCTTCCGCGACATGACGATCCATGATTTTGACATGGCGCGGTTTCTTCTCGGCGAGGAAATCGACAGTGTTTCGGCCTCGGCCTCGGTGCTGGTGGACCCGAAGATTGGCGAGCTTGGCGATTTTGATAGCGCCAGCGTCATCCTCACCACGGCTTCCGGTCGTCAGTGCGTTATCTCCAATTCGCGCCGCGCCTCCTATGGCTACGATCAGCGCATTGAAGTGCATGGTTCGCTGGGCGCTGTATCGGCGGAAAACCAGCGTCCGGTATCGATAGAAATAGCTTCGAAGGATGGTTACACCCGCCCGCCGCTGCATGATTTCTTCATGACGCGTTATACGCAGGCTTATGCGGCGGAAATTGCGTCGTTCATCGATGCGCTGGATAGCGGCAAAGCGCCGTCGCCTTCCGCCGAGGATGGCTTGCAGGCCTTGGCATTGGCCGAAGCGGCTTTGCGCTCGGTCAAAGAGGGACGCCGTGTGAAAGTTGCGGACGTTCTGGCTTAGGCATTGATTTCCGTTTGCCTTTCCCGCCGCGAGGCTGCGATATGCGGATATGGCTTACAAAATCGATGACCTGCCGCTTGAGGAACTTTTCCTTGCCGTGACCAGCGCGACCGCCGCGCTGACACGACTGGACGAGCGGCTGGCGCGTTCGCCCATCTGTGATGGATTGAAACGGCGCATGCATATGCAGGACGCCGTCTCCTCCATGTGGCTGGAAGGCGAACTGGTGCATCTGGAAGACCTGGTGCTCCATGATGCGCTGATGGACAGCCGCACGCCAAGCCATGCCCTCACGGTCGCTCATGCGGTGCTACGTATGCGCCGCCAGATTGCGGGCCGTGCGGCGGGCTGGGCGTTGAGTCCTGCTGGCATGCGGCAGCTCCTGGGGCTTAATCCTGATGTTGCTGAAACACCCGAGCCAGAGCCGTCCGCCCTGTCCGACGATGACGACAGCGATCCGCTGCTTGATGATATCGACGCGCTTCTGGCACGAACGGATGCCCTGTTAAAAGGCGTGACCAGCGAACCCCGCAAGCCGAAACCTTTGCCACGCGATACGCTGATCTATGAAGACGACTGGGACGAGGCCGAGCGTCTGCAGGAATGGCGCGAAATTTTCGATTCAACCCGGCATTTGCCGCCGCTCTTGCGTGCCGCAATCATGCATGACGCCTGGTTTTCCATGCAGGTGGTGCAGCGCTCGTCCTGGATTGGCCGACTGCTGACGGCGTCTTTCCTGAACCAGTCGGGCATCGCCGCCAATCATCTGCCAGCGATCAGTATCGGTTTGCAGACGAAAAAGCCCAATGAACGCCGTTCGCCGAACCGGCTTATGCGGCTCAAGGTTTTTCTGGCGGCAATCGAAGAGGCTTCGGAAGCGGGCATGAAGGAGCATGACCGCCTGATGCTGGCGCGCGAACAGATGCAGCGCAAGCTGAAGGGGCGCCGATCCAATTCGCGTTTGCCGCAATTGATGGAACTGATCCTGAGCAATCCGCTGGTTTCCAGCCAGATGATCGAGAAGGAATTACAGGTCACGCAGCAAGGTGCGTTGAAGCTGATCGGCGAACTCAATCTGCGCGAAATGACCGGGCGAGGCCGCTTTCGCGCCTGGGGCGTTCTGTAGTTCAGGTCAGGCTGCGTCGCTCATACAGTTGTCGCGCAGATGGCTGGCGAACAGCTGGAACTCGTTGCGCCGCGCCGCATTCGCCCGCCACGCCAGCACCAGCGAACGGAAATTGTTCTTCCCCTCATAGGGCACGATGCTGAGATCGGTGCCGCGCGCCACATTGGCCTTGACAGCCAGCTCCGGCAGCAGCGTGACGCCCATACCAAACTGCACGAGCTGAACCAGCGTCATGATGCTGGTGGCGTGCACATCACCGCCGGTTTGGGCAGGCTTGGAGCCGATGGCCGCCATCACATGTTCGCGCAGGCAATGGCCGCTTTCGAGCAGCAGGAAAGGCTCATCCAGCAGATCGTCGGCATCGACGCGATCCCGATTGGCAAGCGCGTGATCACGGCGCACGGCCAGGAAAAACGGATCATGCCCGATTTCCGCCATTTCGAACTCGTCGAGGTCATAGGGGTGGGCTACAAGCGCGACGTCCAGCGTGCCAGAGCGCAGGCTTTCCAGCAGGCTGCGGGTCAGCCCTTCACGCACGGTCAGTTGCAACTCGGGAAACGCCTTGGCCGTCGCGGGCAGGACTTTCGGCAGGAAGAACGGCGCGATGGACGGAATGACGCCAAGCCGCAGGCGCGTGGTCAACGGTCGTTCGGCCTGCCGGGCATGTTCGGGCAGCTCTTCGATCCGCGCAACGATATCACGGGCGCGGGCCAGAAAATCCTCGCCAGCGGGCAAGAGTTGCATGCGTCGGCCCGTCCGGTCGATCAATGTGACGCCCAGTTCCGCTTCCAACGCCTGAATGGCAGCACTTAATGTGGACTGGGTGACGCCCACGGCTTCAGCGGCGCGCGAAAACGAACCTGCCTGTACAAGCGAGAGAAAATAGTGGAGCTGGCGAACGCTGATATTGAGCATGAAATGAAGGGCTTATCGTTATAATCGATATGAACAATCGCTTTAATCGCTTTGACCGATAGTGGTAGGTCGACTATAGATGACTCGCAAGCAGAAAATTCAGAAAATTCTGAATTTTCTGAATAACTATAGAATTTACAGGCAGGTTTTAAGATGCTCGGTATCGGCGATAAGCTCCCCTCTTTCAAGGTCACCGGTGTAAAGCCCGGTTTCAACCATCATGAAGAAAACGGTGTTTCGGCATTCGAAGAGCTGACGGAAACGAGCTTCGAAGGCAAGTGGAAGGTCATCTTCTTCTACCCGAAGGATTTCACCTTCGTCTGCCCGACTGAAATTGCAGAATTCGCTCGTCTGGCTTCGGATTTTGAAGACCGCGACGCTGTTGTTCTCGGCGGTTCCACCGACAATGAGTTCGTGAAGCTCGCATGGCGCCGCGACCACAAGGATCTCGACAAGCTGCCGATCTGGTCGTTTGCCGACACCAATGGCTCGCTGGTTGACGGCCTCGGTGTTCGTTCGCCGGATGGCGTTGCCTATCGCTACACCTTCGTTGTCGATCCGGACAACACGATCCAGCACGTTTACGCTACCAACCTCAATGTTGGCCGCGCTCCGAAGGATACGCTGCGCGTTCTCGACGCTTTGCAGACCGATGAACTGTGCCCTTGCAACCGCGAAGTCGGTGGCGAGACGTTGAAGGCAGCTTAAGCTGTCGCGCACGACCAATCAAAAGGCGGGTTCAGGCCCGCCTTTCTTTTATCCAGCAATAAGCAATAAGAGGGTTCCATGTCGATTGACGACCTGAAGTCAAAAATCCCGGATTTCGCCAAGGATGTCCGCCTCAACCTGTCGTCCATGGCCAGCGACGAAACGCTGACCCCGCAGCAGAAATACGGTCTGTTCGTGGCTTGCGGCATTGCCTCGCGCAATGCGGATGTGCGCAAGGCGCTAACCGCCGAAGCCGCAGGCAAGGTCGACGCATCGGTGGTGCAGGCTGCAAAATCGGCTGCATCCGTCATGGGCATGAACAATGTCTATTATCGCTTCGTGCATCTGGCCTCGAACAAGGACTACCGCACATTGCCAGCCAAGCTGCGCATGAATGTGATCGGCAATCCGGGCGTGGACAAGGTCGATTTCGAACTCTGGTCGCTCGCGGTTTCGGCGATCAATGGTTGCGGCATGTGCATCGACGCGCATGAAGATGTGCTGCGCAAAGCTAACGTGACGACGGAAGTCATCCAGACGGCAGCGCGTTTTGCCGCGATCATCAAGTCGGTCGCGATTGCACTCGAAGCTGCCGACGTCGAATAGGCTTTCGGCAACGGAAACGAAAAAGCCCGCGTGGATTGCTCCACGCGGGCTTTTGTTTGGCTTTCAAACTTGGCTTTATTTGCCGCGATTGAACGAGATGAAGGCAAAGCCGACCAGCGAGATCAGGGCTGCGACCACCATGTAATAGCCGACATAGTCGAAGCTGTAATGGGTGGCGAGCCACGTCGCGATATAAGGCGCGACCGAAGCGCCGAGAATTCCGGCCAGATTGAAGGTCAGCGATGCGCCGGTGTAGCGTACCGAGGTCGGGAACGGTTCGGCCAGCGCCGCGCCGATCGGACCATAGGTCATGCCCATCAGGCCGAAACCGATGATGAGGAAGGCCAGAACGCCAGCCGTACCGCCCAGGAAAAGCGGTGCCATGATCAGGCCGTAGAGACCAATCAGGATCGTGACGACGATCATCACCGGGCGCATGCCATAGCGGTCGGACAGAATAGCCGACAGCGGAATGGTCAGGCCGAAGAACACGACGCCGATCATCTGCAGGACGAGGAATTCTTCACGGCTATAGCCCAGCGCACGCGTGCCCCAGCCGAGCGAAAACACGGTCATGAGGTAGAAAAGCACGAAGGTTGCAACGGCGGCGATGGTGCCGAGGAACAGGTTCAGCTTGTGCTGCTTGAACAGCGTGGCAACCGGCACTTCAACGCGTTCGGCCTTGTCGATGGCCTTCTGGAATTCCGGCGTTTCAGCGATCTTCAGGCGGATGAAGAGGCCGACCGCGACGAGAATTGCACTGGCGATGAACGGAACGCGCCAGCCAAAGGCGAAGAACTGTTCTTCGGTGAGAACTTCGGCCAGAAACAGGAAAATGCCCGTTGCCAGAATGAAACCGACCGGCGCGCCGAGCTGCGGGAACATGCCGTACCAGGTGCGCTTGCCTTCTGGCGCGTTTTCGGTGGCGAGCAGCACGGCGCCGCCCCATTCACCGCCGAGACCGAGACCCTGGCCGAGACGGCACAGCGCCAGCAGGAGAGCGGCCCAGACGCCGATGGATTCATAGGTCGGCAGGAAGCCGATGGCGACTGTGGAAATGCCCATGGTCATGAGCGCAGCCACGAGCGTTGCCTTGCGGCCGATCCTGTCACCGAAGTGACCGAACAGCGCGCCACCAATCGGGCGGGCAAAGAACGCGATAGCAAATGTGGCAAGCGATTGAAGCAGTGCCGAATTACCATCGCTAGCAGGGAAGAACAGATGCGGGAATACAATCACCGCTGCCGTTGCATAAATGTAAAAGTCGAAGAATTCGATCGTAGTGCCGATCATGCTTGCGGCCAGAACACGGCGCGCGGAATTTTGCTGCGGAACAACCGCTTGAGCGACAGTCATTTTCTTATCCGTTTTTGTGGGCTGTTATAATTGGGAGCAGCCTCGATGCGGTTCTTTAAAACCGTGTGATACGGAATCGCAAGCAGAAAAGGGGTTTTGCGTAATTTTATGAACGCGCAACTCTTCTTTTCGAAAGAAAAGTGAAAGTGCGAGCAAAATCATGGGATGTAAGAATAGGCCTTTCAATTGTCACATCGTGTCCCTAGATTCGGGTCGGATCAATAACCGGGCATCAATTCGGATGCGGAGATGCAGTTCGTGAAACAGAACATTGGCGGCAGACGCAATATGTGGGGTCTTTCCTTCCTGCATATGCCGTCGCGCGTGTTGCTGACGGTTTTGTCAGTGCTGTTTCTCGTTTCCACACAGCTTTGTTATGCCATGGCGCATGATACGCCGACAGCAGGCGTTTCTGTCGGCTGTCGTATGAGCAAACAACAATCCGCAGACAGCGCGATGCCCGTCTCCCACCATGGGGGACAACAGGCACCCATGGATCACGGAGCAAAGGCTCCGGTCGCTTGTGTGATGATGAGTTGCGGCTGTATTGTGCAGTTGAGCGCCGATATTGGCGCATTCGCGCCGTCACAGGATTTTGGTCATCCGCCACTCGTTGCCGCACTGAGCAGCAATGCCCGCCATGACCTTCTGCGACCTCCAATAACACTTCCGCTTTAATCGCTCAAAACGCTGTCGATCCATCGGCGGCGACAGGATTATTGTCTGGAATTCTATTTGGAGACTTCACTATGCGTGGATTAACTCGCCGCCGCCTGCTCGCGCTCGGCGCGGGCGCGGCAAGCTTCGCCGCTGTTCGCCCTTTGACCGGCTTTGCGCAGGATGCGCATCAGAATATGGGCCACGGCGCCATGGAAATGGCCCCATCGGGCAAGGCGCAGAGCCTGCCCGTTCCGCCTTTGCTGGAACCCGATGCTTCCGGCGTCGTCCGGCTCAAGATCGGCAAGGGTCGTCATTCCTTCGCGCCGGGCAGCGATGCGGCTTCTGCCGGTATCAACGGAACCTATCTCGGCCCCGTCGTCCGGCTCAAGAATGGCGAAAACGTAACGCTTGCCGTCGAAAACGACATGGACGAGGAGACGACCCTGCATTGGCACGGGCTGTTCGTTCCGTCGAACCTTGACGGTGGGCCGCACAATCTTGTTCCGGCGGGAGGCCGCTGGGAACCAAGGGTAACGGTCAACCAACCGGCTTCGTTCAACTGGTTTCACCCGCATCTGCACGGCGGCACCGCCCGTCAGGCGCATATGGGCATTGCCGGGTTGATGATCGTCAGCGACGGCAAGGATGCCGAGCGAGGCCTGCCGGAAACCTATGGTGTGGACGATATTCCGCTGGTACTTCAGGACCGCCGTGTCATCGAAGGCGACAAGGTCTATCAGCCCGATATCATGGATCTGATGCACGGTTTTCGCGGGAACCGGCTGATCGTCAATAGCGTCATCTCGCCGGAAGCGAAGGTGCCCGCGGCAGTGGTGCGCCTGCGCATTCTCAACGGTGCCAATGCGCGCAATTTCCATGTGCGTTTCAGCGATAATCGTCCGCTGCATGTGTTTGCTTCCGATGGTGGCTTTACCGGCAAGCCGGAAGCCGTCGAACGGCTAACGATCAGCCCCGGCGAGCGTTATGAGGCGCTCGTCGATTTTTCGACGGGAGGCAATAGTGTCGAACTTCTGACCGCAAGCGATGACAGCGGCGGCGACGACCAGATGCTGATGCGGTTCAGCGTCGATAGCGCGCTTAAGGGAGGGGTCAAGGACATTCCGGCAAGTCTTGAAGCACCGGAAGCGCCAGACCCCGACAAATCGGTGCGCAGGCGTTCATTCTTCTTTGATGAGCGCATGGCTGAAAACATGAAGCTGATGATGCAAAAGCCTGCCGCAGACCCCCATGCTGGCCACAGGATGGGCCCGATGGATATGGGCGCCATGCAGGGCGGGGAGATGGACCACGACATGATGCATGGTAGCCGTTCATCCGCAGATACCGGTCCGGCGCTGGATGCGATGACGTCCGGTGTGCGCATGGCGATTGCGGGCGAACCTTTCGACATGAAGCGTATCGATGTGGAGGCCAGGCTGGGCTCATGGGAAATATGGGAACTGACCACGAAGGAAATGGCGCATCCGTTCCATATCCACGGTGCCTCTTTCCGTATCCTGACGTTGAACGGCAAGGCTCCGCCCGCCCATCAGTCGGGTTGGAAAGACACAGCGCTGATTGATGGCAAGGCCGAGCTTCTGGTACACTTCGACCGTGAAGCGGTGCGCAGTCATCCATTCATGTTCCATTGTCATGTGCTGGAGCATGAAGATGTCGGCATGATGGGGCAGTTCGTAACTGTCTGATCCAATATCGGATTGCGCGGCGGAACACTGCCGCGCAATCTTTTGCAAACTTTATAAACCGAACAATTTGTCGATCCATACGTTAGTTTTTATCCCGAAACTAATTTGAGGATGGAGGAGACGATGCGCAGCTTGATATTAGGTTCGTTACTGGCGCTTGCGACTGTGCCCGCCTTTGCGGACGACGTCAGCGTGAAAATGTTTGAGGCGCTGCCCGCAGGGCAGGGCAAGGAACTCGGCACGATTACGATTTCGCAAACCGCTGATGGCCTGCAGTTTACACCCAATTTGCAGGGCATAGCAGCGGGGGAACATGGTTTCCATGTCCACGAAAAGGGAAGCTGCGCACCGGCGGAAAAGGACGGCAAGACCGCTCCCGCAGAGGCGGCTGGCGGCCATTATGACCCCGGCCATACCAAGCATCACATGGGGCCTGAGGGCGAGGGCCATATGGGCGACCTGCCGCTGTTGAAGGCCGATGCGGACGGCAAGGTTACGGGTAGCGTGGTTTCGCCGCGTCTCAAATCGTTGGATGAAATCAAGGGTCGCGCCCTGATGGTCCATGTTGGCGGCGATAATTATGCGGATAAACCGAAGCCGCTTGGCGGTGGCGGCGCGCGCTTCGCCTGCGGCGTGATTGAATAACTCGCGCCGAATTCCCCGGAGCTGTCAGCTCCGGGGAAAGCATATTGGGCTTAGCCCCAGGTTTCGATGCGCAGTTTTGACCCATCGGAAAAGCGGGAAATATGGAACGGCGATGGATCGACCACAGGCGTTTCACCGCTCACCATATCCGCAACCAGACGGCCAGCGCCGGGGCCGATGCCGAAGCCGTGGCCGGAGAAGCCGGTCGCAACGATAAGGCCCTCAACGCCCGGAATCGGGGAAATGGTCGGAATGATATCCGGCATGGTGTCGATCAAGCCCGCCCATTCCTGTGCAATCGAGACGGAAGCAAAGGCGGGGATCGCCTGTTTCAGCTTCGACAGAATTGCTGCATTGGCGGCCCGGTGCGGTTCGGGGTCGAGCGTGCGGATTCTCTCGAAGACCGAGACCTGATCGGCGGGGCGCAGCTTCCACTGGAAGGCTTCTTCGAAGAAGCGCTTTCCGAAACGGAAACGCACATTGAACCACTCTCCACTGGATAGCGAAGGGATAAAATCTTTCAGATAGCGGAAGCTGTCGGGAACGATATCGGCAATCGAGCCGCCGAGGCTGGCGACCGTATAGCCGCCGTCCATCCGCTTGCGCAGCGCGAAATCCGAATAGGCAATGGCGGGTTCCACACCGGCATCAATCGGCGTGGTGCGGAAAACCGACGAGCGAACCTTGAGTTGCGGCAGGCGGGCATTGAACTCCGAGATAATCAGGCGCGACCATGCGCCACCAGCCACAACGACCGCCTCACAACGCACGCGGCCCTTTTCCGTCAGAACGGCAGTCACGCGGCCATTGGTCGTTTCGATGCCGCGTACCGCGCAATTCTGCATAATGACGGCACCGTCTTCCTGCGCCTTGGCGGCAAAGGCGGGCACAGCCTTTTGCGGCTCTGCGCGACCGTCAAGCGGCGTGATCATGCCGCCAGCAAGGCGACGCGTCAGGCCCGGAGCCAGCGCTTCGGCCTGCTGGCTGTTCAGAATGTCGGTTTCAATGCCATGCTCGCGCGCAGCGGCAATCCATTGTTCGTAGAGCGCCATCTGTTCGGCTTTTTCAGCCGCATAGGCAATACCGGTCACACGGAAGCCGGTTTCGCGGCCCGTGCGCTCGTTCATTCCGTCCCAAAGCCGCATGCTTTCGACGATCAGCGGCATTTCACGGGTATCGCGGCCCGTGCGGCGGCACCAGCCCCAGTTGCGGCTGGACTGTTCGCCTGCGATTTCACCCTTTTCGAACAGGGCGACCGGGATGCCACGTTCGGCCAGAAACAGGGCGGTGGAAACACCGATGACGCCGCCGCCGATAATGGCGATTTTCGTTTCTTGCGGCAGGCGTTCGGCTGTCGCGACCTTGTCCGTGACGGGCCCCATGGTCATTCTCCTAAGGTATGATA